>NZ_JCACKR010000062.1:0-87482 GCF_059505485.1 Stenomitos rutilans
TCCGGTCAGCCCCTGCTTGGCACAGTTGCGCCACGACCTGCCGTCCCAGAAAACCTCCACCCCCCGTTACCACAATGCGCTGCTTTGTCAGATCCAATGCTGTTGTCATGGTTTATTTTTGCCCGTCGAAGCTGTATACCATTCTAAAAAAAGACTCGCACCAAAAACCGATCGTGCTGAAGCCAACGCTTTAACACAATACCCCTTCTACAGTTGCTCGGTCAGTTTAAGCGCACATAGCATTCAAGTAACCGTAGCCTAAAACCACAACAACAGCTGGCGACGACTCGCTAACGGACGATCGCTACACTGCGCATTTGAATAGGCACACGAGCGGTAACAAGTCCAACGCTCGGAGGTCGGCGTCCACCATCAACGGCACTCACAGCTCAAACGTGACGACCTTCCCAGTTTAGCGCTGGTGCTTGTGGAGGTGCAGCGGATGATACCGTGTACTTCATATCTCTGCTCTAGCAGCCGTTCACTCAAATAGTGTTTTTGCTTCAGAGGAAGTAGAAAGAAACCTAAACGCAGCCTCTGAATTAATCGTGGCTGGTTGCTTCAGACCAACGCCGTGCGGACAAACTAGTCAACCATTGGGTAAAAAAGAAGAGCAGGAACCGTGGATTGTGTCTGGCATAGCGTTTCCATAATCGCCGTGGTTCTGCTTTCAGGCGAAAGACCCACTCCAAACCAGCCTGCTGCATCCAAACGGGGGCTTCTTTAACGCGGCCAGAGTGAAAATCGAACGCGGCCCCAACGCCCAGCATGACGGCTGGAATCTTGTTGTGATGCGCAGCCATCCATAGCTCTTGCTTTGGGCAACCGATGCCTACAAAAACGATTCGTGCTTTTGATTCAACGATTTGCCGGGTGTATGCGGCATCTTCTGCGGCTGTCAGCGATCGAAACGGGGGCGAAATCTGGCACACAATATTGATGCCTGGATACCGTTTTTGCAGGAACGTTGTGAACAGCGCGAGGCTTTCAGGTGTGCCACCATAAAGCCCGATCGCCACTCCTTCCTTTGCCGCCGCTTCACAAATATGCAACGTGAGATTGGGGCCGCGTACTTGAGAGGCTTCTTTAATCCCCAAAGCGCGCAATGCCTGGACTAACGGCTTGCCATCGGGGGTGACTAAATCTGCATTGTTGACTGTGCGGGCAAACTCGCCTTGATCATAGGCTTCCATGACCATATGAACGTTGGCAGCACAGACATAACGGCTTTCAGCGGCCTTTGCCCAATTGATTACTTGTTGCGTAGCATCCTGGTAACTGGTAGCATCCACGCGCATTCCCAGGATGTGGCGGTGCTTGATCGAAACCCGATCGTGCGGTTTCAGCTTAGTTAGAGTGCTGGCTGCTACGAACTTGGTTCTATAATTCACTTATCGCTACCTACCTTTTCGTCATGATTTGGCTGTCTCAACGTTCAGCCTTGTTCAAGCGATGCTTTGAGAAGGTAGTCACCCAATATCTGTATTCACTGATTCGCAACCGTACTGGCTAAAGGCAGAGCTGCCAGGACTTGTGAATCAACCTTTCTCGGTATTGCCCTCCCATCTCTACGAAGGTTAAACCGCAAGATCCGGTAGATTTCACATAAAAGCCACGTAGAAGTCAAGTAGTTCTAAAGCTTCGATAAAATATTCTCGCCAGAGATGCGTTCACACCGCTGGCAGAGGCTGCTGCTATAGACGAAACGATCGGGTCAAGAGTGCCTAGTTTTTAGTCTGAGCTTCTTGGTACACCATTTCTTGAAACTGAATAATATCGTGGCGAGGATCAGCGTGGCTCACTTTTAGTTCCAGGCGATCGCCCGGTGTTACAGGTCGGGTGAAGCGCATGGGCAGTTCAATGCCCAAATCTTCCAACAGCACCAGTCCCAGGTTTTCGTGCTCTCTCAGCCAGCGCAGCATGAGAGCATCCCAGATCTCATCAGCATTACGCCGCAAAAACTCTAGCCCCCAATAGCGGTTTGTCTGACGTTCAACCAGCACCGCTTCGTAAGCGGCAGCACTGATGGTTAAGATCAGTTCCTTCATGGCTTCCGCCGAAAAGGGAAGGGTAGCCCCCCGCAGATGTGCCTTAATCTGAAAGTGTGCCAATAAATCGCTATAGCGACGGATTGGCGACGTGACTTGAGTATAGGTATCCAATCCCAGGCTGGCGTGACGAGCGGGGGTAATGCTGAGTTCGCTGCGAGGCATACACCGCCGAATCGCACAAGAACGCACCGGCCCTGACGGTAATTGCAGCAGTTCTTCTTCAGACGGTAATTCGGGCTGCGGCTGGTTGCGGAACGGTAGCGGTAGGTTGTGTGCCTGCCCATAACGAGCCGCCACCTCACCCGTCAAAATCATCATCTCTGCGACGAGCTGACGTGCTAGCGAATCGTTCAGTACCTGAATCGTAATCTCGTCCTCGTAAACTTTGATAGATGACTCTGGCATATGAATGCTGATGGCACCCTGGGACTGCCGCCAGGTTTGGCGACGTTTGGCCCACTGCGCGATCGCCTCTAGCTCTGACTCAGCCTGTACGCCAAGCTCCAGCATTTCATCCACATCATCGTAGGTGAGACGATAGGTTGCCTTAATCAGACTGGCGTGAATGCTGTAGTCCTCGATGGCACCTGCAGGACTCAAAATGACACTAAAGCTCAGGGCACAACACACCTGTCCCTGAATTAAACTCATCGGCCCTGTCGCCAACTCTGCCGGGAACATCGAAATCATCCCCGTGGGCAAATAGAGTGTGGTAATGCGGCGACGGGCTTCTAAATCAAGCTCATCGCCTGGCTGTAGCCAACGGGTCGGGTCGGCAATGTGAATCCATAGCCGCTGCCCACCACCGGGAAGGTACTCCAGGCTCAGACCATCATCAATTTCAAGGGTGCTTTCATCATCAATGGTGTAAACCTTGAGATGAGTTAAATCCAGGCGATCGGCATTGAGGTCAGGCGGCGGAGAGTTCAGACAATGATGTGCCACTTCCAATACCCTGGGAGGAAAGTGAACTGGAATCTGACTGCGACGCAAGAAGAGATTTTCATGGGAACTCCATAGTCCCAGATCGACCAGTAGTTGAAACGCAGCCTGAGATGTCTCAGGTCGTTTTAAGTGTAGCAGGGTTTCTAAAGCTGGTACGCGGTGAGTCGCCTCCTCACCAAAGGTTGCAAAGCGTTCGAGGGCATCTAAGCGGGCACGATCGCTCGCAAGCCAGGTGACAGGTTCTCCGGCTAAGCCCTGCTCGATCCGCGCTAAAAAGCCTTGCCATTCCTGCTCTCGCTGTGCTTCCATTTCAAGCTGATGCTTCAGCTCCATCACCTGAGCTTGGGGACGTGGTTCGTAGCGATCGCCCTTGAGCTTGAAGTAAAGCTTGTCATCGCTGAGCAGCCAATGAGCCGCGTAATGCAAAGGGGGATTTTTGTCAGAGAACAGCAATAAAGCCATTGACGCAGGATCAACGGTTTCACCGTCTTCGACCAGGATTTCCCAGGCAACCTCCAGGTTAGAAGGGTCAAGGTATGGCTGAACCTCTTGAAGAAAGCGAGAGATGTCTGCTGGCTTGTAAGTACCTTCAACCTCATAGGTGATCTGACGGGGATGAAGCGTATGCGCCTGACCACGATCGTCGGTGACGATCCAGTGTTTTTTGCCTTCAGAACGGTCGGCAACCGCAAGGCGGCGTTCACCGTTTAGACGAAATTCGACAAGCGTGCCCTTCTCCATTGAGGTGCGAGGTTTAAGGTGAGAGATTAAAGATCGAGAATGAGGTACAGGGTACAGGATGATGCGTTACCCTTCTTCGAGCCGCCGAAGCGAAACCCTCAAAGTTCCTGTACCATACACCCTACGTCCCTCACCTACCCTTCCTGGTTAACAAAGGGCAATAAAGCCAAAATACGAGCACGCTTAATCGACTGCGTAAGGTCACGCTGCTGCTTTGCAGTGAGGCCAGTAATCCGACGAGGCAGGATTTTGCCACGCTCGGTAATGAATTTACGCAGCAAATCAACGTCTTTGTAATCGATGGGATCTTCGGGCTTGATGGGTGAAACCCGGCGGCGGAAATAGGTCATGATGATGGTCGGTAGTCAGTGATCAGTGGTCAATATCGTGGCTATAAGGGACAGCCGTCACATCAATCAAGATAGACGACCGCCTGAGCGCAACAGCAGGTTATTTGATTTCCTTATGCACTGTGTGCTTGTTGCAGTGTGGGCAGAACTTGTTCAACTCAATCCGCGCAGTGGTGTTGCGCCGATTTTTAGTAGACGTGTAGCGAGAAACCCCTGGCGATCGCTTGTCGGGATTGGTGCGACATTCGGTACATTCCAGCGTAATTACAATGCGAACACCTTTACTCTTAGCCATAATTCGACAAGTCAGCGAAGAAGGATGATTTATACACAAACACCCATTATTTCACACGATCGCCAAGTTGAGCAAAGAATTTTTTCACTTTAATATCCAGTGAGTAGCCTCGCTGCGTTTGAATCATGACCGTCTGCGCAAGGCGATCGTGCCACGCTTGCCGAAAATCATCGTCCAGAAACGCCAGCCCACAATCGATCAGCAGGGGAATGGGTGCGACTAGAATCAGGCCATTGGTGGGGCTAAGGTTTACCAGGCCCAGTAAAAGCAACAAGCTCTCCAAGCCTGTTAAGGTTTCTCGTTTCATTAGTTCCAGAAGACCTGGTCGCGATCGTGTCCTGGGATCGAGCACCTTCATATCTAACGCCCACTGCCCCAAACTCTGCCCCTGGTTTTTGGCAACGAGAATGACGCGCAATCCATACCAACTCAGGATAAAGAGCGGAATGACTGCGCCTGACCCTCCCAACGTACTCAGCAACGACGCTACGCCGAAATCGATCGCAAACGCAGCGACCCGTCGATCGTTCGGTACTCTGGGAAAGCGTTGAGGCGAGCCTAGATCACGACGCATTGCAAAGCTCAAGAGGACTCATTTTATTCTAGGCGTGAAGCTGAAGTTGCGAGGCGTTGCATGACTCAAGGACGGGCGAGGGAAGGCTCACGTCCCTCACACGATGCGATCATCTTCCGTCTCAGATGATGCTGGTTCAACCGATGGGTCCTTAATTGAAGTGTCTGCGATCGAAGGTGCCTCAGAAGTCAAGCTCTCGTCAGTCGCGGTTAAGGTCTCAGGCGCTTCCACATCGGAGTGATCGACTGTACTTGCTCCCCGCATCGATGCTTGATCATCGCTAGCTATTGGTGAGTCTTCCAAAGAACCTGCTGGCTCTGCCCATAGGTCATCGGTGAGTGGTTTCACTGGTGGTGAAGCTACCGTCGTCTCGATCGAGCCGGCAGTCGCAGCAGCAGCAGAAAGTCCTTCTTGTGGGACGATCGCTGGTTTTGTGGCAGGCACTACGGGCGGCAAAATGCGGCTTAGCTGTAACCCAAGCAGCGAAAAGCTCTGTCGAATTTGCTCCTGCGGATAAGGAACTGTCTGTGTAAACGCCGATTCACTAGAAAGCATGACGCTGCTAACACTGAGTGGAACCTGTACAAAAAGGTTGCAGGCTAGAAAAGCGACTGCCGCTATCAACAAGCCCAGCCATCGCGATGCAGGCAAAAACGAGACAGACGAGGCCGCGATCGGTGCCAGCGCGTAAACTTTCCACAGCACAACAATCAGCGCGATCGCAGCTAGAACCGCTAAAACACGATTGCGAGACGACTTAAACAACGTTAGTAGTCTTCGCTGATCGTCCGTTAGGGCTGCGGGCTTTAGGCAAACCGTTACCAGGCTGAAGATATAGAACGGTCGCCGCCACTGCATCCAAAAAATCGGCACGATGCCCACTGCTGCAACCAGCAGAAGCTCTAACCAAACTGGCAATAAGGGATCACCTAAAGCAAACCCAACTAAACATCCTTCTACAAAGAGTGGAACGGCTGCTAAGCCTGTCAGGTGAATCCACAAATAGGGATCAGACCAGAAAGAGCGCATCACGACCTTCAACCAAATAAAGCCATGCCAAGTATAAAACCTGGTGGCACCGAAGCACTTGAAGGTAGAGATTCTCTACCTGCTGATTTCCAGGTAAGGCTCTTCTGACAAAAATAGGGCTTACGCATTTGGCCCCTCGACCTCCAATGCTGGGGGCTTTAATTGGCCCGGCTCCCCCTTTCTTGTAGCTTGCTTCCCAAAGGGTATGCCCAAAGGGCTATGAATTGGGGGCTAGGAGGCGAAAGATGACCACTCTTGCGTAAGTCCTAAAAAATAATGCCCTCAATCGAGCCGTAGACTCGGTCAAGTGTCTTTTGACGTGGAGAAACACGGGTCGCTAAAGTACAAGCAGCTAGTTCAGCGATGCCAGTTACTGTGTGATGGCTAGCAACGGACATTCTTAATTTAACAGAACGGGCATCTGGACTAAAGTGACCCATTACAGCGAAGCCAGCTTGCTCTCTATTGTTGTGAAGAGGAGCCTTCTGTTTGACGCTGTTGCTTAAGAGTCTGTAGCTGCTGTAATAAGGAATCAGCTTCTGCCTGAAGGTGAAGGAATTTGACTTGCTGATCCAGCCGATACTGAGCTTTCATTGCCTCAATTAATCGTGAACGCTGCTGATCAACGGCCGCTTCGGGAGTTTGTCTATCTGTAATAAGTTGGCTAGTCATTTGTACTCACTCGCATCACACGTCTCATCTTAACCTAAACTTTACAGAAAATTGTAATTTCCCGTACTGGCAGATTGTAAGTCGAGGGGTCAGTTTTCTAACTGGGCAAAACTACGGAAGTTAAACGCTTGATACTTAGCAATTGCAGAGGAAAGAGCCCAAGAAAACCTCAGCAATCAGTGAAACTGCATACGGGCTACTCAACGATCGAAGTAAAATGAGCGTTCAGGTTAAACTATTGCTAGAGCAACTGCAACCGATTCAGTGGATGCAACACGAATGCTTAATGCCACATTCACAAGACATGGCTCGACGCATTGTATTTGGTAGCCTTGCCCTCTATAAACCTGCTTAGCCCGATCGCGTACCTCCTGTGACCATAGCTTTATCTGCCGATTCTCATAGCCATTCTGCTCCATCCTCCAGCCACGACACGCGCACAACGAACGCTGGCTGGCGTGGGCTGATTGAAGCCTACCGCCCCTACTTGCCTGTTACCGATCAGACCCCTATTGTGTCGTTGCATGAAGGTAACACTCCTTTGATCCCTGTGCCTGCGATCGCGGCTCAAATTGGCAGGCAAGTACGTGTTCTGGTGAAGTACGACGGTTTAAACCCAACCGGGAGCTTCAAAGACCGGGGCATGACAATGGCGATCTCGAAGGCAAAGGAAGCGGGCGCAAAAGCTGTGATATGCGCCAGTACAGGGAATACCTCTGCGGCAGCGGCGGCCTATGCTCGTCGTGGTGGCATGAGGGCATTTGTGCTGATTCCCGATGGCTACGTTGCCTTGGGCAAGCTGGCGCAGGCGTTGCTCTATGGCGCAGAGGTGATGGCGATCAAAGGCAATTTTGACCAGGCGCTCACGATCGTCCGGGATATGTCCGCCCACTATCCCGTCACGCTGGTCAACTCAGTCAATCCCTACCGTTTGGAAGGGCAAAAAACCGCTGCCTTTGAAGTGGTGGATGACTTGGGTGATGCGCCTGACTGGCTCTGCATCCCCGTGGGTAATGCAGGCAATATTACGGCGTACTGGATGGGCTTTTGCCAGTACCATCAGGAACAGCGCTGCACCAAACTACCGCACATGATGGGCTTTCAGGCTGCTGGAGCCGCTCCCTTTATCGCAGGGCACCCCGTAGACTATCCCGAAACACTGGCTACGGCAATTCGCATTGGCAACCCGGCAAACTGGGAGCGGGCGATCGCGGTACAGCACGCCAGCCAGGGTTCGTTTAATGCCGTTACCGATGACGAAATTTTGGATGCGTATCGCCTACTGGCCTCTGAGGAAGGCATTTTTTGTGAACCTGCCAGTGCTGCCTCTGTAGCTGGGTTGTTGAAAGTGAAAGAACAGGTTCCTACAGGTGCCACGGTTGTGTGTGTGCTGACAGGCAACGGTCTTAAAGACCCCGACACAGCAATTAAACACAGCAACAACCAACTGCATCAGGGAATCGAGCCAGAGTTGACCGCCGTGGCACGAGCAATGGGGTTTTAGGAGGAAAGGCTAAAGGATAAAATTTAGCTTTTAGCCTAACTGCTTCGCAGAAGTAAACTACAGTCTTTAGCCCTTTGTTTCTGACATACCCATCACTTCATAGCCTGCATCCACATACAGAATTTGGCCCGTGATGCCGCTTGCTAGGTCGCTGCAAAGAAACGTGGCGGCGTTACCCACTTCGATCTGCGTCACGGTTCGTCGGAGGGGGGCAACCTCCTCAACGTGATGAATCATGTCCAAAATGCCACCTACAGCAGAAGAGGCAAGCGTGCGGATAGGCCCCGCTGAAATGGCATTGACTCGAATATTGTGCGGCCCCACATCAGCAGCGAGATAACGGACATTCATTTCTAACGCAGCTTTCGCAATGCCCATCACGTTGTAATTGGGGATCACGCGTGCCCCCCCAATGTATGTGAGGGTTACAATGCTGCCACCTTCAGTCATTAGCGGTTTTGCGGCAGCACACAGCTTTACCAATGAGTAAGCGCTGATATCTAACGCGGTCGCGAAGCCATCACGAGAGGTATTCACAAAATTTCCGGTCAAATCTTCTTTATTGGCGAAGGCAAGGCAATGAATCAAGATATCTAGCTTGCCCCACTGTTTTTTTACAGTCGTGAAGGTTTCTTCAACTTGGGCGTCATCCTGAACGTTGCAAGGCACAAAAAGGCTAGGCTGCAAAGGTTCTACTAGCTCAGCCACTTTTTTTTCAAACCGACCTTTATCGTCTGGTAGGTAGGTAACGCCAATGTTTGCGCCTGCTTTGTGAAGCTGCTGGGCAATGCCCCAGGCGATCGAACGATTGTTAGCAATGCCTGTCACAAGAGCATTTTTTCCAGTCAGGTCTAGCATAGCGACTATCTTCAACAGCAACAGTAAGAGTGCTTCAAGAATACTCAAAGATGGGACACAACGGGTAGCGCATAGAGTGGTGCTTTTTGACTGCCCACTCACAAGCGAGACGTACAACTCGGTTTTAGGAGCGATCGAGCGAATTTGTTGAGCCGATCTGCTGTAGTTGAGATACCTTGAAGCAGTTATTGCTTTTGCCTCTGGGTCAGCAGCATAGCTAGAAGTAGTCTTACTTAGAGACAAATAGCTGCTGTAAGGTGCTCAATGTGGCGATCAAAGAGAAATGTGTAACATCAGGCACAAAAAAGCAGCTCGGAGTGAGTTTAAGTGTTCTAAGCTACAAACACTTTATCGGTGTTTCGTTTGGGGCAAGGCTGAGCAGTTTCTTGGGCACCAGGTAAGGGGATATGGTAGTGACGCAAGATAGACCGCTAGCATCTGTATTTCGTCAGATAGGTGGAGGGGCCTTTCCACCCGTTGTCGAGACGTTTGAACGGGGTAAAACCATCTTCTTTCCAGGCGACCCAGCAGAACGTGTGTATTTTTTGCTGCGAGGCGCGGTCAAGCTTTCTAGAGTGTATGAAGCAGGGGAAGAAATCACCGTTGCACTCTTACGAGAAAATAGCGTTTTTGGTGTGCTATCGCTAATTACAGGACATAAATCCGATCGCTTTTATCATGCCGTTGCGTTTACCTCCGTTGAGTTGCTGTCAGTGCCAATCGAGCAGGTAGAAAAAGCACTTAAAGATAACCCTGAGCTGTCGATGATTCTGCTGCGCGGCTTGTCGTCTCGCATTTTGCAAACTGAGATGATGATCGAAACTCTAGCGCATCGAGACATGGGTTCTCGGTTGGTGAGTTTCTTGCTCATTCTATGTCGTGACTTTGGCGTGCCGACCAACGATGGTATTACGATCGACCTTAAGCTGTCTCACCAGGCGATCGCAGAGGCAATCGGGTCTACCCGCGTGACGGTAACTCGCTTACTCGGCGATCTGCGGCAAGACAAGATGATCTCCATCCACAAGAAAAAAATCACTGTGCATAACCCAGTGACATTGAGTCAGCAGTTTACGTAGGAAAAAGGAAGAAGGTTAGGACTTACGCATTTGGTCCCCAAATCCTCGATCCTTCGGGGCTTTAATTGGCTCGGTTCTCTCAGAATTAGGGGCTAGGAGGGCGAAAGATGACCGCTCTTGCGTAAATCCTAAAAGTAAAAGGCAGAGGGCTTTAAAGCTGACGGCTGAAAGCTGAAAACTGCCACTAAGCCAACTTCAAACGTCTCTTTCTCATCATCGCAAGTTACAAATTTAGCAACGCACAACAAAATTTAACGACTTGAGGTACGCTGTATGTGAATTCGCTCCAACAGCTTCATCAGGGTTGTGAAACAGGGGCCTTTGGGAGTGTAAGTGTGTCCGGCGGGGAAATTCTGATTTTGGCAGTGCTGATACTTGGTGCGGTCATTGCCACATTGGGCGATCGCATCGGCACTCGTGTTGGTAAAGCTCGTCTTAGCTTGTTTAAGCTGCGTCCCCGCAAGACGGCAACGTTGGTCACCATTATTACGGGAATTCTAATTTCGGCTTCGACTCTGGGCGTCTTGTTTGCTGCCAGCAACCAACTGCGTACCGGAGTGTTTGAGTTAGGCACCATTCAACGCCGACTGCGAAACACTCGGACTGAGTTGGAAGAAGCGAGAATTCAAAAAGGGCAAATCGAACGAGAATTGACAAAATCGCGCTCCGATCGAGCGTCTGCCAAAAAGCAGCTTGCCGAAACCAATCAATCGTTAAAAGGCGCGATCGCAGAACGATCTCGAGCCCAGGCCGAAGCGGCTCGCATTCAAACGGCACTGAGTCTCACCCAGGGGCGATTGGCAAATGTTTCTGCACAAGCCCTGCGGTTGCGATCGGAGATTGGTCAACTGCAAGCGGCACGCGATCGTGTGATTGGGCAACGAGAACAGGAGATTCGCGCCAGAGACCAAATTATTCAACAGCGCGAAGCCCGTCTTAAGGATCTGGAAACGCAGCAAGAAGATTTGACAAGAAGCGTGCAAGCGTTGCAATCAACTGCACAAGGGTTACGCATCGGCAATGTGGTAATTCTGCGAGGGCAGGTGCTGGCATCGATCGGCATTCGTACTACCAACACAGCAGCAGCGCAGCAAGCCATTGATCAACTCCTTCGTGAAGCCAATCAATCGGCTATTCGATTAGTACGACCTGGAACCCGCGATCGCATTGTGCAGATCACCAGTGCAGATGTGAAACAACTCATTGAACAAATTGATGACGGGCAGGACTATATTGTTCGCATCTACTCCGGTGCCAACTACCTTGTGGGTGAAAAGTTCATTCAGGTGTTTGGCGATGCTGTGCGCAATCGGGTTGTCTTTCTAGCAGGTGATGTGGTTGCTGGCACGTCGTTCAACCCCTCTACCTTGTCAGATGCTCAAATTCAGCAGCGCATTAACCAATTGCTGACCGCCGCTAATTTTCGTGCCCGTAATCTTGGGATTCTCACAGATTCTGTTCAGATTGGGCGGATTCAAGATGTCATTACCTTTATTGAACAACTAAAGCAGTACAAGCAGACGATCGAACTACAGGCCGTTACGTCAGATGTTACGTATACAGTTGGACCGCTTAATATCGATTTAATCGCCAGCCAGAATGGACAAGTGCTGCTCCGCACAAAGAATCTAGCACCTGCCACAGGCGGACAAAATCCCTAACGGTTTCACGTTGATGCTCTTTGGTCATGCCACGCTATGCTATCCAGCCCTCCTTCACAACCTGACCTCCCTCCGTCTGACCAGCCTGTCATTTTAGGGTTTGATCCCGGTCGTCGCAAGTGTGGTCTGGCCGTTATTGGCGTTGATCGAACGCTGCGCTACCACAAGGTTATTGAAGCGGAAGCGGCGATCGCAACCATTCAGCACCTGCGGCAGCAATTTCCCATTTCGTTGCTGGTGATGGGCGACCAAACCACAGCCAAGGATTGGAAACAACGGCTGAACCATGAATTAGTTGAACCTCTCCGCGTCGTGATGGTTGATGAGCGCCACAGCACCCTCCAAGCTCGCGATCGCTACTGGCAAATGTACCCCGCCCAAGGACTTGCAAGCCTGATTCCACAATCCTTTCGCACAATTTCTCGCCCGATCGACGACATCGTGGCAATTCTTTTAATTGAGCGGTACCTGGAACGGTTAGTGGATGAGGGGTGAGGGTAGGAGGTAGAAGGCAGAAGGTGGGGAGTAGGGAGTAGGTCAAGGAACAACTCAAAACTCAAAACTTTCCCCTTCCCTTCACACTTATTTATAAATCTCACACTAACTTGGTTGTGGGTACAATTCACGGTAGGCTAAGAAAGCATTAAGAGCGATCGAGATTGACTATGACTGCGTTTTCCACCTCTGAAACGGCTGTATCTTCACCGCTTCCTCCCAGTGATTCGCGGCAGCGAGTCAGCCAGTTCTTGCGAGGCTTACAGGATCAAATTTGTCAGGGCTTAGAGCAAGCAGACGATGGAGGCACCTTTCAGGAAGATAGCTGGGTGCGGGAAGAAGGCGGTGGTGGACGATCGCGTGTGCTGCGAGAGGGCAAGGTCTTTGAACAGGGTGGCGTTAATTTCTCAGAAGTATGGGGTAAAGACCTGCCGCCGTCGATCGTGATGCAGCGACCAGAGGCAAGAGGCTACGAGTTTTACGCGACGGGCACATCAATGGTGTTGCATCCCCGCAATCCCTACATTCCTACGGTGCATCTCAACTACCGCTACTTTGAGGCGGGGCCTGTCTGGTGGTTCGGTGGTGGCATTGACCTTACCCCTTACTACCCGTTTGCGGAAGATGTCGTTCACTTCCACCAAACGCTGAAGCAGGCCTGCGATCGCCATCATCCAGAGTATTATCCGACCTTTAAACTCTGGTGCGATGAATACTTCTACCTTAAGCACCGTCAGGAAACGCGTGGTGTTGGCGGCATCTTCTTTGATTATCAAGACACGCAAGGCATTCTTTACCCAATCACGTATCCTGGCTCTCAAAGTGACACAGACGCCGCTCGCCATAGCCAAACAGTGGGTGCTGTGAAGGGACGCACCTGGGACGATATCTTTGGGTTCATTCAAAGTTGCGGTACAGCGTTTTTACCCGCTTATCTACCCATCATTGAACGGCGACAGTCTCATGCTTATGGTGAGCGTGAGCGCAATTTCCAGCTTTATCGACGGGGCCGCTACGTTGAATTCAACCTGGTCTACGATCGAGGCACGATTTTTGGCTTACAGACAAACGGACGCACGGAGTCGATTCTGATGTCTTTGCCACCGTTAGTTCGCTGGGAGTATAGCTATACCCCAGAACCCAATACCCCAGAAGCCTCACTTTACGAGACGTTTTTGAAACCGCAAGATTGGGTAAACTGGACTCTACCAAGTCAAGCTGGGTAGAGTAGACTGCTTATAGGGTTTGTGTGGTATTACCATGCGGCGCTTAAGCTTACTGCGATCGAGATCTAACCAAAACTTATGCCCAGAGCCTCCAACAAACGGATGCTTCTAAGTGGGTGTGCTTAAGTGTAGTTATTTGTGCCGCTAGTCTGCTTAAAGGCGACTATTTGCCGCTGCAATCTGCTCTTGCGCACTTGAAGGCTAGAGACGTATTTCAGATCTTCGGTTAAAATCAGCCCAAGCGTCCACCGTTCGTAGGAGAGGGTAAAGCGAGCCTTATGGAGCAAAAATCGATTCACATGGAGCAGAAAACCCATACAACGCAAGACGGCACCACCGTCATTGTTTTAACGCCTACTGGACGGCTTGATATTACAACCGCATGGCAGTTTCGCCTGAAGTTGCAAGAATGTATTTCTAAACTCAGTCGCCATGTGGTGGTCAATCTTGGGCAAGTTAACTTTATTGATAGCTCTGGCTTGACTTCTCTGGTTGCGGGTATGCGTGATGCTGACAAGGTACGCGGCAGCTTTCGCATTTGTAATGTTCATCCCGAAGCCAAGCTAGTCTTTGAAGTGACCATGATGGACTCAGTGTTTGAAATTTTTGAAACGGAACAAGAAGCCCTAGAAGGGGTGCCCAGAGGTGTTGCGACCTAAAGTCAAGCTTTTAGATAAGGAGGCCGACATTCGGCTTTTCAACCCATCGTTAACAGGATTTACTGGCCGCTTAGCATGCAAGTGCAAATTTTCAAACCCCTTATTCCGTAGAGACCATTCTAAAGGTGAGCTGTGAAGGTGGGCCTTGCCATATCCAGGGCTGGAAGCCAAATGAGGTACATCCTCCCATGACGCTAAAGCTAGGTGTAAAGTGCAGCTAGAATTGTGGGTTGGGCGACGATTTGCCCCGGTGTGACCACAAACTCATCCACAAACGTCTCAATAAACACCTGACCATAGGGTGAAAGCAACGCCTCGATCGCTTCCGGGGTGTATTTTCGTAAGTGTTCTGGTTCTTCCTCTGGCCCCAGGCAATCGTTGGGCACGGCTACATAGAGCCGACCTCCGGGGCGCAAGACTTGAACAGCCCTCTCGATGCAACCACGATCATCTTCGATATGCTCCAGGGTTTCAGTTGCCACAATCACATCAAAACTGTGGTCGGGCAACGGAATATCCGGCAGGGTTGCCACAATCCCTGTGATCTCAGGCGGTAACTGAGCGATCGCCGTTGCAGAAATATCCAGCCCAGTTACAGCATTCCCAAAGCCGAGTAGCCGACGCGCTAACACTCCTGTGCCGCAGCCTAACTCCAGAACTTCGTTGAAATGCCCTATAGCCCAGCAGATTCTACCAAAACAGCCTGGGTATTGTCGCCAGGTTACGTCGCGTTCTTGTTGCCAAATGCCATCCCAGTAACCCGGTTCAAGATTGATATTGTTTGCGGTCATGTCGTCAACGGTTGCCTGAAGCGGTCACTCAAAGTTTACTGCACTCATACGAGCCATTAAAAACCGACCTTTGCACGAGACATAACTGCACATCAAAGAACTCTGAGCCAATTAGCGCCATTTCTGTGCCGTTTTTACAGATATAGCGTAGTCTGTATGGTGGTAATTCTACAGGTGGAGGTTGGCTTGACGTACAGCCGCGATCAACTCTCGCTTTTTTCGGTTGCTGAGCAGAAGACCTTAAAGTATGGGAGCCAACAACCAGAACGGCTAAAAATCAGTAGCGACACTTTGCAAGCTTGGAAACAGCGCCTGTTTCACTATCAGCAGCAGGTTTGTCTTACCCCATCCTTGCAGCAAGCCTTTCTCTTAGACTCAATGACAGAAAGCATTGCCGTTGATCCTAATCACATTGATCCGTTTAGCCTGCCTCAGCAGAACACTGAGTTTTGGCGGTGGAAAGCTGATGGACAGGGAGTGGCAGCGCTGTATTTTGTGATTGATTACGAACTGCCAATCTTGCTGTACGTTGGCGAAACGGTGAAATCTGGACAGCGTTGGAAAGGTGAACATGACTGCAAGCGCTATTTGCTGAACTATCGGCAAGCTCACTACCAAAACCAGCTTGAAACGCAGTTAGGGATAGCTTTTTGGTCATTAGCGCCCACTCAAACTCGCGATCGCCAACGGCTAGAATCAGCGCTCATCCACAAGTGGCGATCGCCGTTCAATAAGGAAAACTGGGACATGTGGGGAACACCGTTTACCGGACTTGTCATCGGTTAATGATGACGGCTAATAGCCATTGATTCAGACGGTTTTGACACTCTACTTTGGTAGAACGAGCCTTTAAACCTCACAGATTTCTCATTCCCCCTTTATGGCTGCTTCACCCACCAGCACCCTTGTACTGGCTATCTTGAAGCAGGTTGGGCTGTGTAGATGCCCACTCCACGAGAAGAACGAGAGGGACAGTAACGGGGGGCTTGTTACTGTCCCTCTTGTCTTAGGGGCTAAAGTACCCATCAACTGCGATCGAGTGAATTTCGGGTGGTGCTGTATGGTTGTAGCACAACGTTACATAGCAGCCATTTTGCCGACATCAGTTTCGACCGACGTGGGTGCATTGCCCTACTCACGGTTGTTGATTGGTCAAGCCACAGTTCCTTGAAGATGGGTGTGAGGTGTAGGGTGTAGTGGATGCAAGTGAAAATGACTGTGTTGCACAGTCCTACTTGCCTTGGCGAGTGCGTACAACCCACTCAATGACCTGTTGCCCCAGGCGAATGTTGTCTAATCGATCGATCTCACGAATACCTGTAGGACTGGTCACATTCACTTCGGTCAAGTAGCCACCAATGATGTCAATGCCGACGAAGATCAGGCCGTCGCGCTGTAACGTTGGTGCCAGTTGGCGGCAAATTTGCTGCTCTCGATCGGTTATCGTCGTTTGAGCAACCCTACCGCCAACCGCCATATTGCCTCGAAATTCGTTGCCTGTAGGAATGCGATTGACCGCGCCGATCGGCTCACCGTTCAGCAAAATGATCCGTTTATCGCCGTCTTTCGCTTCTGGCAGATACGTCTGCACCATTACCGGGACGATGCCCTGATGCGTACTAATTTCAATTAAGGAATTAATGTTGCGATCGCCCGCCTCAAGGATGAGAATGCCCTCCCCAGCTTTGCCGCCCAGTGGCTTTAAGACGGCAAGGCCCTTACGCTCTACAAAGGCTCGAATGACCTGCTTATCTTGGCTGACGATGGTTTCTGGGATGGCATCGCTGAACTGTAAGGCATACATTTTTTCATTGGCTGCCCGAATGCCTGCGGGTGCGTTAACCACCAATGCTCTGGCGGGATTAATGTAGTCCAGAATGTAGGTTGCGTAGAGGTAAGGCACCGTCACGGGGGGATCAGTCCGCATGAAGACGGCATCCATCGCCTCAAGGGGAAGCAACGTGCGATCGCCCAACGTAAACCAGGGATTAACCGCTACCCAAAGCCCTTCGCTCAACTGTACAGGTGTAAATTCAACGCGTTCTAACAGCGCAAACGCCTTACCGTTGGCGACACCTAGCTGTTGCGCTTGAGTGATCCAAACGTCGTGTCCCAACGCTTGTGCTGCTTCCATCAGCGCCACGCTGGTATCATGTCCAGGGTCGAGCCGCTGAATCGGGTCAATGATGAAGGCAAATTTCACGGGGTGTCCTTAGGCGAAGATTAATCGTGGGCCGTCAATCGCACATAGACAGCAGACGACTAATGGTGGGCTATGGACAGTTTAACTGGCCTGGAGTAGCGGATCGAGCTTCCCTTGAGCATTCAAAGCCGTAATGTCGTCACACCCACCAACATGCTGATCGTTGATAAAAATCTGCGGTAGAGAGCGATGACCGTGAGCACGTTGCGACATCTTGGCTCTAGCCGCTTCATCGCCATCAATGCAGTATTCGGTGTACTCTACGCCCTTACGATCGAGTAATGCCTTTGCCCGAATGCAGTAGGGACAGGAGCTCCAGGTGTAAATCTCAACATTAGCAGCCATAGTTCTCTCAGTGCAGGGTTTCTGCAAGCGTTTTCAACAGGGTTGTCAATCTCTATTTTAAGTCGTGAAGATGGAAAACGCTGTCAACGAAGCTTATTCAGGGGACGTTTCTAGAACTTCAGATGAGTCTGATTTAGGTAGCAGTAAGCGTAACGCCATCACAGCAAACCCGATCGCGGCAGCAATTTTGACCAACCGTTGCGGCAGCAAATGAGCGGTACCTTCTCCCAAAAAAACCCCTAACAAACTTGCCAGCAACAGAGCCGCAGCCGTGCCCAAAAAGATGGTTCGCGGCGACTTGGAGTTACCACTGAGCGCGATCGCTGCCAGTTGGCTTTTATCGCCCAACTCTGATAGAAACACGGTAATGAAGCTGAGTCCCAAGAGATGCCAATCCATAAGAAGTTTTGAGTTTTGAGTTTTAAGTTGGTTTAGTGGAAAGCTATCAGCTATCAGTGGTCAGCCATCAGCATTGAGCTTCTCATCTTCTCCCTTCTGCCTTTTGCCCTCCGCCCTTTGCCTTCTGTCGCCTATATGCCAACGGCATCCCACAACATTGCGATCGACAGCAGTGCCAGGGTAATACCAGCCGCAATATCCAGCGTTCTAGGAGAGACGCGAGAAGACAGCCATTGACCGACGAGAACGCCCAGCAAGCTTGTCGTAATAAGGGCGATCGCGGCTCCTGTAAAAACAGACCAGGGAGCGTGTGATTGAGCAGACATTAGAAGCGTTGCTACCTGGGTTTTATCGCCGAGTTCTGCCAGAAAGATCGTAATAAACGTGGAGCCAAATATCTTCCAAAACTGTGCGTTTGATCCAGCTAGAGGTTGAAGTGGCTCAGCAGTTTGCGTGGTTATCTGAGCGATCGCTGAATCAACTGGCTGCTCATGCACCAGGAACTTTGGGTCGTTTGGGGCTTCCGGGTCTATCAACACACTAGTAGCGCTGAGATGAGTACGTTGAGAGATCTGAGACAGTCCGTAAACGGCAATTGATGAAGCTTCCACGGCAAATTCAAGGTTGGGGATGACTTGTTTTCATATTCTTTTCATTATCTTAAATTTGTTGCTAAAGGTCAAGCGCGCTGTCTATGGTAGTGCCCACTTCACGATCGAACCGCAACATTTCCAGGCTACGATCGCCGTAGACACCTTCAATCTGTTCCTGGCAGCAGGCGATCGCAAAATCGTTGAGGTCTTCTGGCTCGACCCCAAACATATCCTGGAATACGTCTGGCTCGACGCGGCAAAAACGTGGGCGATCGGTGTAAATGCCACATTCGCGGGTTGCGTGGTCAAAGTGAATGCACCAGCCATTCTCACCTACCAGGCTCAGGTAAAGTGTCAGTTCTTGAGGCGAGAGGTAGTCTGCTAAATCAGGTCGATCAGCTGGGTCTAAGTGGCAACATGCACCACACTGTTTTACACAACGCCAGGTTGCCATAGGGGAGAGGGGAGAGATGTAAGGAGAGAGGAGAAGCAGGGAATGAGTTTTGAGTTTTGGGTTTTGAGTTACGGCTGACCGCTGACTGCTGACCGTTGATAGCTATTCCCCGTCAGCTTAACGGCTTGCACTTAGTAGATATAGATGAAGTTTCGCCATTATTTTAACTTTTGTAAACTTTCTTAGAAGTGGGCAAAAGACCCAGATAAAATTTAATCGTTGCAGAAATGTTACGACTGCTCATCAAGTTTAGTTCAGCGACGGATAGGGAGTAAGGACATGGAGTCGATTATTCAGCTTACAATGTTAGCCGCGATCGTCATCGCTGGCCCTGCTGTAATTTTTCTACTGGCAGCCCGTGGTGGCGACCTCTAGGGCATTGTACCTGCCTACGGGCGATCGTGTTTAAGTGCCAAGGCTATTGGTTGAAGCCATTTAAACCCCCTAATAGCGCGCTTTTGAGATTTTTTCTAGTATGAGAGAGTAGTGACTAGCCCGATTCACGTCGGGCTTTTTTATTGGCGACTCGTTTTAGGGCTTTTGAGTTTGCTCGACCGTTTTCAAATAGTTTCGCAATGCCTGGTTGTATTGCTCTCCTGCAATTTGTTCAACATCGTTATGGTCTGCGCCAGTGACTTCTAAAAAAGTCTTGGGCTGATTGGCTCGATCGAACAATGCTCGTCCGTGCCAGAGGGGAATGGTCTGATCGTTGGTGCCGTGAACGAAGAGAATTGGGCAATGCACCGCACCAATTTTGTGGATATTAGCGAATTTGTCGAACGGGAAAAGGGGCACGCGAGTAATCACCCGAAAAATGCTGGTGAACCCACTTTCTACAATGAGGCCACCAACGGGCTGTCGGGTTGCCAGGTCAATACTAGGGCCGCTGCCGACCGATCGCCCGTAGAGAATAATGCGGCTGGGCGGCTGTTTGAGTGTCGTGGTTAAATACTGGTAAGCCGCATCAATATCGCGATAGGCGTTTTGCTCGGATGCCTTGCCCTGACTGGTGCCGTAGCCCTGATAGTCGTAGGCAAAAACATTCACGCCGATCGCTCGAATTTGCTCCAGCAAAGGACGCACGTCACCTAAATCTTCGCCATTCCCGTGGCTGTAAAGAACAGTGTAGGGTTGCTGTTGCTTTGTTTGTGGGCTGGGTAAATAAACGGCGGAAATTTGCTTTTTGTTGGCCGTTGTGAGCTTAATCAATTCACGCGTGTCTTGATAGCTGGAAGGCTGGGGTTGGAAGATTTGACGATCGCTGAAGAAGTACGCATAGCCACCGATTGCAAGATAGATGAAGAGTAGCGATCGCATAATACGCCCCCAGGAGAAGGTGCCAAACAGTAGCATGCGAAGGCGATTGCGGCTTACTTTTTGATCACCGTCAGGTTCCATGCATTTGGCTCCAATTTTGATTGTGTTACGGCGATTGATTAGCATTTTCCAATGCAATAACCGCAGCTTTAACGACCTCGTAGTAAGGAGGCTTGCAGACGCTAACTGAGATGGGGTCGCACTGATGTTCGTTAACCGTGCCCATTTTCTGGCCTTGCTGCACGATGAGTTCTTTGCCCTGTGGACTCAGGATTCTGAGTTGTTTGCCTGTAGCTTGCTGTAGAACCTCGCAATGATATTCGCGCTTGTTATGCAGAAAGGTGATGGAAGCCGCGATCGCCACAGGCTTGCGAACTCCGACTAATTCTAGTTCCAGTGAAATCTCACCGTTCCAGTCGTTGGTGCGGAGACGATAAGCAATGTCGAGTTGGCTGGGTAGGGGAGAGTAGTCGCCCCAGCGCCACGCGATCGCGGTAAATTTGCGGGGCTTGCCAGGTAAAGCCCCCTCCTGACTCAACGTGAACTTGATGTGTCCTTTGCCAATGCGTTTTTGCTCGATGACGCGCACATTAGCAGACCAGAAGACTGGATCGGGATTTTCAATACCACAGGGATGGAGCGCATCGATCTGAGCGTAAAGGCTGAGATCAAGTTGATCGAACGTGGCTTGAGCATCGATCACAACGAGGGGTTTCAGGTGTTCGGGTTGCAGGCATTGGTGCGCGAAGGTTTGAAGGCGCGATCGCAGGTTTTGCAAATTTGCTGCTTCCAGAGAAAAGCCGCCAGCCGCACGGTGTCCTCCAAATTTACCAAGCAAATCTTTGCAGAATTGCAGGGCGTCAAACACGTTGAACTCAGGAATACTCCGTGCTGATCCGCGTATGTGTGTCTGTGCCTCATCTTCATAAGTGCCAATGAATACGGGCACGCCATAGCGCTCAACCAGCCGCGACGCAACGATGCCAATCACACCATGATGCCAGTTGGGTTGTACCACTACTAAGACTCGACTCTCGGCTGGTGAGACAAAAGGGGCCGCAGGATTACCGGATCGATTGATGGCATCTTCGACGATCGCGATCGCTTCTTGCTCAATCTGCTCACACAACTGCTGACGCTGTTTGTTGATTTGTTCGCACTGCATGGCTCGTTCGAGCGCGACCCCATCATCATCAGTCGTCAATAGCTCGATCACAATTTGCGGATCGGCTAAGCGACCTACAGCGTTGATGCGAGGCCCCAACCGGAACCCGATCGCCTCTGGCTTCATCTGTTTGGCACCACTCAGCCCAGTGACTTGAATGAGCGCCTGCACGCCAGCCAGCTTGGATTTTGGCAACAGTTGGAGTCCCTGTCTCACCCAGCGACGGTTAACGCCTGTGAGTGGGGCTAAATCGGCGATCGTGCCCAGCGTGAACAACTCCAGCAACGAATTACCTAGCTCGTGGGTTTTACCCAGACTTTGTGCCAGCGCGATCGCCAGAATGTAGGCCACGCCAACACCTGCAACACCTCGATAGGGAGATGTTTCGGCAATCAGCTTGGGGTTGAGGATCGCATTGGCATCGGGTAGTTCGGGAGGCAGGTCGTGATGGTCGGTGATGATGACGGCAAGCCCCAGTTCGCGGGCACGAGCGATCGGCTGATGGGCTGCAATCCCGTTATCCACCGTCAAAATCAACCCCACACCTTCATCGTAAAATTCTTCAACGATACGCTGATTGATGCCATAGCCTTCGCTCATGCGGCTGGGAATGGCATAATCGACCTGTGCGTCTAACGTTCGCAGGGCGCGTAACAGTAGCGCTGTGCTGGTCATACCATCAGCATCGTAATCGCCACAAATGGCAATTTTCCGACGCTGGTTAATGGCATTAATGAGCAATTCCAGGCTCAGCGGTAGATCAGTAAAGTCTTCTAGCGGCGAGGGCAAAACCTCTAACTCTGGGTGTAAAAAAATCTGTGCCTGAGCGGGTGATGTAATGTCGCGATTCAGCAGCACTTGCGCTAACAGGGGTGAAAGGTTTGTTGCTTGCGCGATCGTTGCGGCTTGTTCGCACTGAGCAGGCGCAATTTGCCAGCGCTGGTCAAGCTGCTTACTTAAGACTGGTTTAACGGAAGAAGGTGAGCTTTGAGTAATCACAGATTCTTTCAAAGAATTGGAGACATCTAGTCATGCTTCAGATCAAGCATTTTTGCCGAACAGCAAAAGCTGATGCTGTTGCTTGCGCTAGAGCGCGTCATCAACTAAGCTCAGAAACCTTGACATCAGCCTTACCGCGCCCGTTCTAACAAACAAGGCTAGGGGCTAGAATGCGTGCTGAAAGCCATGTATATGAGAAATTGATGACAGCCCTTAGTATGCACGTGTTTTAGTTAATCTCTTACAATCCAAAAGATGAGCGCTCAAATATTTGGTACAAGAGTATTGCTAAATTTACTGCAAGTTGGGGTCGATCGCTCAAAAACATCCTTAAAAAGGTAGAAACATTTGTAGCAATTAGTCAGTCTTTGGTTGAGCATCGTTTTTGGCGAGTCCCTACTACACTGCTACGGAGCGTATGACGCTAACCAAAATTGCAGAAATTTTGAGTTTGATTAGACTTAAGCTATGCGTTTACCAAAAACTATACGTTTACCTGATCAAGGTTGAACGCGATCAAATCTGATTGCGAATACACCTGCTTGTGAGGCAGGTCGTCATGAACCCAGTCACTTATTCCAGGAATTCACCCATGATGAAGTCAATGTTGGCAATCGGTTCACTTCTTGTTGTTGCAGCAGTGAGCAGTGTACCAGTCCACGCACAGACCTCGCCCTCTAAGCCTGCCCCGACTGAAAAGCCTGCTCCGACTGAAAAGCCTGCTCCCGCAGCAAGCCCCGCTCCCGCAACAACACCTCAAGCCAAGATCAGTGATGATGAGCTGAAAAAGTTTGCCGTTGCGACCAAGCAATTGCTGACGATCGTGAATGACGCCGAAGGTCAAATGGTGCAAGCGGTGCAAAAGCAAGGACTTTCCGAAACCCGCTTCAACGAAATTTACCAATTAAAGAAAAACCCAGCTGCAAAACCAACGGCTCAGATTACGCCGAAGGAAGAAGAAAGCTACAAGCAAGCGGTTAGCCAACTCACTCAGATCCAAGAGGCTGCTCGAGCTAAGATGGACAAGGCTGTGCAAGCGCAGGGATTACAGATGGAGCGGTTCAACCAGATTTTTGTTGCCGTACAAAATGATCCTCAACTGCGGCAAGAAGTGCGAAAAATGATTCAAAACTAACGATGAACCTCACAAAACCCGCGCTGCGCTATCCCTACCTTCTCTGGACGGGAATCCTGCTCAGTGCTTTTGGCTGGTTAGGGGCACTGCAAAAACCTGTGCAGGCGGCAGATCGGGTTTATGTCTCTTATGGCATTTTGGAGCGATCGATCCCGGTATCTTCACTCGAAGCCTATGCCAAAAATGGGACGATCGATGATGATCTTGCCGTCTATGCCCGCTATGGAGATGCCAAGCAGCTTCAGCAGCTCAGAAGCGTGCTCGTAGCGCGGGCTGACATTGATCTGGTGACAGTATCGCAATTTCTTTACACGCCTCAGGGTGAGGTGCTGCTTAAGCGTTTGGGGCAGGTCATTCAGCCAGAATCGCGCGATTCTGGCTTTAAGGCCATTCGTGCCGCGCTGATTTTGGCTGCTGCCAACCAGGACGGGTTAACGTTACTCAACGTGCTGCGGCAATTTCCCACACGAGGCTTGCGAATTGATGTGGAGCGCAGCCTGGAAATTGCTGCCGCTCTGCAACAACTGGTGAACCAGGCAAGGCAGGCAACTGCACTCGTCCTTCAAGTCGCACAGCAGGAACAGGCAACGGAAGCGATCGCCGTTAACCAACTACCAGATATTCGTCAGCGAGGGCCTTTTACCTGGCAAAAGCAAACGCTTGCACTGGTTGATCCCACTCGTAGCGCCGTCCTTAACCCAACCACTCCTGGCACAGCAATCCCCCCCCTTGGGAGTGCTTTACCTCCGGTGTCGCCAGGGGGCGCTGTGATCGGTCGATCAGTCCCTGTGGATCTGTACTTGCCAAATCAGGTCACTCCAACATCCACACCCATGCCTGTGATCGTGATTTCTCACGGCCTTGGTTCTGATCGGACGACCTTTGCCTATTTAGCCATTCATCTTGCCTCTTATGGGTTTGCGGTACTGGTGCCCGAACATCCTGGTAGCAACGCGGCACGCCTTCAAGCACTCATTAATGGCACAGCCAATGAGGTATCAGAGCCAGCCGAATTTGTGAATCGACCGTTGGATATCACGTTTGTGTTGAACCAGGTGGAGAATCTGGTGAACGCTACCCCAGACCTTCGTGGTCGGTTCAACTTTCAGCAGGTTGGGATGTTGGGTCAATCGTTTGGCGGTTACACAGCTCTGGCCGTAGCGGGTGCTCCGATCAATCCACAGCAGCTACAGGCAAGCTGTCAAAATTTAGAGAATACGCTGAATTTGTCGCTGCTCTTGCAGTGTCGGGCGATCGACCTCAAGCCACCCGAACCTGTGCTTCAGGATAGTCGCATCAAAGCGGTCATTGCCATTAACCCCATTACCAGCGCGGTGATGGGGCAGACTAGCATTAGCCAAATTAAAGTGCCTACCATGATTGTCACGGGCAATGCTGACACGATCGCACCCGCAATGCTCGAACAAATTCAACCCTTTACGTGGCTGACAACGACTGATCGATACCTGGTTATGCTGCAAGGGGGCACGCACTTTTCGACACTAGATTCCACAAACTCTAGAGACGCGCTGCCACTACCACAGGAAGTGGTTGGGCCTAGTCCCGCGACCGCTCGACGCTACATAAATGCGCTAGCGGTCGCCTTTTTTCAGACGTATCTTGCTAACAACAACGCCGATCGCAGTTATCTCAGTGCGACCTACAGCAACGCCATCAGCGAATCACTGTTACCGCTGACGCTGATTCGTACCTTAACGGCTGATCAGCTTGCTCAAGGACTGGCAAACACCACTGCATCCGTCACGACACGATCGCCGTAAAGAATAGAAACCGGAGCAGGCTGCGATCGATTAGGGATCGATCGGCTCTGCTTCCAATAACTGCTGTAACGGGGCAGCGAGCGAGGGCAGATCACTCCGGATGCCATCCCAAACAATTTGTGGATCGATCTGAAAATATTCGTGAGCGATCAGGTTTCGTATATCTCCCATCTGTCTTCAAGGAAGCTGCGGCGCACGACTTTGAACAGCGACAGGAATGCTCCTTGCTGCCTCTCCAATGACAATAAAGTCAAAGAGCACTGCTCTCAGGATCATCTCGTTTGACTCAAATTCTGCCCAAGTCATAACTGCCGTGCGACGTCGAATGTCTACGATCGCCGTCAGAATATCTTGAGTGCGAAGCCTCCAGTCATCTAGAACACACGAATTGCATTCCTCAGCACGGGTTCTCGTAGATGCTGCTGTAAAGCTGCCACGGTTCCTATGTCTACCGAGTGTTCTACACAGCTCTGTTCTTCAATCATATTGACCTTAAACCACATCTGTTGTGAAGCTGTAAATGGTTTGCGTTTGGAGGGTATCGGTGATACTGGAAGGCTTTTGCTGGAGCGAGAAAACCTGCCGATCGATCTGCACCTGTAAGCCTGTGAGGGGATCAGTGCCGGGAGACACGATAAATTCGAGCTTTTGCAGATTGGGCAGCGATGCAAGACTATCAAGAATACTGGCGATCGACTTCAGGTATGGGTGTTCTGGGGTGTGATACCAATCTGGATTGCCCAGAAGTGGTTGGTCAAAGCCAAGATGGACAATCAACGCTGTTTCGCCAAACAGTGCTTTAGCCACTGGACGGACTTCTTCTTGCAGCAGCAGGTCATGCACTTTTGCCAAGTAGCGCAACTTTTGGAGGCGATCGTAGCGTTCCGTCACGGTGTCTGCTAACTCTTGCCAGCGAATAGCCAGTGTGACCAGGTACGTCCGTAGAAACAAGTGACCCAGCTTTTCAGCTTTGGTTGCCAGATAGTCGGAGTTGTAAGCCGTGGCTTCAATCAGCAACGGTACTCGCTCAACCACTTCCAATTCATAGCCTTTGAGTCCGGCGATTTTGCGGGGATTGTTGGTAATTAGCCGCATCTGGCGCACACCCAAATCATTGAGCATTTGGGCACCCATTCCGTAATTCCGCAGATCAGCCGGAAAGCCCAGATGTTCGTTGGCTTCTACAGTATCCAACCCCATATCTTGAAGTGAATACGCTTTGAGCTTGTTCACTAGCCCAATGCCGCGACCTTCCTGCCGCAGATAGACCACAACACCCTGTCCCGCATTTTCAATCATCTTCAAGGCGGCTTGAAGCTGCATGCGACAGTCACAGCGAAGTGAACCGATCGCGTCTCCAGTCAGGCATTCAGAGTGCATCCGCACCATCACCGGAGTCTCATGAAAGGTGGCAGGATTGCCTTTGACGATCGCCACATGCTCGGTATTATCCAACGTGTGACGGTAAGCGTAGATCTGAAAGTGCCCAAATTCCGTAGGCAAATCGGCAACAGCTTCCCGCTGGATGAGTCGCTCGTGCTCCAGCCGATAGCTGATGAGGTCAGCAATGCTGATGATCTTGAGCTGGTGGGTTTTGGCGTATGCAATAAGTTCGGGTAACCGTGCCATTGAACCATCAGCGTTTTGAATTTCGCAAATCACGCCAGCAGGGTACAGCCCAGCTAGACGCGACAAATCAACCGCCGCTTCGGTGTGCCCTGCACGTTTAAGGACACCACCTTCTCTGGCCCGCAGCGGAAACACATGCCCAGGACGGCGCAAATCGCTGGGTCGCGTGGCTGAGTTAATGGCAATTTGAATGGTGCGAGCACGGTCTTCAGCCGAAATGCCTGTGGTCACGCCTGCACCGGGAGAGGCATCAATGCTGACAGTGAAGGCGGTCTGGTTGCTATCGGTATTGTTGGTCACCATCAGCGGCAGATCGAGTTCATCCAGTCGATCGCCTGACATAGCCAGACAAATCAGCCCGCGTGCCTCTACCGCCATGAAGTTGATCATGTCGGGTGTCGCAAACTGGGCCGCACCGATGAGGTCGCCCTCGTTTTCGCGGTTTTCGTCATCGACGACGACGATCGCGCGACCACATTTGAGATCGGCCAACGCCGTTTCGATCGTGTCAAAAGCGAAGGGGGTAAGTTGAGAAGAATCGACAAAGACGTTCAAGGCCAGAGTCCCGTAAGGTTTTATGAAGCGAACTTACCTTTAAATTGTAGTCTTTTGTCTGGGCAGTATGGAGGAGCGGGGGAAGCGGGGGAAGCAGGGGAAGCGGGGCAGCGGGGAGATTAAATTGCTTCTGGTGATTGAACGCCGATCGCTGATGGCTGATCGCTCTTCAACTCAAAACTTCTACGCTGATCGCTGACGGCTCCTCGCTCCTTCTCCTCACATCACCGTAAAGTCAGCAATTCTTGGTAGAAGACAAGCGATTTCCCCAAAACGGGTTCTCTGGTACTACAATGCAGCAATTATTGAGTCATTCGATCTGCAAAAAAGGTAAATCATCATGGGTGATGTAGGACGCATTCCGGTTGGCATTGTCGGTGCGTCAGGTTACGGCGGTGTACAGCTAGTGCGCCTACTGATGGATCATCCGCGTCTGGAACTTGCTTATCTTGGTGGCGAAAGTAGCGCTGGAAAAGCATTTGCAGAGCTTTATCCTCACCTTGGGCATCGGGTACAGCAGGTGGTCGAACCGCTTGACCTGGATAAAATTGCCGATCGCTGTCAGGTAGTCTTTCTCTCCTTACCCAACGGTTTAGCCTATAAGATGGCTCCAACCTTGCTGGCAAAGGGCTGTAAAGTACTAGATCTGTCGGCAGATTACCGCTTTACGGATCTTTCTACTTACACAGCCTGGTACGGGGGCGATCGCACCGATCAGGCTATTGCTGAAACGGCGGTATATGGGTTGCCAGAACTGTACCGCGATCGCATCGCTGAAGCCCAACTAATTGGCTGTCCTGGTTGCTATCCAACCGCCAGCCTTCTCGGTCTTTCTCCCCTGCTCAAACAGGGCTTAGTCGTTCCCGAAACAGCCATTATTGATGCGAAATCGGGCACCTCTGGCGGTGGCAGGCAGGCGAAGGTCGGGATGTTGCTGGCAGAAGCTGATAACTCGTTTGCAGCCTACAATGTGGCAGGTCGCCATCGCCACACACCAGAGATTGAGCAAATTTGTAGCGACCTTGCAGGGCATGAAGTGCTCATTCAGTTCACGCCGCATCTGGTGCCAATGGTGCGCGGCATTCTAGCAACAATTTATGCAACCCTACGTGATCCCGGTCTTGTGCGCGAAGATTTGTTGACCATTTACAACGCCTTTTACCGTAACGCACCCTGGGTGCGAGTCTTGCCCAGTGGCACCTACCCTCAAACCAAGTGGGCCGCAGGCACAAATCTCTGTTACATCGGGCTAGAAGTTGATCCCCGCACCGATCGCGTGATTGTCATGTCGGCAATCGACAACCTGATGAAAGGACAAGCCGGACAAGCCATTCAGTGCGTCAACCTCATGATGGGTTGGGACGAAACGCTGGGTTTACCTCAATTGGCCTTCTATCCATAACGGATTGCAGTGGCCCGTGGAGGCAAGCTACCAACGGAGGGATCACTCTTCAACAGGTGCATTCCACCCCAATGTTTGAGCGATCATTTCTGGTAGAGTGACAGGATTGAATGGTTTAGCGATCGCATCAATCACGCCAAGCTGTTGCAATTTTTTGGGTGTAAAGTAGCCTGCTTGAACGGTGAGAAGAATGATGGGGATCGTTCTGGCGGCAGGGTTCTTATAAAGATTTTGAATAAAGGTGATGCCATTCATACCGGGCATCAGCAGATCCAGCAGGATTACATCTGGACGCTCTGATGCTAAACGTTTTAGTCCTTCCTGAGCTGATGAAACGGTAATAACAGTCCATCCAGCCAAATCGCTCAAACAGGCATGTACAAGCTCTTGAATACTTGTCTCATCATCAATGAGCAAAATCAATTTGGGCGGCTTAATACCTTTCATTCGCTTATATGTGAGGCTTACATCGCAATCCGATCTGAGTCATGAGAATCATCTTGCTATCAAGCAGCCAGAGCCATCAAAAGCGGATGACTGGTCGTGGCATTTAGTATCTCCTCAAAATAGACAATGACAGAAGCCACGAGTGCAAACTCAGCGATCGAGCCTTGTGAGAACTAGGAATCGATACATGACCACAAGACATATCCGCAACACGATCGATTCATCACAGCGCTTCCTATGAACTGAAGGTGCCATACTCAATTAGCGCTCAAATAACAACGCACGACTGAGCGTATCGAATCGCTGAGGACATCTGTCACTGGTAGGCAGGGACTAATGTAAATAGAGACTAGAGCAAAAAAATAAGGAACTCATAAGCGGATGACAGCCAGGTTATTCCCATCCTAAGATGGCTGCTAGCTCGGCACAGAGCGAGGTTGGGTCGAAGGGTTTTGTAATTACGCCTGCAACATCCATTTGGGCAAAGCGGGAGCGATCGCCGGGTAAAACTTTGGCGGTCAACAGTACTACAGGAAGCTGGCACAAAGAGTCATCTGCTTTAAGCTGTTCGTAGACAGCAAACCCATCCATATCAGGCATCGAAACATCCAGCAAGATCGCGTCTGGGGTATGGGTTGCCGCTTGCATGAGACCTTCGTGGCCTGATGCCGCGACGGTAACGTCCCATCCGCCCAGATCTTCCAGACAAATCGCCGCAAGTTCGCGCAACGCTTCTTCATCATCGATCACGAGAATGCGCTTGTTCATGCTGCTCTGACATTGCTTAACGGGTAGCCAGCCTTTCTTATACCATTTCCCTAAATGCTGTAGACAGCATTCAGTACTCTGTACTCCGCCTCAGTACTCAGCACTAGAACCCACAGAGCTTAGGATCGCGGATTAAAGAACTTCGACTAGTGAGATGTTCTGTAGGGGACGCACGGCCGTGCGCCTGTAACTCAAGATCACACTTTAGAACTTTCGTTCCTTAGTATTATGCTAGGGGCTGTCATCAATGACTCATGACATGATTTGTAGCAAGGGTTCCAGCCCCTAGCCTGGTTTATGAGGACGGGCGCGATAAGGCTGATACAAGGTTTCTAAACTTAATTGACGTGCCTTCGCGATCGCCCCTTACGCTTCTGGCGTGGGTACTGTGAAATAGAAGGTGCTGCCATGACCGACTTCGCTTTCAACCCAGATGCTGCCGTTATGCTGCTGTATGATGCTCTGGCAAATTGCCAGTCCCAGCCCAGTACCACCTCGTTGTCGAGCATCTGAAACATCGACCTGCTGAAAGCGCCCAAAGATGGTTTTTAATTTGTCTGCGGGAATGCCCCTGCCCTGATCCTGGACCTGAAACAGCACGGCATTCGTCTGAAGGCTGGTTGCGATCGTGATGGTGGCATGGGCAGGGGAAAATTTGATCGCGTTACTCAGCAAATTGGTGAGAGTTTGGATGATGGCATCAGGAGCCGCCCAAAGTTTGATAGCAGCCGGGATAACCAGTAGCGTGACGTGGGCTGCATCGGCGATCAAGTGTACGCCCTCCACAGCTTGTTGCACTAGCTCCTCCGCCTGACAAGCTTCAAGGACAAGTGGCACCTTCCCCGAAGAGAGCCGTTCTAAATCCAGGATATCGTTCACCAGACGCACCAGACGATCGCTGTTGGACAAAGCCAGTTCAACCATGCGTTTTGCTTTTTCAGGCTTACTCTCGTAAATGCCTGTGTTGAGCAAGCCCAAAAAGCCTTTAATGGCCGTTAGCGGTGTGCGTAATTCATGGCTAACGATGGCAATAAATTCATTCTTTATCTGGTCAATCGCTTGCTGCTCTGTGACATCTTGAATCTGTGCTACGTAGTAAAGCGGGTAGTTCTCGCCATCGCGCACCAGTGATAGACTTTGTCGCCCCCATGCTATGCGTCCTCCACTGCACTGATAGCGTAATTCAGCCTGAGCCGCATCGTTGCGTTGTGATAAGACCTGCTCTGCACACTGCTGGAATCGTTGGCGATCGTCTGCATGCACAAGAACAGAAGCTTGCATTGAAAGTAGTTCGGTTTCGCTGTAGCCCAGCATGGCGCAGAGCATGGGATTCACTTTCAGCCAGCGATCGCCCAACGCAATTAATGCCATCCCAATAGGGGCATCCTGAAAGGCACTGCGAAAGCGTGCTTCACTGTCGCGCAGTGCGGCTTCTGCCTGTTTCAGGTCAGTCAGGTTGCGCACCGTAACCACTGCGCCAGAAATGGTTTGATCCAATTCAAGATATGGATCGTAAGTCACACCCATGAACTGAGTTCCCATTGTTGGGAAGGTAAACCAGTCTTCATACTGAATGGTTTGTCCTGCAAAGCAGGCATCCAGACGCTCTTTAATCACGGCCTCAAAAATGTCTTGACCGATTAATTCCGCCACGGAATGTCCCACAATATCATCGTGTTTTTTGTTAAAGCGACTGAGGTAAGAAGGATTGATCGCACGATAGATATAGTTGCGATCAATCAGTGAAATGCCATCGGTGGTAGCGGCAACAATGCGTTCGTACTGACGTAAGGCATCTTCTGCCCGTTTACGATCGGTTACATCTCTCACAATGACTAAGATGCGATCGTCCTCCACCTTCACAACCCGCACTTCTTCATATCTGATACCCCCTTGTACGTGTATCTGATGCTCATAGACGATGACATCTCCCGTGCTGAGCGCTTGTTGAATGGCGTTCCTCCTTGGCTGTATGAGGTCTGAGGGCAGGAAGTCGTAGAGGTTTTTACCAATGGCTTTTGTTTTATCAAACAAACTGCTAATCGTCGGGCTGTCGATTAAATCAATACAGGTGCCGTCTACCTTCATCCAGAGGATTAAATCTGGAATGGCTTTAAGAATTTGATTTTTGATGGCTTCGCTTTGGCGGAGCGCCAGTTCTGCTTGCGTACGGTCTGTAATATCAAGATTGGTGCCAATGAGTTGGGTCACCTGCTCATACTGGTTGACGATCGCTTCGCCTTTGGCCTCAACATAACGGATAGTGCCATCGGGTAGCACCGCGCGAAAGTCAGTGCTGTAAGGCATTCCAGTGGCGATCGTGTGCCTTACACTGTGCTCCAGGGAGTAGCGATCGTCGGGATGAAGCAACGCCATAAATTGAGCAAGCGTTGGTTCTGGCTGCGTGACATCCCAGCCAAAAATGTGGAAGCTTTCTTCTGACCAGACGACGTTTTCTGTGGCAACATCTAGTTCCCAACTGCCCACGTGAGCCACCTGCTGAGCACGACGGAGTGCCGCTTCACTGTGGCGCAGGGCCGCTTCAACGCGCTTGCGATCGGTGTTGTCGATCGCCACAGCGGTGACAATCCAGCCCTCATCCTGATGGGGGCAAAAGGTTAGATGATCGAGAATCCACCGTTGGGTTCCATCTTTGTGGCGAAACCGGTATTCTGTGGTGATGAAACCTTCGGCAAACGTTGGTGGTATGACCCCCAGCGCTTGATTGCGATCGGCTGGATGCACTCGTGATCGCCACAGCGCTGGATCAGCACACAGTTCCTCTGGGGTGTAGCCAAACACGATCGTGTTGCTGGGCGAAAAATATTCGTATGCTAGCTGCCCGTCTGGATGGAGGCGATAACAACAAATCGAGGTGATGGCACTGCTTAAAATATCATTGAGCTTCGCTTCCGATTGTTGCAGCGCCAATTCCAATTGCTTGCGATCGGTAATTTCTTTGGCAATGGCAATAATGCACTGCTGCCCCTGAATGTCCATGCTTTCGGCTGAGTACAGCGCCGTGAGTTGCTGACCCAGGTGGTTTTGAAAGGTCACTTCGAGATTGCGCACCCGTTCACCTGCCAACACTCGCTGCATGGCGTGTTCTCGGTCAGCCAGGTTAGACCACAAACCGACCTCTGCCGCGGTGCGACCCACCAATGCATCCCGTGGATAACCAAATAAGCTGATAAAGGCATCGTTTACGTCCAGGTAACGCCCGTCAGGAGTGGCGATCGCGATCGGATCGGGGCTGGCGCGAAACACTTTGGCAAAGCGTTCTTCTGAGGCTTGCAGTGCGGTTTTAACGTGATCAAAAGAGCGCTGTAACTGTGCAGCCGTCTGGTTAAAAGAGCGTGTGAGGCCCTGCAATTCGGCGATCGCACTATCTTCCTGGAGGGTTTCATGCCAGTCTCCCTGCGCCAGTGCGCGGCTAGCCCAACTCAACCGCTGGATTGGCTGCACAATCCTCTGGGCTGTCACAAGACCCAACGCGATCGCGCTAACCAGGGCACCCAGGCTGAACAAAATCGCCAGGTGTGTATTCGCATCCATTTGCTCCGTAAAATCTGCTTCTGGTATAGTCACGACCAGCAGCCAATCTAACCCCAGGCGATCGCGCACGGGTGTCACCTGAAGAAATTGCCGCCTGCCCTCTGTTTCAACGTGAAGCTGGGTAGGGGCTGTAATGTGATCTAAGGTGCCGTAGCGAGAGACCAGGTGCCTTGCCGCTAAGTGGATCAGCGGTTCCTGGCTGTCAAACGCTTGCAGACGGCGATAACGCGTGCGATCGGTGTTTGTCACAAAGGCATCTTCAGTGGTTGAAGAGGCGACCAGTAGCCCCGATCGCTCCATGATGAACGCCATTCCATGCGTCCCAATGCTCAGCTTTCTCAAATACTGTGTGATTGAGACCAACGACAGATCGCTTGCTAAAACCCCTTGTAATTGACGGTTTTTGTCATAGAGGGGGTAGGTGGCAGCAAGCCCCAAGCCTTGAAATGATGGTACATAGGCGTAGATCGGTGCCCATGTGGGTTTGCCTGTTTCGGCAGCTCGTCGATAAAAAGGACGGGTTGTGGCATCGTAAGGGTGTCGCGTGAGCAACAGGCTTGTCCATGTGCCCGCACGATCGATGCTGTAGACTCTGAGTGTTCCTTTGACGAAGCGATCGGTCGCTGCCACGGTAAGGCCCCGTTGATCGCTGCCCACAGAGACATAGCCGCCCTGAGGATTGGTGAAATGAATCCGGTTTACAGAGCTGAACGCTTGAATCTGGTGCAAAAAGCGACGTTGTAACTGGCTTGGGTTCCTGCGATCGCTATCCTCAAATTGAATTAGGCTGGCATTCACTCGGTTAATCTGCTGCGGCGTTTCAAGATAATTGTTGAGATAAAGCGCCACGCGATTGCTTACCTCTTCCATCAATCTGCCTGCAAAGTCTTGCACCAACTGTTGCTCGTTCCGAAGATACAGATACTCGACCAGTCCAACGGTGCCCACAACCAGCAGCACAAAGGGCACAACCAGCACCCACCGCAAGGGAATGGCCGTCTGTCGATCGCGCTTTTGCTTCTGCAACGTAGGCCAGTCTAATCGCCGCAGTGGAATCATGCGCCAATGCTCCGCTTCATGGTTTCCAGTTCGTGCTGCAAGCGAACGCGATCGAGGCGGCTAATCACGCGCGTGACCAGTTCTGGCCCTACAACTGGCTTACCAATAAAATCGTCAGCACCTGCCGCAAAAACCTGCTGAATGGAAGTCATATCGGTATGAGCTGTAACCACTAAGATGGGCAAATTGCCCCACTGGAGATCCTGACGTACCACGCGGCACAGGTCAATTCCATCAAACGTGGGCATTTCCAGATCTAACACCAGTAAGTCGGGCTTGGTGACGGTAAGTACATCCCAAAATTGACTCGAATCTTGCAGGCTAATCACATCCAGACCCCAGGGTTGCAGGTGATGTTGCAAGCCCTCCAGCATGAGGGGGTCATCATCGACGAGCAGTACCCTGGCATCAGAGGTAGCAACCCTGGGTAGTAGTTGCAGCAGCGCTTCAACAATCTGGGTCGTGCCCACAGCTTTGTGCAAAAAGCGCCGGACACCCAGACGAGAAACAGTGACGCGATCGACCAGGCGATCGTGTTCCGTCATCACTAAAATCGGTACGGCTGGCAGTTGTATCCTCAAGGTCTGCAACAATCCCAACGCTGCTTCTACCTGATGGGGATTGAGCGTCAGCAAAATAGCATCGGGCTTAACCTTAGCCAGCACAACCTGAACCATTTCAATCTGAGGCGCAACTTCAAGATGAATGTTCCACGCCGAGGCCGCTGCTTCCAATTGTTGGGTAAAGGTGGTCTCTTCATCAATGGTCAGAACCAGGTGCGTTGTCCTGGGCTGAACATCATGCACACTAAATGGGGTCGGTGGGCCTGCTAGCTCTTGCTTGAGCGCTGCAATCAGATTGGTAAGGGACGGGCGATCAGCGGGTGCTAGCTCCGTGTGCAACAATTGCTCGATCGTTCGTGCCAATTGCGACCCCGTACCATAGCCAAAAGAGCCTAAAGTTCCGGCCAAGCGGTGCGCTTCCTGAACGGCTTCTAGCTGTAAGTCCTGGCTTAAGGTGCCCTGTTGCAAGGACATTTCAACCTGCTCCAGTAATGCTACCCGATCGACAAACGTCTTTTGATACCGCTGCAACACCTTGTTGATCGACATCAGTTGCTTGTCAAAATCCGACGTTTGCTCAGACCGTGATAGGACAGTAGTCATTGTTGGGGGTGAAGCGTCTGACCCTTCGGCGATCGAGCGGGTTTGGGGTGGGGCTTTCAAGCGGTAACCTAACCCGTAAACCGTTTCCAGCAAAGCTGCCGTCATCCCAGCCGCTTTCAGCTTTTGCCGCAAATCTTTGATGAGATTGGTCACCGTACCTTCACTGGGCGACGCATCGATCGACCAGAGGCGATCGAGAATATCGCTGCGGCTAAAGGCCCTCTGAGGATTGCGTAAAAACAAGCTCAACAAACTGTATTCTTTGGGCGTGAGCGCAAGTGGTTCTTCCGCATATGTGACGTCTGCCGCATAGAGATTCACTCGCAGCTTTTCCCACGTCAGCACCAGTGGTGCCAAACTCGTCTCGCGCCGTCGGAGCAACGCCCGCAACCGGGCAAGCAATTCAGACAAATTGTAGGGCTTCGTCACATAGTCATCGGCCCCTGCATCCAGACCCCTTACCACATCTTCACTAGAATCTTTGGCCGTTAATAAAAGAATAGGTTTTTGAAATCCTTGTGCTCGGATTTTACGGCAAAGGCGAATGCCATCCAGCTTTGGAATCTGCAAATCGAGCAAAATCAGCTCATAGTCCCAGTTGATCGCTAATTCCAGCCCAAGTTCACCATCCGCTGCAACATCAACGGTATAGTGCTGGGCTGTCAGCACGTCTACCAGCATGGCAGCAACTGGCTCATCATCTTCTACCAGAAGAATTTTCACAATGGAAATGTCACAATGGGAATGACTGGTTGCAGCCAGACTGATATTTTATGGAGCGTAACAGGCATCCCTAACTTGTGCAACGTGAAAGGCGCGATCGTTCTATTGACGGCAATCAGCAGTTAGCGGTCAGTGGTTGGCTTTGCTTAGAAAGCTGACCACTGACCGCTGTCGTTCACAACACGATCCCTCTGCGGATTCTAAGCGTCGATCGCTAAAGCACCTTGAGGATAAGCCACACACGCTAAAGCATAGCCAGCTTGTTTGTCAGCAGCACTGAGCGCAGAGGGGGGTGTATCGTAACGGACGTTTCCCTGGCGGACATGCACTTTGCAGGCACCACATGCACCTACACGGCAGGCATGACGAATTTGAATACCTTCTTGCTCTGCTAATTCCAGAATAGAGGCCGTATCATCAACTGGAAGCTGTCGCTCGGCTTTGAGGAAGTGCACCATTGGGGCAGTCTGAGCGGGTGCAGGTTTGGCAGGAGCGGACTTTGCTGGGGCAAGCTTTGTGGGAGAGAGTGTTTTTGTTTGATGTCCATTGCCATTACCATTGCCATTGCGGGCGATCGCTGTTTCTGATTCGATTCGCCAAACGGTAGCGGCAGCTTCTCGTGGGGCAGGCTTGGCTTTTTTGCTGCGACCAAAGCTTTCTTCCTGGTAGTTCTGCATGGGGAATTTCATGGTTTCCAGGAGCGATCGCGTGCCCTCCATAAATCCTTCTGGGCCGCAGACAAACACCGATCGCTCCATGAGATCCGGAGCAATCATGTGCAGCATTGAGGTAGAAATCCGCCCAGTCAAGCCCATCCAGGCGTGTTGCAGTGGCTTCTGGGTCAAAGTGATGGCGAGATGGAAGTTAGGCATCTGAGCCGCGATCATTTCTAGTTCGGTACGAAAGATGATGTCTTCTGGTGTACGAGCGCTGTGCAAAAAGATAATGTCACAGTCTGCCAGCGTATCCTGTACCCATCGTGTCATCGACATCATGGGCGTGATGCCACTACCAGCCGAAATGAGCAGCAGCTTGGGTGGTAAGTTGGGCAGACAGGTGAAGTGCCCTAACGCGCCACCAATGAACTGGACGCGATCGCCCACCTGCAAATGGTCATGCATCCAGTTGGAAACAAGACCAGCAGGGGCATCGGGTTGATCTGAGGGCGCAGGCACTCGCTTAATAGTGAGACTGAGGTGATGGGGGCGTGTGGGCGAGGATGAAATGGAATAAGAGCGAATGACAGGCTTGTCATCAACGTCGATCGCCAGATTGACAAACTGCCCTGGCTTATAGTCGAACAGCACTGGAGGATCGGCAACGAAACAAAACGTCCTGGCATCTGGCGTTTCATCAATAATGCGGCAGCAACGACACAGCAAGTCTTCGCCCGCCCAGGTTGCTTCCGGCAGCAAAACGGAGGCATAAGTTTCTAAGGCTGCTGTTGATGAAAGGGGCGAAGGGGCCGTAATCCCTTCCACATACAAAAAGGTTTCTCCCAATTGCAGAATATCAGCTAAGTGCAGTTCATGCTGTTCATTCGCAGCGATGCTTTTGCCATTGAGCGATGATCCAAAGCTGCTACCCATATCCGTAAAATAATAGGCATCGTCCAGGTAGATAATTCTGCCATGTACCCGGCTAACCTCTGGATTGGGTAACACCAGATCACAAGCGGTACTGCGTCCAATCAACCATTCCATCTTTTCAGGATGGGATTGCTGCAATTGATGGATTTGAAATTGCTGTTGCTCGAAGTTAATTGACTTTAAGGTCAACATAGGCGTGTAGATTCCTTAGCAAAGAGTGTAGGGCGATTCGCGTGGGGGGAACGCTATTGCCGCTCTAGCGCTATTCGCACTCAGCGGTGATGGGTACTGTGGTGAGCTGTGGCAATGCTGTTTGAGCCGTGGGAAACATTGCTTTTGCAGTCAGCGGTCAGCAGTTAGCGGTCAGCGATCGGTAAGAGGCTATCGTTTACGTCCCGAAAGGTTGACTGACCGCTGAAGGCTTGATGTGAATCTTATTTACAGGACTTACGCATCCGCCCCCTTAAATCTCCCAACTCTGGGGGACTCTGAGTTCTTGCTCCCCCTTTCTTGTATGCCCGCTAGGGCTATAAATTGGGGGCTGGGGGCTGGTTTTAGAGAATTTGCGTAAGTCCTATTCACAGCCAATGCAGGGTATCTCTCATGCGATGGCAAGCGTAGAGAGGCACCCATAAACCATTAACTGCGGACGCGTTTGGCAGTCGGTTTTTTGAACGATCGGGCAATCGTTCTAGCCATCGTGTCCTCATCATGAATTTGAGTGGAAACAGGTTGAGCACCCGCCGCCGTGAAAATTTGAGGATGGGTGACTGCGATCGCTTCTAGCGCCGCAAAATGGTCGGCATCTGTCAGTTGCAGATCTTGTCGAAGCTTGCGACAAAATTCAAAACTGCTTGATGTATCAGTTGCCTGCTGCTGGAGTGAATCCAGCACAACCCCGGTATAGGTTTGTAGCCGTAGCTGTTGAGAGAAACCCTGCAACACTTTTACCAGCGTGTAGATTTCGTCTGGAGTTAACTCATCGATCGATCGACCTTCTAGCAATGATGGATTAAGCTCAAGCTTGTGCAGTTGCTTTCGTAGACTATTTGCCATGTGCTCGCGCTCATATTGAGCATGGGTACGTTTGATGGTGCGGTAGAGCCACAGAGAACCCACTAAAACAATCAGCGCATTGAATGCAAGCAGCGGCCAGTAAGGCAGGCGATTCAACGATGGACGCGCTCCGTAGGAGAAAAATGTCCAGAATGAGACGATCGTAAACAAGGTGAATGCAATATGCTGCGCCTGCTCAGCCGATATAGGGCGTTTGCGGAAGGTTAAGCGACGGCATAGCTTCTCGACAATGATTCCGATCGTGTAAGTGATGGTAACCAGCACAAAATACGTGATCAACACCGCTGCTATTTTGGGAATGGGAATGGTGTGACCATAAATGTAGAAGCCTGTATCCATGATTTTGGCAAGCTGATCTTCTTCATGCGTCCATGCCCCAGTGAAGTAATAATCCCAGTTGCCTGCGTAGAGGTAGTAGTACAGGTAGAAAGCAATCACCATGCCCAGATAGCCGTACTGTACCAGGCGACGACCCGGTTTATTCAGTTCAGCCCAGTACGTTTTTTCAGCATCAATATCAATACAGGGAGATTTGCAACTCACACAAGCACTCTGTTCTTTGCCCGTTTTGGGGTCAACCATGCGACACATGGATTGGGTGACAGCGGCTTTGGGCTGCAAATGGTTTTGGCTTCCCAGCAACGATCGTGGGCCTGTGTAAACGGTCTGAACGATCGCCATCGGGCAGAAATATTGGCACCAGCTTTTCCCGGCATAGAGGAATCCCACCAACATCGAGCAGGAAATGCTAAAGAGCAAAAAGCTGCCTAGCGCCACGCGATCGGAATTCACAAAGAGGATACGCAGCCACAAACCCACCACAAACAAGCCAAACTGCAGATACAGATGATTGCGTCCCAGCCAGGATTTTTCACCAATTACCACAACGTCCCAACGTATTTCACCTGTAAGGGGGTCAACCACCTTTCGCTTACGCTGTAACCCCAAAGCACGCGGAATTTGCGACATAAAAGAGAGGGGGCAAATCCGCCGCCAAAACTCATGCCCAAGCACGAGCAGGATGAAAATACCAGCCGGGACAATCATCGCCCACCACATAATGGCGCTCATGGAAAAGGGCTGTTCTGGCAAGCAAGCCTCTCGAATTTTGGTACACTTCGTCGGGTCTAAATAAATTTCTGGATGCAGCCGAAAGGGACTTCCCACGGCCTCTGGTGATGTAAACATCGGCGTAATCGGATCGTAGAAAAACGAAGCGATTAACAGCAGCCAGCCGATGGTTAAGAGCCAGCGGACACGGTGCATCGTAGTTTCAGAAACGTTGTGCAGCATACGTTTTACCTTGTGTTGAAATCATGAGTGGCTAAATGAGCCGTGAAAAGTGAACGTCCGTCTGCCCAGTTTTAGCGCTTTGGCCTTATTGGATATTGCTGGCATTGAGCTGCCAGACACGCAGCCGTCGATCAGCACTCCAGCTCACCAAATAGCGATGGTTAGGGCTTAGCGCCACGTCCAAATTGCGCCCTAACGCACCCGTCTCTCGTTGCACGAGCCGACCTGCTTTACGCATCCAAACGCGGATGCTGCCGTTGTCATGGACGGTCACAATGTTTTGCTCGTTAAATGATGTCGCGATCGCATCAGCAGAGTCCTGAGGGAACACAGTGACGAGTTCTTCGCGTTTGAGATCCCACATTAAGCCCCGGTCTTTACCAACGCTGAACAGCATGTGGTCGCCTGCTACCTGCAATCCATCAATGGTTGCGGTATGGCCCACAAAGGTGCGGACTAGCTTGCTAGAGTTAAGATCCCATACCTGAATCTGGCGGGCTGATGCATCTGCACGTGCGCTGTCGCTGCTAGCGCTGATTAAACGATCGGAGGTTTCATCATAGGTTAGTGCAGTCACCCCACCCCGCAGAAGTTGCATCGTTTGCAACCGCACCCCTGTTTGGGCATCCCAGCGACGAATTTTACCCTCTTTGCAACCGCTGACCACCGTACTCCCATCAGGGCTAATCGCCACAGCCATGACAGGCTGTCGATGGCCTGCAAAAGACCGTAGAAGCCTTCCAGTAGAGAGATCCCACAGATCGATCGAGCCATCTTCACGACCACTTACTAACAGCTTGCTATTCTGGCTGATGTTTAAGGCTGTAATCGTAGCCCCATGCTTCATTAATGTGTTGAACAGAGTGCCTGTGGGCAATGACCATAAACGGAGCGCGTGGTCTGACCCGGCTGTCACCAGGATGCGATTATTCGGTGCAATCACCATCCGATCGACCCCAGCCTGCACGGAGACATCATGCATCATGGTTAACTGCACAGGCGACGGATGAAACCGCTGTTCTAACTGATTCAGCCATAATTCAGGCAATTGACTTTGAGTGTGACCATATTGGATGCCAACTGCACCCAGTAAAATGCCTGCCATCGCGGGGAACGCCACTTTAGGCACCAGTCCTTGCAAGCCTCTTACCCTCGGCGATTGAAATCGTTTGGTCATGGGTAAGGCTTGAAGATCTGCCAACACATCCGTTGCTTGCTGGTAGCGATCGCGAAAATCGCTCTGCACCATACGATTTAAAAGCGCAATCAAACGAGGATTAGGAGTGGAATCGGCCAAATGGGTTTGCCAGTCCAGTTGTCCCGAAATTAGATCGCGCTGAAATTGTCGCGGCAAAATGCCTGTCAAGAGGTGAATGACCAGAATCCCTAATGCGTAGAGATCGCTATTCAATTGGGTATAACCCAGCTTTTGTTCATCGGGCATGTAATCTGGCGTGCCGATCGCCATTTGAAGTTCATTTGTTACAGATGATGTAGAAGGGCCAGAAGGCGTTTCAGGCACCTGGCAGGCCGCCCCAAAGTCAATCAGCACTAACTTGCCATCCCGCTTACGGCGAATGATATTGCTGGGTTTGATATCGCAGTGGGCAATGCGACGCGAATGGAGGTAAGTCAAAATCGACAGCATTTCTGACAATAGCTTGACCGCCGCTTCTATGGTTAGACGCTGCTGACGGGTCAGCCAATGGCGTAAGCTTTCACCCTCAATGTACTCCTGAATTAAATACGCCTGCTCCTGCTCGTGACTATAAGCCAGGAGCGTTGGAATTTGAGCGTGGTGTTGCCCTAGCTGCTCCAAAAGCTTTGCTTCAGTTTCAAATAACTGCAACGCCGTTTCTGGTGAAAGGGTGCTGCTATCTGATAGTTGAAGTGATTTGACAACACACAGAGGATGGTGGGGAAGGTATTTATCACGAGCCAGGTAGGTTTCGCTAAACCCCCCGCCACCCAGCTTCTCTAGAATGAGATAACGTCCTGTCAATAGTTGCCCAATCATATCGATTCAACCTTTTGTGAGCTGAGACACCGCTTGCTTTCAGAGTCTACGGGAGTTCCACTATGCGTCAGCAGTTTTTACTTGATTGCAGTTCCTTTGTGGCCGTAGAAATATGGCACGACTATCGCCCTACAGGCGATCGAGTGCTGAAACCAAAGCCAAACAATGACAACGCTGACAATACCGCTGAAACTTGTAGTTACCACCGCAGTCGCAACTGCGATCAATCCATCACACCAAATGAGCTGTCAAACTTCATTTGACAAGCCGTAAAAATCTAGACGCTTGAACGAGGTTAGAGTTCGATCGCTCAAAGTGCTTCAACCGTCTTTCATTAGAACCATACAGCCGATCGTTCTAACGCGGTACAGATTAATGTAGTACAGATCAACACAGTACAGAATGTTTGCTAGTGTGGATCAAGTTAGAAGAATCAAGTGAGAGCGGTAGATGAAGCCTTGCTTGCTCAAGCTTGCTTACGTCTGGTCAAGCTCATTGAGCCAATTTTGGAAGCCAATTTCAGAAGCCACTTTCAAGAGCCAACTTCAACTTGGCGATAGTGCTGACAGATGCTTCCGTAAATTATAGTCATCAGAAACACGAGTGTCCATCTCTTATGCCAGAACTAAGTACATAAAGTAGAGCTATTTTAACTGGAACCCGCTCAGTGCTACTGTTCTAATTAGTTTTTACCCAATCTCAACGGCAGTTAACTGGCACAAGAGAAAAAGAAGGCTGATAGAAGCAGAAAGGCCAATGAGGCGATTTCGCTCTACAGCAAATTTATTTTACCAGCCTAAAAAACGGCTGTGACAATCTATAAACAAGCATATAGTAGAGATCTAGAAACTGTGAAATGCACAACGATAAAAGCGTAGTAGCCGGAGTCCATCATCATGCCAAGGCGACGTAGCGCAGCACCAATGAGTTAAGATGGGTGCGAAAAGCGAGTTGTCATCTGGTAAACAAAAGCTACGGCTGAAAAAGCAATTGCTAGTTCAGGAATGTTGCTCACAACTGCTGCTAAAATAGCATGCTGAGCTAGAATCACATCTGCCAACCCTGTATGGGTGCATCGAACAAAACGGAAGTAATCACGAATTTTTGCTGAAAGCAAAATGAACTGGCTCAGTGCTGAAAGCAAAATGAACTGGCTCAGTGCTGAAAGCAAAATGAACTGACCCAAGTGATGCATTTATCCAGTCGCTTTACCACCTTTGAAACAGCAAACCTTTAGTAGCGAAATAATAGCGTTTGAGACGTTGATCGCCTGTTGCACTTCGATCTCGGCAAGTGCTAACACACTCACTACGCATCTTTTAAACCAGCACAAAGCCTCCAAACGACCTGAAGCTCACTCCTGGTATCGCTCTTTTTGCATGTAAGGAATACACTGAAGTATGGTTTCTACTCTCTGGAATCTTCCTGGGATTCAGTCTCATGGATCATTAGAGTTTCTCGAACGATCGCTGGGTCCCCTTTGTATCTATAGCGATCGCGGGCAGCCATTATACGCCAGTCAAAGCTTTCTAACGTTGCTACAAGCGACTACAGAAGACATTGATTTTTTCCTTTATTTTCAGTCAGAGCTGACACCAAAGGCCGTTTTAGAATCGCTTTGGGAGCTAGCTTTACAGGGAAAAACGGTTGATTTCATGGCTAAAACCAGAGACGGCCAGAAGATGCTTGAATGTTCCCTAAAATTTCAGGCAGAAGCAACGTCAATGTTCTTCACGGCCGAAAGAGTCGAGTCAGAAGCAGCCATGACCAAATGTGTAGACGCAACTGAGCGATCGCTGACCGTTTTTGATCATCCTAGTCTGGCAAGTGCACTCGTCAGTCAAGAGGGAGTCATTGTTAAGTGTAATTGGCGGCTGCATGAACTCCTAAAAACAGATAGAGATGAAACAATCTTTTTAGAGGATTTTGTTTGCCCTGACGATCGCTTAATTGATGCAGACCTGAAGCAAAAGTTATTGAATGGTGCCATTCCTTCTTATACAGTCGAAAAGCGCTTTATTACTCGGAGCAACGAAATTATCTGGACAAAAAGCCAAGTTTCTCTAACAAATGTGAGTGGCTGTACCGATGAACAGCAACACTGCTTTATGGTTCTGATAGAGGATATAACGGAGAGCCGCAACGTTTACAATGCGCTTGTCAGAACGGAGGAAAAATGGAAGGCATTTGTCTTCAATAGTCCTTATTTGTTTATTCAAACGAGTCACACGGGACAAATTGTTTATGTGAGCGCTGCCGTTGAACGTCTCTTAGGCTATAGCGAAACGGAATTATTAGGACGGCACATCACAGAGCTTCTCCATCCCAACCATTTCAATGAATTTGAGCTACTCTTGCAACTCTGGAGCAGCGGCGTTCAGCCCCATCAACCAGAGATTGAGTGCTGGTGGCGCACCAAGGCAGGTCGGTGGGTAGCTCTTTCTCTGCAAGGGCAATCGTTTCCCTCTGCTTTAAGAGTCGATGGTGTCGTTTTAAGTGGATACGCCATTACCGACCGTAAATGTTTGGAGGTGGAGTTAAAAGCCAGTGAAGAAAGATTCAAATCGCTAGTATTAAACATTCCGGGCGCTGTCTTCCGCTGTAGTTCAACCTACACGATGGAATTTGTAAGCGATGGCATTGAAGCGATTACTGGTTATCCAGCCTTGGCTCTGGTAAATAATCAAATGCAATCTTTTCTAAGCATTGTTCATCCAGATGATATCGCCATCATTAAAGATTCACTGGTTCAATCGGTTTTAGACCGACACCGTTGCTCGATCGAGTATCGCATTATTCACGCAAACGGCTATGTTCGCTGGGTTTTCGAGCGTAAGCAAGGCGTTTTTGACCAGAACGGCAATTTGCTTTGGCTAGATGGCGTACTGCTGGATATTACCGATCGTAAACAAACTGAAGCGGCCTTGAATCGCTACGAGACCATCCTGCTTGATTAGCAGCAGATGTACTAAGGATTGTGAATTAAATAATCTGATCAACTGTACCCCTTTACCTGCACAGACGCGGCCTTCGACAGAGATCCCTGGAACAATGGCAAAGGCTTTTTACCGTAGCTTGCTTCCCGTAAGGTATGTCACGCCCCTACGTCAGGTATTACACCTTAATAAAGCCGTGACCTGAGTAGATAAGTGGGATCAATCTAAACAGTGTAGGCTGAATTTCGTGCCTCAACCCAACGTCCGCACCGCCAGCAAGAAAGGAATTTAAATGGTTCAGTGCCGTCCTTTCTAAGAAAATTTAGAAGGCTTGAAGCCTCTCGTACCAACTCAAACCGAAGATACGACACATCCTGTAGGGGCAAGGCAATGCCTTGCCCCTACCCAGCAACTGATTTGTAGCCGTCACTCTTCAAATTAGTCTAAACAGCCTCTAGCAGGTTTTTTCAGAGCCGATAGACATTCCAACGGGATTGTTTGTCGGCATCTAGCTATTTTACTGTTTAGGTTAAATCTCAAGTCTTAACAAAACCCCTGCATTGCTTTGTACAATCTTTCATTGGAGCGATCTGTTTGTAGATTTTTTTGGGCTAAGATTGACCCATTGCAATTGATCAACCTAGGTTAGTGAATTTATCCGGTTGATTAGCTGTCGAGTGTGATATACAGCCCCTGATTTTTTCCTGATATGAGTCGTGATGTTCCTGTTGCAGCAGTTGATGAGGGATATGTGCAATCAGCCCCTCCACAAGATGTACAAGCACAAGATGTACAAGCGGTAACGATGCCGTTCGGGCAAGGCGTGCTTGCTGAAGCCAACAATCCGCTAACGGGCGAGTTAGCAGATGCCGATGGCATTTTTGACCATGTGAGCCAGCTAAAAACAAAAGCAAAAATTGCATTGATCCGCCGTTTGCTGACTCAGCTTGAAGCTGACCAGATCCAAACGGTTTTAGAATTTGGGTTGCGGGAGATTGGCGATCGCCACCGTCGAGGCATCGCGGCTGAGCAGCACAATACGCGCCTCCTGCTCAAAAAAGACTATAGCTACCAAGACCGGGGGCTAGAAGAGCCAACTCAGTATTACGTCTATTTAAGACGGCGAAAACCTAAGCTCGATCGCTATATTGGGACTCTTTTTTATGTTCCTCAAGGGTGTACGCTCGATTACTTTTTAGATCTTGACGGGCGGATGGTGTTTAAGCCGCCTCATAATGTTTTTCAGTTGCAGGACTGCACGAACCCAGCCGTTCATCAAGTGGTACGGTTGCTTTGCCTGGAACCACCACCACCCAGCTACACCTTTGACAAACAGCAGCATGATACGCCAGCGATTCAATTACATCTAGAATATCTTGACCCTAAAACGTATCAACCGATCGCAAAACAAACGTATCCCTTCCCAAGCTGTATGCATGAAGGGGGAAGGCTCGATCGTTATCGTTGGGACGTAACGCCGCTGCTGCTGCCAGAGATTGCAGTACAGCCATCGTCCCTTGAACAATCGTCCCTTGAGCCATCGCTCATTGAGCCATCGCCCCTTCTGGAACCCCTGCCAGCCAACCGATTAATTGACTCTTCTCAGTCACTGACTGATCTCAGCCTTCCTTCGCTGCCTGGTCATGCAGCCGCGCTTTTAGATGAGTTTAATCCAGGCGCGATCGCAGCTCAGGTCTGGAGTGACGTTCAACCCACATTGAGCCAGCTTGACGCTGTAACGGCTCAAACGCCCCGACGTGTTCTTGAGCTGCCCACAACGCGATGGGTTACCTTCTACCTGTCGAAACGCCAGGACTCAGACGCAACTTTAAAGCGAATGCGCCTGTGGGCTGCTTGGAGCGAGAAAGCAATGCCGCAATCGCGTTGGGAATTGGTGCAGGATGGCACAACCCACACTTTGATGAATGCACACTTCAAACGTCGTATTCTGAGATTTTCTAGCGATCGCGGGTCTGTTGCGTTTGAAAACTCGCTACCTGTCTTAGTGCGCTGGTTTCATGATTTAGGACTAGCCGTGTCTCAAGCTCAGAACCAGCGCCAATACAGTGCCGCACAGCTACAGCTTGCTCATAGCCTCTTTGTGGATATGAGTCTTCCCCAAACCGATCCGATCGTGGTGCTGAAAAAACTGTTTGGAGTGGAGTTTGCTAAAGCAGCGCCTGACAAACGCTAGGGCACGTCATCAATTAAGCTTAGAAGCCTTGAGTATTAGCCTTACCGCGCCCGTTTTAAAAAACAAGGTTGAGGGCTGGAACCCTTGCTGAAAGCGATGTGTGTGAGTCATTGATGAAAACCCCTAACACTGCTGCTTCTAAAGGGACATTGCAACAACGTCCCTTTGAGAAAAGCACGATAGCCATCTCTATCTCAATACCCCTCACAGCGACACTAATCGCTCACTATGCGGCTTACTGGTTTTGTGACACAGAAATGGTTTCTGGTGGAGCGACCGCAGGCTGGACGGTTGGCAGATCTTCCATCGCTACTTGCAGCATTGCAGCATCAGGCTTATAGAGCTGCGTCATCGCTTGTTGCAGCATCCCCTGCACCAAAAGACTTTGATACATAGGTGCACCTTCTAATGCCTTGACGGTGTCAATCACACCTTGCCAATCACTCCTTTGCTTGAGGGCGATCGCCTGTTGCAGCAGTTTATCCTGGTTGCCCCAGCGTTGTCTCAGTTCCGTAATGCGATCGTGCAACTGACTCTGAGATGGAATCGTGTTGAGCATTAAGAGTGCTTTGCCAACACGGCCCTGCCGACATTCGCTAGCGGCCTGCCTCAAAAGTTCTCGCGACCAGTCGTCCTGTAGTTGCTGCGCCATGCCATAGTGCTGACTATTTTTAGGAATGCCAGCAACCAGATCTACCGCTTGCGTTAACTGGTTGCGATCGACCAGTGCCTGGGCCTGCACGACCAGATCACTATAGACCGCTTCCATCTTATCGGGCAGGCGTTCACGGGTGCGATCGCTCCACGGGTTGCTTGTAAAGCGTTCAGGAGTTGTATTCGACGTTGGCTTTTGAGCAAGCTGCAAGCAACGGCTTTCGGTGCTGGAAACCCTAGCAGTGGTTTCGCAGTCATGATGGATAACGGGTTCTGATACAGAAGGTTGCGTCCAACCGTACAGTGCTAATGCAGAGCAAGCAAGTGCTCCACGCTCTAATACCTGACGGCTCATAACCAAATTTTCCAAATAAACAGTAACAAACCAGGACGTGGCTACTCAATATCGATGAAAGCAATGAACGCTACGGCATACTTGTGCAGCAGCGCTATCATCTGAGCCACAAACTCACACCTGTTAGTTTAATTTACAGACATTCACTCCTCCTTCAGGATAGAACTACGTTTAAATCTTTTCATTCTTAAGAGACAGAGTATTAACTGTCTTATATGATAATGATGCATTAAGTTAACTGTAAACGGGACTCAGTATCAAGAGCTATCGAGCGGTCAGCGGTCAGCTACTAGGTTTTGATGACGCTGATCATTGAGCACCGATCGCAAGACATTTTCATGAGCCAACTAGGATTGTTATAAGAGCTGCATGCAACCAACGTGGGCACACCACCATACACTCCCTACAGCGAATTTAACTCGTCGAAGCGATTTGAGCCGCGATTCTACTAGAAAGCATAAGCTAGATGGACTGAAAACTGACTGCTGACCGCTGACGGCTGTGAAAGTGCGTCCGTTTAATCGAAGGCATCTACTTAAATGGGCTGACCGTTGACGGCTAACCGCTTTAAGAGAGCATCTTTTTCGTGAGGAGTTTCTACTGACTCATACAGAATGATTGAATCTTTAAACCAATAGCAATCGGGGCAACCATTTCTGATTGCCCCTGCAACGTTATGCTTCAATATGTGCAAGCAAACGCTGCACTACTCAGGTAGAATTACGCCAGTCTGCGGCGGCGAAACTTACACTAGCGTGAAGTCATTTGCCGAGAAGTTCGCAATATTGGCTAACCCAGTGGCACCGCGCTGGTTGTCTAAGTTTGCAAGAACGCTGATGTCGCCGCCATCGCTGAGATCATTGGAATACACCAACCGAGTCAGCCCTAGCGTTGAGTTGAAGTAAACAAACGCTCCGGCATCAGAGGTGATGTTGGCATTGTTTGCGATCGCGCGAGCAGCGGCTCCTGCGGCTGGGAAAGGATCTGTGAGGACAATGAGGTTACCATCACCCGCAATTTGAGACGATTGCCCTTTTTGGAAGGTCAAATTTTTCAGCCCCAAATCTTGAGCGTTAAAGGCAAACTTGTCTTCGCCGATCGTGTAGTCCAAAATAACGTCAGGGGTATTGAGCGCATTAATTCCCGTTTGTCCGGCGGGTGCAGGTGTTCCATTCGCAAACACATTGCCTTCGTAAACAAACTGGTCAATCCCCTGACCACCTTTCATCAGGTCAACACCGTCTCCGCCAATGAGGGTGTCGTTGCCTTCTTCACCTTCCAGTGTATCTTTACCAATGCCACCTGCAATAAAGTCATCACCTGTACTGGCAAAGAGTTGATCATCCCCAGCGCCGCCAAAGACGGTATCATTACCGCCATCAGCCTCCAGGCGATCGTTGCCATTTCCACCAAACAAGGCATCATCGCCAGCACCAGCAGCCAGAAAATCACTCCCATCGTTGCCAATGAGCAAATCGTTGCCTGCTTGCGCTGCATTAGAGCTATCGCCAGTCCGAACAGTATTATCACCTGCATCCCCAATAAAATTAACACCAGCGGTTAGATCGCCAGAGATACGGGTGTTGAAGGGGCCTTGAAATTGATCCTGCCCTAGGAAAGACGATGGATTAGACTGCAAAAATGTGAGAAGGGTGTCTAATCCTTTCTGTGCACTGTTAGCCATGATCGGTTCCTTGTGTGTAGTTGGTTTGCTTGTGTTGAACCTAAAAGATTGATGCACACCTGGCAAAAGCTGAATCTGCGTCAGACAGACTGACGCGGTCGTTCGCTGCGGCTTGTATACCGCTTGCACAACAGCGCTCATCATCAAAAGTTTAAGAGGCGTTGCCGATGTCTGATGGATACGATACAAGCTATCCAACAAATGGCTTTAGCAACAGGGGCCGCAGCGATCGCGGGTCAAGAGAAAAATGCGGTAATGCTTACCAGGTAGGGTCTGCGGTCGTTTCAAGTGGTGCCTGCAAAGGGTTTACTGGTAGAGCCACATCAACGCTTTTAACGTAAAGGCAACACTGCTCTGTACCAAGGTAAAGAAGCTGAAGGATTTAGCCAACCCAAAATTCTCAGAACTTTTCAGAGTATGTCTAACGTTTTTATACCAGATATTAGCAGTGCTGGCTTAATGAGATTAGGGCTAAAGTTCCTTCATAGAGTGCACTAAAATAAGGAGGATTGGGCAAAGCATAGTTTTTACGTAGAGGATGAATGTTATTTTTTTAACTTAAAAGCAGTAAATTGGCTAATTAGAACTAATTTGATATTGCAGTTCTAATTGCGTTCTAACTTGCACATGTCCTGGTTTGGTGTTAAGTATGGTGAAGCTCAGTAATGGGTTGGCGCGATCGCTAGTCATTTAACTAGAACAGTTTGTAAATTGGTTCCAATTAAGTGATCATGCGAGCGAGTGTGCTATTGTCTGGGTCAAGTGCATCAATTTAGTGTCCCTACAGAAATTCCTTGTCTCTGTGATTGAACCTGTACGCGTCAGGTCATCTGACGTTTTATCGATCATCTGTATTTAGCCTGAAAGATGCTGGGTGCAACTTGGCGACTGTTTTCACAACCCACTGGAAGTATTTGGGGTGCGGCGGAAACGGAAGATGGATCCACAAAAGGGCTTATAGGTCTGCTTTAGTTTCATTTATCTCTCAAGCTCAGCAACGTCGCTTTTAGGCGTGTTTAATGGGGCAACGACGATCGTCGTTGATAGGCCCTTTCATTAATGTGGTTTGAGCCAGTTGCACAATTTGCGCACTGGTAAATGTGAGGAGTGCCCGCGCCTACAGGCATAGATTGAACGCAAAACTTCTCTGGATGGTGGGTTAGGAACATTGCTATGGGCAACTGTTTGAAGATTGGCGATTACCTCTTAGATGGTGATCAAATCATTTCTGCGTTAGTTCGGTACAAACTGCTGGAACCAATGGTGGGTCAAATTTTGCTAGATGAGGCGCTCAAAGATGTGCCTCTATCAAAGCAGGAGTTGTTTTATACCCTGTTTGGAGCAACAGAAGCTCCGTTGCCAGATGATTTTGAAGGGTTTATCCATCAATGGTGCCAGATCAAAGGCGTAACGTTAGACTATTTCAGCACGGTTATATTGCGAGAATTGCAAGTGCAAAAATTTAAGCAATTGCGGTTTGCCAGTCAGGTGGAATCGGAGTTTCTGCGGATTAAATCTGACCTGGATCAGGTGGAATATTCCTTAATCCAATTAACTAATTTGGCGCAGGCGCAAGAACTCTATTTTCAGCTTCGAGACGATGGCGCGGATTTTGCTCAACTGGCGCAGCACTACTCACTGGGAAATGAACGATCGACAGGCGGATGGATCGGCCCTGTGCCATTGTCAACCCTACCAGTCGAAGTAGCAACGCTGTTTCGCAATGAACAAGTAGGCATTGTTTATGGCCCCATCCCGATCGCGGATGGTTTTTGGATTGCGCGGCTAGAGCAATTTACAGCCGCAAGACTCACTGATGCTACTCGCGCTGATTTGACCAATCGCCTTTATAACCAGTGGCTACAGGCCCAAATTCAAACCATGACTGCGATACCAGGCACGATCGCCGTGCTAACCAATGCGCCGCAACCAGGTGCGATGGAACGGTTGCCAGTCGCAGCAAATTAAGACATAAAGCAAGGCTTGAGGGCTTATAAGCAATGATGCAGGTTGATGCACCCGTCCAATCGTTCCTTACAGATTTTTTTGCGGCCTGGCCGTTCAATCACCTTTCTGCTCAAGTACAGAAACAGATTGCTTCCAAACTTCAGTTGTGCTCGTTTCAAGCAGGGGAATTAATTTACCCATCGAGGGAACTTCCTTCCGCAGTGCACTGTGTGGTGCAAGAGCGTGTGCGCATTCTGGGGCCGACCTCCTTCCAAAGTCCCACGTTAGAAGTGGTTGGTGAAGGCACTGTCATTGGATGGGATAGCTTGCTCAGGCGCGTGGCAGTCGGCTCTATTCGAGCGGCAATGGCATCGCCAGAGACCGATCGCCAGGTGTTGACCCTGGCATTACCAGCCGATGAGTTTGAAGCGCTGGCCGTTGCTCATTTGATGCCCATTCTCATGCGGCGCGTAAGCTTAATTGAATTGTTTGATACGTTATCGCGCGCCCTGGCTAAAATGCCCGATCGTGGAGCTGGCATCAATCTCACTGAGGTGGTGCATCACATCGATCGAGAGAAGTTAGCCGTGGTTCGACATTGGCACCCTGACATGCCGGAGATGGATGGCTTGTCGCTTAACCTATCGCCCGACCGCGTTTGGTTAGTCAGTGGCGGTGAGTGGCTCAATCTGCCCATTGGTGCTCCAGTTAAAAGCATCGAGCAATTGCAGCAGACCCGTTCCTCACGGTTTCCAGTCCGTTTACTGGGAATTGATCGCACCTGCTTAGCCTCGGCTGTTTTAAACCGAACGATGCCAAGTTTGCCTGCTGCCGAAGACGCAGCGGCACCAATGGTAGCAGCTTTAAATTTAAGTCTTCCAGAGGCTGCTCGCACAGAGACAGACTATAGCAGCCCCGAAGTTCTACCAGCACACGCTAAGACCTATCCGGTCTGGAAAGCAGCTTCACCCGATCCGATTGAAGATGTAGTGGCGTGTTTTGGCATGGTGTGTGAGCGCTTACTGGTGCCCTTCCGACCAGATTCGCTACGCCGATCGCTCAAGCAACAAACGCTCGACAAATTTGAACCGTTTGATCTGTATGTGCGAATTGCACAGGCGATCGGCTTAAATGCCCATATTGTGCGCTTTACGCCTACAGCAGGGGGCATTAATCGATTGGCAACGCCCGCTCTGGTAGAATGTAGCAACATTCTTGCTGTGCTGTATGATGCGACCCCAACCACCACCACCATCGGGTCACCCCGCACTGGTTTATTGCGCCTGTCTCCAACTGAACTCGCCTCGCGGCTAACGCTAGATGCGACTTCTACCAACCAGCGTGATACCGCCACCTGTCGCGCGATCGTGCTAGAGCGGTTTGCCACCACACCCACAAAACGCTTTGGTTTTGATTGGTTCATCCCACTGGTGATCAAGCAACGGGGCACACTCATACAGGTTTTACTGGCGTCGATCGTCATTCAACTGTTGGGCTTAGCGAATCCACTGTTGATTCAGCAGGTCATTGATAACGTCATCATTAAGGCCAATGCAGATGCCATGACGATGTTTGGTGTTTTGATGGTGTCGTTTGCGTTTGTGGAAGGCATTCTCACCATTCTACGCACCTATTTGCTGCTCAGTACAACCAATCGGATGGATTTGCATCTGGGTGTGGAACTCATTCGGCATTTGCTGCATTTGCCGCTCAACTTTTTTGAGAAACGCCCTGTCGGTGAATTATCATCACGCCTGTTGGAGCTAGAAAATATTCGCCAATTTATGACTGATACCGCAATCACAACGGTGATGGATGTGGCCTTTTCAGTCTTTTATATCGGCGTTATGTTCCTCTATAGCCCTCTACTGACGGTTTGCGTGTTGGGAACGATTCCGATCGTGATTGTTTCGACCTTGCTGATGTCAGCCATCCAGCAAAAATTAATTCGGGTGAAGGCAGAACAGGGTGCCAAAGTGCAATCGTACATTGTGGAAGTGCTGGGAGGCATTTCATCGGTCAAAGCCCAGCATATGGAATCGTTGGTAGAAGCAACTTGGCGCGATCGCTATGTGCAGTATCTGACCAGCGGCTTTACCACCTCAACCATTAACACCGTTTTCTATTCCTACAGTCAATTTTTGAATACGGTAAGCAGTTTAATTGTGCTTTGGGTTGGTGCCTCACTGGTCTTAAAAGGAGAATTATCCCTGGGTGGTTTAATTGCCTTCCGGATTCTCACAGGTTATGTCACCAGCCCCTTGCTGCGCCTGTCTCGTCTCTGGCAACGGTTTCAAGAAACCTCGCTTTCGATGGAACTGTTGGCAGATATTGCCGACGCACCGATGGAAGGAGAACTATCTAAAGAGAAAAGCTATCTGCGGATGCCTGCACTTGAGGGCCATGTCAAGTTCCACGACGTGAGCTTTGGGTTCAAACCAGGGCAACTCCAGCTCATGAATGTTCATTTAGAAGTGCCACCGGGCACCTTTATCGGCATTGTGGGGCAAAGTGGCTCTGGCAAAAGTACGCTGATGAAGCTCCTGCCACGGTTATATATGCCTCAAACGGGCAATATCACGATTGATGGTTACGATGTGAATAAAGTCGATTTAAGCTCACTACGGTCGCAGGTGGGCATCGTCTCTCAAGATGCCGTGCTATTTCAAGGCACCATCCGCGACAACATTGCTTTATTTGAAGAAATGCCTGATGAATTAGTCATCGAAGCGGCACGAGTCGCAGAAGCCCACGACTTCATCATGCAATTACCGGATGGGTATGCCACCCAGATTGGTGAGCGTGGTTCAGCCCTGTCAGGCGGGCAGCGACAGCGGATTGCGATCGCTAGAGTGGTCATTCGTAACCCTCGCTTATTGATCTTTGATGAGGCAACGAGTGCATTAGATTACGAAACAGAGCGGCGAGTTTGTCAGAATCTCATGCAGCGCTTTCAAGGGCGAACGTGCTTTTTCATTACCCACAGATTGAACACGATCGCGCATGCCAATTGGATTCTCTTTATGCAGGCTGGCATCATTGCAGAACAAGGAACCCATCAAGAATTAATGGCTCGTCGCCAACTCTACTACTGCCTCTATGCCCAACAGTCGCGCGAAGCGTAACTAAAACCCTCTTTACCTGGAGAAGCGTTATGAGCCACAATTGGTTAATCAATCCGCTAGGCGCACTGCAAAAGCACTACCGGACAAAGTTAGATCAAGTTGAACAAAGCCTAGAATTAAAAACGGTCACGTTACCAGCCGTAGCACCCTGGACAAAGCTTGTCACACAGGTGATGTTGGTCGGTATCGCCATTGGTGCTGGGTGGTCGATCGTAGCACGGGTTGATGTTGTGGTCACAGCAAGCGGCAAACTGGAACCACTGTCGCAATCACAGGTCATTCAATCACGCGCAGGTGGCGTTGTAACAGCCGTACTGGTACGCGAAGGGCAAAAAGTTAAGCAAGGCCAGCTATTGATGCAATTGGATAAAACACCCATTTACAATCAATTACAGCAATTATTGCTTCAGCGCGATCTTCTAGTTAAAGAAATTGCAGTGTTGCGAACGGCACGAGAAGGAAGGCCCATAGATACGCTTAGCAGAAGTACGTCTGGCGTTTCACCTGAATTATTAAATCAAGTGCAAACACGCTTGCTGTTGGTTGCACAACTGTCTGGCAATCCTAGCAACCTTTCGCCAGAGCAACGACAACGCTATGAATTGTTTGAGCGCCAATTACGTGAACGGCAATCCATCACTACGCTACAAGATTCAGACAGTCAATCAAAAATTAACGAAACAGACGCGCAACGAAATCAAACCGAATTTCAACTACAAGCGGAGCAAGAACTGCTGGCGCGGATGAAACCACTGGCAGATCAAGGAGCCATTTCTCGCGTTAATTTACTTCAACGTAAGATTAGTGTCAGTGAGTTACAAAGCCAACGAGCACAGGCACTTTTGAAAAAGCAGCAGTTAGAAATTGGACGAGTGCAAACACAAGTTCAAGACGGTAAGCAGATGACCGATACGCTGCAAGATATTCAGCGTCAGCTCAGTGACTTAGACACGAGGTTTGATGCCAGCATCAAAGACAGTCAGCGTCAACTTATTGACATCAATGGTAAGCTCAGCCAAACTCAGCTTGATTTAAAGGCGCAGGATTTACTAGCCCCTACTGATGGCATTGTGTTTGAGTTGGGGCCAAAGCTTCCGGGAGTGGTCTCGCAGCCAGGACAAACCTTACTGCAAGTGGTGCCCAATGAGTCGTTAACGGCTCAGGTGCGAGTGGCGAATGCCGATATTGCTAATATTCGTGTTGGTATGCCTGTTGATGTTCGCATTGATGCCTACCCCTTTACAGAATATGGATCTGTAAAAGGGGTTGTTTCAAAAATTGGCAGTGAGGCTGTGAAGTTAAGCGAGCAAGCCCCAGGCCCTACTGTGTTCCCGATCGAAGTTCAGCTCGATCGCCAATTTTTAGAGCGCAGAGCAGAACGCTTTCCGCTCACACCGGGGATGAGTATTGCAGCACTGGTTAAAGTGCGCCAGCGAGCACCCATCAGCTATGTGACGGAAGAAATTACCAAAGCGTTTGATGGCCTCAAAGCCGTTCATTAAAAGCAGGGGCATCTCCAATTAACCCCGTGTGAAAGCCGTACTGTAATCACATCAAACGATTTTCACTACCATGTATTGCCAAGGAGATTTCCATGTATAGACTTTTACCGCTTTTTATTTGGGCTATGTGCAGCAGTGCAATCATACCGTTGGCCTTTGCTTTGCCATTGATTGCTCATCAAGAACAGACTGGTGCGAGCGTTGGCGTCATGATTCATCTCGATCCTAATGACTCACCCTATGCTAGTAAGCCGACGCTCACCTGGTTTATGTTGACCCGTCGCGGTGGCAACATGATTTCACCCACAACTTGCAATTGCCGTGTTACTGTTTACGATGGGCGCAATCAAGCGATCGCTCGTAGTCTCCCCCTGTCCACAATGGAACTTGAAGGGCATCAAAAAGGGCATCGGGCCATTCGCACCACCATCACCTTTCCCAAACCAGGTGCTTATACCGTTGTTCTAAGCGGACAAGCCAAAGATAAGAGTTTCGCACCGTTTGAAACGAAGTTTCCGGTCACGGTTCGTCCGTAATTGTGTGGGCTTACAGCCAGAAGCCAGGAGCCAGAAGCCAGAAGCCAGAAGCCAGAAGCCAGAAGCCAGAAGCCAGAAGCCAGAAGCCAGAAGTGAAAGACGGAAAAATAGGGCTTTTAGACTTCGAGATGTATTCGTTTCGCTGCAAACTGCTGTAAGCGCTTAACCAGGGTGCTCTCCACGTCATTTTTTGATTCTAGGATGTGGTGAGACCATGACTGTATTGTTTGACCAAAAAGCAGATATTTCTGCTACCAGTGATGATGTTGCGACTCAACTTCAGCGATCGCGCATCAGACAAGAATTGCAACAAAAAATCCAGACAGCCCTACAAATCGCCAAAGATTTACCCCCTCATGATTGTCTAGAGGAAGTTGAAAAAAGCCTTTTAGCCATTCAGAGCTACTGCAAAACGCTTGAGAAAACGTTCATTGTAGTGGAAGAAGCAATTACCTGTGATCAGTATGAATTGGGCGGAAGCAAGCACGATACTGCAATTTTATTTCGTGGTCCTAATCAAAAGGCGACCGTAGCCATTTGTGTTACAGCAAAAGGCTCTTTGCTACACCGCAACGACCACCCGTGGACGATTTACCGCAATGTTGGTGATGTTGATCCTCTGGAATTACCTCCTTTGCCAAAAGCCGTCTGCGGAACATAAAGGAGGTTAAATGTTTGCTGGAACTCAGAGCCAGCGGGGTGGATGATCAGCCCATTGAAACGGACTTCATTCTATTAGCCTGCATTATTGCAGGGTGGTTCATGGGGAAAGGTGCAAGATGTAAGTTAAACCATCAGCGGTCAGCGATCGCCTGGGCCTGAAAGCTGAGTGCTGATTGCTGACCACTAGTTTAAAACAACTTCCACACATTAAAGAAGATTGCTTTAGGATTGCTGTCTGCCATTAAAGAGCCAAATTATCGGCATAGACCAAGCGCGTAGCCGATCGCAATTCAAACAGCATGTACTCTTCCATCACGCTCCAAAGAAAAGCGCGTAGTGTTTTTTGGCGTGCTTCGGTTGGAATAGCGTAGACAAAGGGAGCATCACAGGGTTTCAGCTTTGCCAAATGGTTTTCACAACCACAGCCATGCTCAAGAAAATACCCGTATTGGCTAGAAATACTGTCAATCAAGCGGCGGAGCATTGAGACATAGCCACCATGCAGGATCGCATCAAATTTTCGCGCTACACCAAGATCTTGCTCACTAAAGCGGAACGATCGCAGCTCAAACAAATCCGATCGCTGCAAAGGATGTAAAAACGTCCAGTAGAACGTTGCAGGTACGTCATACCCAAGCTCAGCAAAGAGATCGCTCACCACGTTAACCAGTGCCAGGCGCTCTGGATGCTGGCGATCGCTAACCTTCAAAGCATCCCGAAGCTGCTGTAAATCAGGATAGCTCTCTGGCAAAAATGCCTCCCCAAAGTGAGAAACCGCTTCCCACGCTAACAGCCCATTCCCTTCGCAGTAGGAGGGCTTTAAATGGGCCGTCTCAGGACGCTCAGCAAACAGAATATGTCCCTGCTGGTTCTTCGCCAAAAACACCTGTGCCATTGCGGTGTAGACTCGTGGCTCAGTCATCCATGTTCCAGTTGCAATGCGTCGCCAGCTTTCTGGCATTGCTTCAAGCGGTACCGCAGGCTCGCCGTTGATCGTCACTAAACTCACATTAGAAGTCGTTAAGGTCGATAGCATCAGAATTCTCCTTGCCGTAGACACAGCCTTCAAAGGGTGGAAGCACTTACTTATACTTTCGTTAAGGTTCAAGCAAGCGCTCGCACTTAATATGCCATAGTCAGCGGTAAAGCGCTACTCAACATAGAATATCGATGCTGCACAAACCTTAACGTTAGGGCAACGCAAACACATCTATATGTGAACTCATTCGCTTAAGGTCGATGGAATCACACAGCACCAGCACATTGAGCCTGCTGTAAAGCTATTGTAAACCAGTTGCTTTTCCATAAGTTCTTGTTCTAATCTACTGAATAGAGTACAAAAACTCTTCAAGAGGTTCAAGCCTTTGTTAAAGCTTCAATACCTCTCGCAGGAATCATCCTTTCTACCATTTTCAGCCGTCATCCTATGTTTAGGCTGAACGATCTAGGCTGAACGATCGCCTCGCACTACCAACAATGGCGATTTGGCTGTAGTTACCTGCATTTACCTTTTTTCTAAGCTTTAGAAGACGAATTCAGCTTGCGTTCAGGCAAAGTGGGGCAATCTGCCTGTCTGTTAGGGAACGCATCGCTGCACTTCACAGTTTTCATTGTGAAGCATGATCCTGATCGTGTCTGTTTACGGTTGTCATGAGGCAACCACAGTTCTATTTACTTACTTCAAAGGAACTCTATGGAAGGCTTTGACCATAAAACCTATCAAGATCAACATGCCACTGGGCTAGCAGATGTGTCTCTCAGCAAATCTGATGCCAGCCAGTCAGCTAAGTCTAAAGGCTCCCTAGTGCAAACGGGCAGCTTAAAAGCGGCGATCGATGAAGCGCTGCATACGGATGATAGCAATCATGATACGGCAACACACTCGGAGAAGGTTGGTGCGGCCCCTTTCCATGTTTCACTCAACAACGTTGACGTTGTGCGGGGTCTTGATCTCAACAAACTGCAAAAAGAGTCCACTTTTAGCGATGACATCGGCACTAAAGGCGACTTTTTTATTCCGGGGGCTGGCACCAACACCGTTACTGGGACAGCAGACAAAGATTTAATTGATGGACGTGGTGGTGGTTTCAACACCATTAAAACAGGGGGTGGGAAAGACAGCATCCTGCTCGACGATCGCACAACTAACCGTATTCTAGACTTTGATCCAACCCTCGATCGCCTCCTTTTCTCAAAAGCGATCGACCCTAGTGATATTGTCATCGCACAGGGCAAAAACACAACGAAGGAAGGCAATACAACGCCACTCGATTCAATCAACAATACGCTGATCATTGATAAGTCCGATGGTCACATTCTGGCATCGCTAGATTCTACAAAGGCAACAGCGCTTCAAGGGATTGAACAGAGTGGCAGAAAGGGCTTTAGCCTTGTGGATGATAAAATCTTTACCACACTCAACGGGGTAAAGTTTGATCAAACTAAAGAAGGGAATGGGCAAATTGCAGGCACATCTGGTCGCGACAAGTTGGTCGGCGGCAAGGGCAACGACACGCTCTTAGGCGAAGCCACTGACACATCAACTTCACCAGGCAATACCACTGGCGGTACCACTGGCGGCACGACTGGCGGTGATGACCACGACCATACAGGAGCAGGAGCCAGCAGCGAAAATCACGTCGATCTCAGTAAAGTTGACGTTGTGCGCGGGCTTGATTTGAAGAACCTGAAGAAAGAGATTTCATTCAACGATGATATTGGCACCAGAGGTGATTTTCTTGTTCCAGGCGCGGGTAAAAACACCGTCATTGGCACTGGCGATAAAGACCTGATCGATGGGCGTGGTGGTGGCTTCAACACCATTACGACAGGTGGCGGCAAAGACAGCATTTTGCTCGATGACCACACCACCAATCGCATTCTGGACTTCGATCCAACCCTCGATCGGCTGCTCTTTACACAGGGCATGGATCTGGACAACATTGTGATTGCACAAGGGAAAAATCCCGGTAAGGGAGGGGTCGATCAACCGCTGGACTCTGTTAACAACACCTTAGTGATCGATAAGTCCGATGGGCACATCCTCGCATCGCTAGCATTTACCAAAGCAACAGCGCTGCAAGGCATTGAACAGAGCGGCAGAAAAGGCTTTAGCCTGGTAGACGACAAAGTCTTTGACACGCTCAATGCGGTGAAGTTCGGTAAAGTTCAGGAAGGCAACGGACAACTCACAGGGACACGTGGACGTGACAAGTTGGTAGGCGGTAAAGGTGATGACTTCCTGTATGTCGGCGACGATGGGTTTACCTTAGGCACAGCCAAAGGTGGCGGTGGCACCGAGTTTCCCTTCAAGACCGACAGCCCTGGCACCTCAGAACTCACCCCACAACTCAAGAATGGTGTCCTCAGCTTGTCTGGGTCTTACAAAAACTTTGATGGCGCACCACTCTTTAGTCAGGGCGAAAAGGAACTCGACCCCAATGCCAAGATCCTCAGTGGTGCTAACCCTCAAGCACTGATGGAAGGCTTTCTGAAAGTGCCGCAAGATAAGGAAGGCAATCTCATCTCTGGCACCCACCTCCACTTTAGTCCGGCAGAAGACAGTCGAGGTAACTTTGCCGATGCGACCGTTGTACGCTACTTCGAGAATACTCCCATTGATGCCAAGTCTGGCACTTTGAGCGGCACGTTTGAACTGTCGCCCGAAGAGCAAGCGGCCTTCCTGGCTGGCGATCTGTATGTGAATATTCACTCCAACCTGGATCTGGATGGCGATGGCAGAGCGGGCTTTGCCACAGGTGAAAACCGTCTCAACTTTAACCAGAATGTAGTGCGCCTTGTCTAACCCCGCAAGGCGGCAGCGTTCGTTATCGCTACCCAACAACAAAAGCCTGCTGAGGTTGTGATCCTTCAGCAGGCTTTTTCTGTGCGATCGTTCCAGTTATGCCATTTCTCTCAATAGCAGCCACAGTTTCATGAAGACAAGTATCGAGTTAGGGGTCTGGGGTAGGATGGACGTAAATGAAATCGGCTATAGCTCTTCCGTCAACATCACGGCTTTTAGAAAGACTCGATGCTGTGTTTACCAACAATTAGAACCTGGAACTTGAGGGGGGTTCCAATTAATTCCAGTTTAAAGCCTCAAACCAACCAATTCAGTCTTGCCATTCGATATTCATTTGCTATAGTTGTAACGAAGAGACCCAGAGATCGACCGATCGTCCATGATTGTAAGTCTCCACAAGCTTAGTCAGTTTTTCACGTCTCACAGACTTTCACCTTTCACAGGCGCTATACCACCTACATTACTCATCATTCAAAGCTGCGGATAGGGCGACCTGTCTCTAATTCTGCATTTACAGTTCTGCATTTACCATTGCTTGCGTTTAAGACTTTGAGCGCACATTTGAGCACCATGCCCATTGGTCAGGCTGTAAAGCCATTTGTATGTCAGTGCCACAATTGCGTTTTAGTGACTAAAAGCTTTTCTGTAGATGGCTTTCTAACGTTCGGTCTGTGGCACCTCTTCGTTCTGTTCTCAAACTTTAAGGAGTCCTTATGGAAGGCTTTGACCACAACAAATCTCATCTAGAACAACACAATGCGTCTGGCATCTCTGATGCCTCAACCAGCACAACAAATGCTGCTGTTGCAAACAACTCAACAGGGTCTTCCGTATTAACGTCCGACCTTGAACAAGCGCTGAATCAGACTCTATCAGCCGATGAAAAAGCGACCACTCCAGCAGCCACCGTTGGAGTTGACGACCACGACCATGCACCTAAGGTCGGCCCGTTTGAAACTCATGTGGATCTGAATAACGTTGCCGATGCCAAAACGTTAAATGCGAAGCGGGTTGGTAAGGAAGATTCCTTTGAGGATAAGTTTGGTGATAAAGGTGATTTTCTCAACCCTGGTGGTGGCAACAATACCGTCATTGCTGGTGGTGGTAATGATGTCATTCGGGGCGCTGGACAAGGGCTGAATACAATCACCACTGGTACTGGCAAAGATGTCATTATCCTGGGTAAAGAAACGACAAACCGGATCTTTGATTTTGACCCAGCCAACGATCGCTTTGTTCTACAGGGAGTCAGCCCTAAAGATATTGTCATCGCGCAAGGTAAGAACCCCGGTAAAGGCGGACTAGAGCAGCCTCTCGACTCTGTAAATAATGCGCTCATCATTGATAAAAGAGAAGGTCACATTCTCGCATCGTTGACATTCGCTAAAGCCTCAGATATCAATGAAAGCCATTTCTCACGGCTCACAGGTGAGGCAAACCAGAGCCTGAGCAATCAAGAACTCAAAGAGCTTGGCTTTAAGAATCAGCGCGGCGATGGTCAACTCAACGGCACATTGGGACACGATCGCCTGATTGGTGGGAAAGGTGATGACTTCCTGTATGTCGGCGACGATGGATTTAAATTCAACACGGCTACAGCAGAATCTGGCGCTAATGAATTTCCATTCAAAAATGATAGCCCTGGATCGAGTGAAGTCAGTCTTGAGTTGAAAGATGGGGTGCTTCGTGCTACTGGATCCTACAAAAACTTTGATGCTTTTCCACTGTTTAGCCAGGGTGAAAAGGAAATTGACCCCAAAGCGACCATCCTCAATGGCTCAGATCCTGTTTCGCTCATCAATAACTTCCTGAAAGTGCCCAACGATGTAGAAGGAAATCCGCTCTCTGGAACCCATCTGCACTTTAGCCCTTCTGGCGATAACCGTGGCAACTTTGCGGATGCTACCGTGTTGCGCTACTTTACCAATACGGTGATTGATGCAAAATCTGGCACGATTACAGGTGAGTTTGAGCTGAAGCCCGAAGAACAAGCCGCGCTCCTGGCAGGCGACCTGTATCTAAACATCCACTCCAATATTGATGGTGATGGTGACGGCAAAGCGGGCTTTCCCACTGGAGAGAATCGCCTTAACTTCAACAAAGATATCGTGCAGTTTGCCTAATTGTTAGCATGCGGGCTAGGGCTTCCACACGTTGCCTAGCCTGCACGCTCATATCTGTGAATCTCCTCATAAAGCGCAGTACACCTTGAAAGCCAGTTGAGGTGCCAGGTTTCCTTAACTGGCTTTTTTCCACAAGAGTGTTCTGACCCAGGAGCATTCTTAAGATCAATCTCATCATCATGGAGTTCAATGATGCGTCAGATTTATTATGCTCTCACATTAATGACGACCAGTGCGTTGTTAAACGGTTGGATGATGGCTGCCACACCTGGCAACGATGCTAAACGCCTTGAAGCATCACAACTTGTAAGTGTCAACGTCGTCAGCGATCGCCCTCAAACAGCCAGTGACACGCACTATGTCACAATCACCATCCCCGAACGTGCAGGCAAACGCTTTGCCAAGCTTTCCCTCTCGTTCACAGAACAAAATCAAGAAAAAACGGTTGCTCCCATTCGCCTCGATTTAGCCAATACAAAAGCGTTCACAGGGGCACCCGGAGCCGAGGGACGTGCGATCGGCATCAAAAGTGTGTGGGTTGACGAAACAGGCATCTTTTGGATCGAATTTAATGCACCTGTGCCACCCAAAACCAAGCTCACGCTAGCGCTCAAGACGCTAAAATCAACCCCTTCAGCAACTTATGATTATGGCGTCGCAGCTTATCCAGAGACAAAATTTCCTGCTGTTTTTGTGGGAGATGGCATCTTAACCGTTCGTCAATAACGGGTTGTTCAATCAACTGAGCGCGCGATCGCTAAAGTGGTGCAAGCGACGGCTCAGAAGGCTCATACCATCAAACAGTGGTGACAGAGGGAAACACTCCGCAAGAAACGGCTAAAGCATCCCTATCTAGTGAAGCATTTCTTCTAGTGACCAGGATCCAGCTTGGTCACTAGCTCAAGGAACCCCCTTCTTCCTCGGCTACGGGGTTATAAACTTTTCTCTACAACACCCTTCAAGCTTTCGATGCTCTGGCAAGCTAGTGGTCTGTCAAGACTTATTTTGTGAGTCTCTCATTCATAAAATAACATCCCTTACCTAACCCAAGGCACAAAAGCAAAACTGACGGACCATTAGACGACGAGTGTAAAACAGCTTGCGGAAAATTGGGGCGATCAACTGATGCTATGGTGAGTCTGTAGTTTACGCAGCTTTACAAAAGTACCAGAAGTGATAGTTTGGTTCTATAGAGGGAACGTTAGTGTCAGAAGTTAGACCTGACTACAATCGACTCATCGCCGAACACTTCGCCATTTTGCCCGAAATTTGAGAACGTAACTATGTCACTGACGGGACTGATTCAAGGACTTAACGCCTTCCATAGCAGCTATTTTAATGACCACCGTGATCTGTTTGAAAAGCTTTCAGGTGGGCAGTCGCCAGAAGTCCTGTTTATTACGTGCTCTGATTCTCGTATTGACCCGTGCCTCATTACCCAAGCGCAACCCGGCGAACTTTTTGTCATGCGAAATGTCGGCAATATCATTCCGTCCTATGGGGCGGCTAGTAGTGCTGAGGCCGCAGGTATCGAGTATGCCGTGGAAATGTTGGGCATCAAAGATATAATTGTTTGCGGTCATTCTCACTGCGGTGCCATGAAGGGATTGCTACAGGTAGGGACATTGGCAGAAACCATGCCTGCTGTTTATGACTGGTTAAAGCGACATGGAGAAGCAACCCGACGGCTGGTATTGGAAAACTATCCCAATGTGGAAGCAGACGGGCTGTTAAAGATTGCGATCGAGCAAAATGTCCTCACACAGATTGAAAATTTGGAAACCTATCCAGCCATTCGAGCAAAGTTGCACGGTGGTAAGCTGAATTTGCATGCGTGGATGTATGAAATTGAAACGGGTACCGTGTTTGCCTACAATGCATCGAAGCGACAGTTTACGTTGATGGAAAAACGATCGTTCCCCGTGCCTGATCCATTAATTACAACCGCACCCGCTTAAGTAGGGTGAGGAGTGCGGGGTGAAGAGCAAGGGAACGTTTTCAGTTTTAAGCTAATTTAGCGGTCAGCGGTCAGCTATCAGCAGTCAGCTTTTTTCATCCCTTATCCTTCATTCCCCATCCACCCCCTACTTCTCACTCCCCCACAATCAACGACCTCAACAAATGCAAAGAGATGCGAGTGATACGCTGCAAGTCGGTATGCTGGAAAGTATCGTTTGCGCGCATCGTTCAGTCACTTAATACGTCATGTCACAGCCGACAATCGAATCCATTCTGCAAGAGAATCGCTTGTTTCACCCGTCAGCAGAATTCTCCCAAAAGGCCCAGATTAAGAGCCTGGATGAATATCACCGTTTATATGAGCAGGCAAAAGCTGACCCGCAAGCCTTCTGGGCACACCTGGCAGAAACGGAACTGGACTGGTTCCAGAAATGGGATACCGTACTTGATTGGCAGCCACCCTTTGCGAAGTGGTTTGTCAACGGCAAGTTGAATATCTCGTACAACTGCCTCGATCGCCACCTGACGACCTGGAGACGTAACAAAGCCGCGTTGATCTGGGAAGGGGAACCGGGAGACTCGCGCACGTTGACCTACGCGCAACTGCATCGAGAAGTGTGCCAGTTTGCCAATGCGTTAAAGCACCTGGGCGTGCAAAAGGGCGATCGCGTGGGTATCTACATGCCCATGATTCCAGAAGCGGCGATCGCGATGTTGGCCTGTGCCCGGATCGGCGCGGCGCATACGGTCGTGTTTGGTGGGTTTAGTGCCGAGGCGTTGCGCGATCGGCTGGTGGATGGGCAAGCGAGAGTCGTGGTAACTGCCGATGGGGGTTGGCGCAAGGATGCGATCGTGCCGCTCAAAGAGCAGGTAGACAAAGCCTTGGCAGACGGCAGCGTGCCCAGTGTCACTAACACGCTAGTGGTGAAGCGTACAGGGCAAGAAACTCATATGTTGGGCGATCGTGACCATTGGTGGCACGACCTCCAGAAGCAAGTTTCTGCCGACTGTCCTGCGGAACCAATGGATAGCGAAGACCTGCTCTTCATTCTCTACACTTCTGGGAGCACAGGCAAACCAAAGGGGGTCGTGCATACGACGGGCGGGTACAACCTCTACACCCACATCACAACCAAATGGATTTTTGACCTGCAAGACACCGATGTTTACTGGTGTACTGCTGATGTCGGCTGGATTACCGGACACAGCTACATTGTCTATGGCCCCTTGTCCAACGGTGCCACCACCGTGATGTACGAAGGTGCACCCCGTACCTCAAACCCTGGCTGCTTCTGGGATGTCATTGAAAAGCATGGGGTCAATGTCTTCTACACGGCTCCTACCGCCATTCGTGCCTTTATCAAAATGGGCGATGAACATCCCAAGGCGCGTAATCTATCCTCGTTGCGTCTATTGGGTACAGTGGGTGAACCCATTAACCCAGAAGCCTGGATCTGGTATCAACAAGTGATTGGGGGAGGAAGATGCCCGATCGTCGATACCTGGTGGCAAACCGAGACAGGCGGCATTATGATCACGGCGCTACCTGGTGCGATCCCCACCAAGCCCGGTTCAGCCACCCTTCCGTTCCCTGGTGTTTTGGCAGACATCATTGACCTGGAAGGCAAGGCGGTTGGGGCGAATGAGGGAGGCTATTTGGCGATTCGACATCCGTGGCCTGGCATGATGCGCACCGTGTACGGCGACCCCGATCGCTTCCGTCGCACCTACTGGGAACACGTGCCGCCAAAAGAGGGGCAATATCTCTACTTTGCAGGCGATGGTGCCCGTCGAGATGAAGACGGCTACTTCTGGGTGATGGGTCGCGTAGATGATGTGATCAACGTGGCAGGGCACCGCCTCGGTACGATGGAAATTGAGTCGGCGCTGGTATCCCATCCCGCTGTGGCAGAAGCGGCTGTTGTAGGCAAACCAGATGAGCTAAAAGGGCAGGATATTGTGGCCTTTGTCACGCTTGAAGGCACCTACAGTCCCAGCGACGACCTGCTGAAGGAACTCAAACAGCACGTCGTGAAAGAAATTGGCGCGATCGCCCGTCCGGGTGAAATTCGTTTTGCCGACGCGCTGCCCAAAACCCGCTCTGGTAAAATCATGCGTCGTCTACTCCGCGATTTAGCCAGCGGCGTAGAAATTTCGGGCGACACCTCCACCCTGGAAGATCGCAGCGTCCTAGAAAAACTTCGCCAGGGCTGATCTCCAGGTATTAGGAGTGGCCTACAACTGATGTGACTGAGTGCTGAGTGCTAAAGCAGTGGTTGGTTTTTGGTGATTAGTTTTTAGAAGGAAATTGGCCGCTGTAGCTTGCTTCCCGCAGGGTTAGCTGACCGCTGACCGCTAATCACCTTTTTCAAGCGCCTGCTTTCCGACTGTCCCTGACGTGGGAGAATAGTGTTCTGCCCAATACATGTGCTGACTGAGAACTATGGCTCGAATTCAATTTTCTAGAGGTGTTGACGAAGAGGTCGTGCCTGACGTGAGCTTGACCCGTGCCCGCGACGGTAGCAACGGCAAAGCGATCTTCTACTTCCAAAATCCGAAAGCGCTCAGTGGCACCAGCACTGACAGCATTACCGGGATGTACCTGGTGGACGAGGAAGGAGAGCTTGTCACCCGCGAAGTCAATGCCAAGTTTATTAATGGTCAGCCAGAAGCTTTAGAAGCCACATATGTTATGAAATCGGCTGCTGAGTGGGATCGCTTTATGCGCTTTATGCAGCGGTATGGTGAAGATCACGGGCTAGAGTTCAGCAAATCCTGACGCCCAAAACGCGCTTAACGCTTAAAAATAGCAACACACGATGGCAGTCATTCCCCATCCTGACACTGGTGCTGTAGCGATTCACTGTGCGGTGATTACCGTCAGTGACACCCGCACGCCTGAAACCGATCGCAGCGGCCAGCTAGTCCAACAACTGTTGCAAGAGGCTGGGCATGAGCTGCTTGCCTACACCATTGTCAAAGATGATCCACCACAGATACAGGATCAGCTTGAGCAGTTGAGCCAGCAAGCAACCCTAGAGGCCATCATTGTCAACGGTGGCACGGGCATTGCCCCCAGGGACACCACTTACGACGCGATCGCCCTGCTTCTAGAAAAAACGCTACCTGGCTTTGGCGAACTCTTTCGCTGGCTCAGCTATCAAGACATCGGCTCACGGGCGATCGCGTCACGGGCGATCGCAGGCGTCTTCCGGGGTCGGCTCGTGTTCTCAGTCCCTGGCTCTACTGGCGCGGTACAGCTTGCCATGCAGACGTTGATCTTGCCAGAGCTACAGCACCTTGTCAGCCAGCTTCGCACCGAAAATCGCTAGTGCGTCAGGGATAGGCAGAAGGCAAGGGAAGCAGAGGAGACAGGGGGCAATTCGCAACTCAAAACTTCTACGCTAACCGCTGATAGCTGACGGCTAAAGGCAGAAGGCTACTTTATCATTAGTCCTTTGCTCGTTACGGTGTGTTTTAACCAGCGGGCGTACCGTCATACGATCGTCCCTTAAAGCAACTGCGCCACCCTTGGATGATCTCCTGGTATGGCGCAGTTGTTTGTTTTAGTTTGGCGCTATGACTGGCGCTATTACTTCTGAGTTTGATTGGCCTGTTGCATCGTTGTTGGAGCCGCCGTTGGCGTTCCAGCTACCTTTTGTAAGGTGGTCAGCGCAGTGGCGTATTGGGGATCGTCTTTTGTTGCGACCAGCTTAGGATTTGAAGCGAGCTTTTGACGCTGCTCATCGCTTAGATCGATTTTGATATCTGGTGTGATCCCTTTGTGGCTAATATCCGTTCCCTTGGGCGTGTAGTAATGGGCGATCGTCACCGCTAGCCCTGATCCATCTGAAAGGGAATGCACCGACTGTACCAGCGCTTTACCAAAGGTTTGGCTACCAACGACTGTAGCGCGACCATTATCTTTTAAGGCACCCGTTAGAATCTCACTAGAGCTAGCTGAGTTACCATCCACCAATACGGCCATTGGCAACTTCGTCAAGGCGGTGCGGTTGTTTGAGATCTCTTCGCTATTGCCTTTGCGATCGACCGTCCGCACAATGTCTCCTTTGTCCATCCACATGCGGCTAATGTCAATACTGGCTTGCAGTAGCCCACCTGGATTCCCACGCAGGTCTAATACGTAGCCGTCCACTTTCTGGTTGCCCAAATCCTGGATCGCCCGACGCATTTGATCCGCCGCGTGAGCACTGAACTCATTCAACCGGATGTAGCCAACTCGTCGTGGGCCTTCTTGCTTCAGCGAATAGCGCACAGTAGGCAGTTCGATGCGGGCACGGGTCAGCGCCAGCATGGAGTTTTCTTTACCTTGCCGCCCGATTTCGAGCTTAACCTTGCTGCCAACATCACCCCGAATCAGGTTTGAGGCATCTTCAACCGTCATCCCTTTTGTTTGCTTCCCGTCGATCGACACAATTTGATCCCCGGCTAGAATCCCTGCTTTGAGGGCGGGAGAGTTTTCGATCGGTTCAACGACCGTCAGCACTTTGGTCTTGTCATCAACTTCCAGCCGGATACCAACACCAGAAAGCTCGCCAGATGTCTGGTTGCTGAGCGCTTCATACTGCTTAGGATCCATGAAACGGGTGTAGGGATCATTGAGCTTTTCTAACGCGCCTCTCAGAGCGACGTAGGCCTGTTCGCGCGATGAGTAGTTTTTGCCCAGCAGTGACTTGCGAACCTCTTGCCAATCAGTCTGGTTAAAGGTGCCATCAACGTACTCACGATTGACAATCTGCCAAGCCTCATCAATGACGGTTTTAGGGCTTTCTTGCAGTGCTGCACGAACACGGCTCAAACCGGGGCCAAACAGTGAAACAGCCGCTGTGGTAGCGACAGCCCCACCACAGAGAGCAACTTGAAACAGTGGAAAGCGCTTTGAGGGTCGGTTCATTGCGGATTAAAGATAAATGAAGTGGCTTAGAAACTGAGACAAAATAGGCGTTAAAAGCAGTCAGGGCAGCTTGAGACGATCGATATGACGGACTACATTCATTCGGCTGCAACCAGAAACCTCGACATTCCCAACTGGCGATACGTTCAGCATATCCAGACAATCTAGTAACCGTCCATCGCAAAGGTGACAGTTTAACCAGCTTGCTGAACACGACACCCACGACCATACCAGCACCCTGGCGAAGTTTAGATTTAAATCTTTTAGCCAATCTAACCGAATCTCAATAAATTGGCATAGGGGTAATTCAGTTAACTTTGCTAAATCTAAATCTTACGTAATGTTGCTTTGCGTAAAGTTTTGTTGAAAAGCGCATGGCGTCCGTCTAAGAGCGGGACAACTAAGCATGGAAACCTAACTGCTTGGCCCTTTAAAGAGACGAAAGGAGCAGCGGTACGCTAGAGACGCAGCCGTAAATAAGATGAGTGCAAACGACTCCGTAATCAAAGACGCCAAACTTCAGTCAAGGTGGTTGCCCTCACTCTTGGGTGGCGCGATCGCGATCGCGTCTTTAACAGGCGTTATCTTTATGCAGCGATCACAGCTCACTCGACCCTCCTTGTGGTCTTCTGACCCAAAGCAGGCAGAACAGCAAGAAGCTGTCAAGCTACGTCTGCTAAAGCAACTACCCGCCTTTGGGTTTGACAACCTCGTCGCTGATTGGACATTTCTAAACTTTTTACAGTATTACGGTGACAACGAAGTGCGCGCCAAGACCGGGTACGCGCTCAGCCCTCAATATTTCGACATCATTACGCACTTAGACCCACGCTTCGTAGATGTTTATTTATTCCTTTCAGGTAGCATTTCGTACCAATTGGGTGAGCCAAAAGTTGCTGTGACGTTGATGGATCGCGGCACAGCAGCCTTGTCACCCCAAATTACACCGAAGGCTTTTCAGGTTTGGCGCTTCAAAGGGCTGGATCAACTACTATTGCTGGGCAATGTTCCCGGTTCAATCCACTCGCACGAGATGGCAGCACAATGGGTGCAGGGAACGCCTTACCAAGCACTGACACCTCTCTTTGAGCAAACGGCCGTGTTTTTGCGTCGAGATCCCAACAGTGTGCCCGTCCGATTTCAAGCGTGGACATCCATCTACTATCAAGCTGCTGCTGTAAGTGATAGGACGACTCAAGCGCGCGCAAAACAGGAAATCTTGTCCTTAGGCGGGCAGATGAGCCTGAAGGATGGGCAGGCCGTCTTTGCTCTACCGGAGCACGCGCCGTCAGGACAACGTAAGTAGTGTGAGCAGAAGGCAAAAGGCAAAAGAAGTTGTTGGTCGTTAGTTTTTAGTTGTTAGAAAGAAGCTGATGGCTGATATTAACTCGGCGACAAAAGCTCTGACACAGCTTGTAGGGTGCTCGGCATTCAAGAAAAGCGGTCGTGTAACGCACCAAAGCTCTACTTATGGTATGTAGGGTGCTTTACCTAACGTACCCTACGCAATCAAGTCGCAATTCTAACAATGTAGGAACACACATTGTCGGGTTAATAGCTGACTGCTTAATCATCGGTAAGCATCGCTTTGATTGACGCATTCTGCTGAGTTTCGATCGCATGCTGTTTTGCAAGTCACTAAAAACTGTTAAGGTTTTGGTCATTTATTGTTAAATGATCAGCTATTAGCAGTCAGCGATCGGCGGTCAGCAAGGCAGAGCATAAAACATCTGTGTCAGAACATAGGCGGCTGGTCGCTTCTGACTTTCGCGTCGCCGCTTGAATGATCATTTGAGCGACAAAGCTTATGGCTAAAGGCCGAAAGCTGAGTGTTGACCGCTGATCGCTTTTGTGGTGTAAGAGGAGTCGATCACATGTTGAGTTGGGAACAAAGTCCAAGTGTGGCGTTGATGCGGCAAGAGCGGGCGTGGGTTGAGGTGAATTTAAGCGCGATCGCCCATAACGTTCGGCAACTCCGCCGTTTTTTGTCTGCCCAAACAGCGCTCATGGCCGTTGTTAAGGCAGATGCCTATGGACACGGAGCGACAACCGTTGCTCAGACAGTCTTGCAGGCTGGGGCAACCTGGTTGGGCGTTGCTACGATTCCAGAGGGGATCGAGTTGCGTGAGGCAGGCGTTCAAGCGCCGATACTGGTGCTGGGTGCAAACCATACGTCAGAGCAAATTCGGGCGATCGCGCACTGGAAGCTTCAGCCAACTCTCTGCACGCCGCGTCAAGCACTTGTCTTTTCTGAAGTTTTAGCGGCTTCACCGCAGCATTGCCCGTTACCCGTTCACCTCAAGCTGGACACAGGTATGTCGCGTCTTGGTACCCCGTGGCAGGAAGCCGCCGCCTTTGTAAAACTGGTGCAGCATCTGCCAAACTTGACGATCGCCAGCGTTTATTCCCATCTGGCAACCGCAGAAGATTCCAATCGGACTATTGCCAAACAACAGCAGCAGCGCTTTGAAACAGCCGTTGCGCAGATCAAAGCCTGGGGACTGCATCCACCCTGCTTGCATTTAGCAAATTCTGGTGGCACCTTGTCTGATCCCACTTTTCACTACGATATGGTAAGAGTCGGCTTAGCAATTTATGGTCTCTATCCCGCTGCTCATCTGAGCACCACGATTACACTCAAACCTGCTTTACAGGTAAAAGCCAGAGTTACTCAAGTGAAGGCAATTCCAGCCGGAACAGGGGTTAGTTACGGGCATCGGTTTGTAGCAGAGCGGGAAATGCAAATTGCAGTGGTGGCGATCGGCTATGCTGATGGCATCCCTCGCAACCTATCCAACAAAATGGATGCGCTTGTAAAGGAACAGCGCGTGTCTCAAATCGGCGCAGTAACGATGGATCAAATCATGCTGGATGTTAGCGCTGTGCCCGACTTAGAGGAAGGTGAAGTGGTCACGTTACTGGGGCAAGACGGTAATCAGTCGATCGCTGCTGATGACTGGGCCGCCACACTCGGCACGATTTCATGGGAAATTCTCTGCGGTTTTAAGCATCGGTTGCCAAGAATTGCGATTGGTCAAGCCCTGCAAGATTCGGTGAGCCGATGCTTGGAAGGTTGAGGGAGGGGGCGAGAAGGAGCAGGGGAAGCAAGGGGAGCAGGGGGGACTTTGAGTTAATTGAGCGGTCAGCTTCTGCCTTCTGCCTTTTGTCTTCTACCCCCTGCCTTCTGCTATCACTAGTCAGCTATCAGCGGTCAGCGTTCTTCTAAAAACCAACTACCAACTACTAACAACCAACAACTTCTCTAGCCTCCTGCCTTCTGCCCTTTAACAACTAAACAATGCCAAAACGTTCCGAAGAAACGCCTTTAGTTTCTCTCCCATTTCTGGTGTGGGGTAGTTAGCGCCTTCAAACGCCCACTGGTCAACCGTTGACAACCACCATTGCTTGCCACGATGGTCAAAACCTGCGATTTCAGCACCGATCGCGCGTCTTTCTCCTGTTTGTAGATCGTTGTAGAAGCGAATTTGCAGCAAGAGACTGCGGCTTTGGAGCAACCGTGAAAAGCCAGGAAAATGAAACCCAATGTCGATCGACTCTGGATCTACCAATTCTTGCGTATCGGGATCGCTGACCCAGGGTTTCAAATCTGATTTCGCATCGGGGAACTCAGCTTTGAAGAGATTTACGGCGGCGGCAATCTTGCTAGTCGTTTCCAAAGACGTTGCCTGTTCGGCTGCATTCATTTTTGATTCTTTTGTTGCAACAAAGACAAAAGCCAGGAAGGGTAAGAATTCGTGACAGGTTAACTTCAAAATTATTCACAAATTGCAAAAATTTTCAAGGGCTAGCGGTAAGTGCTTGATGTTCAATAATGAGTCCTCGTTGCCCGCCCTCCAACATTGGGGCTTTACTAGCCCGTCGCTGTCGCGCAAGCGTAAACGCCTTAAAGGCAAAGTTACTGCGGCCATCACAGGCTATAGGCTATTGGGTACAAAGCGGATGGAGCTGTTGCCCTCTGCACCTAGCTCAAACCAAACTGACTACGGCTAGAAAACCACGATCGCAGAATTTTTTCTCACTTTGCGCTTGCTCAAACCGCCATTGTGGTCATAATGGTGTCTTGTTTGCTTACTCTGCCGGTTCCTGGGAATGTTGCTGTGGTTTCTTGAGACAAGTGAAAGGCTGATAGCGAAGCTCAACTTGGCTTCCCGACTGCTGGCAGGTTTCTTTTGCCTCTTTCTTTTGGTTGGCATTCTCACAGTAAGCCAGCCGTCAAGCGCACAGAGTGATTCAGTCAAAGACCTACAGCGGCGGCAGGAGCAAATTGACCAGCAGCGATCGCAAATTTCTAAAGAGCACGATCGCCTGAAGAATCTGGAAAAAGCCGCACAGGGAAATCTTCAAGGGTTACGCCAGGGCATCAAAGCTACCGCTAGCCAAATTAAAGCCAGTGAAGCCCAACTGCAAACGGCCACCACCCAACTACGATCATTAGAAGTCTCGTTAGTCAAAGCAGAACAGCTCTATCGCCAAAAGCAGTTTTCAACGGTGGCACGGCTCCGCTTTCTGCAACGACAGCAGCTCGATCGCGGGTGGGCTGTGTTACTGCAAAGCCAAAATTTGAACGATTTTCTCGATCGCCGCCATCAACTTAAGCAATTGTACAAAGCCGATCAACAGCTACTGAGTAGTTTCAAGCAAGAAACCGATCGCATCGACCAACAACGCGACCAGGTTGAACAACAGAAGAACCAAATTGCTCTACTCAAACAACAGCTTCTGGCCCAAAAAGCAGAATTTGAAGCGCAAGCAAGCTCTCAGCAAACGATGATCGAACGGTTACGGAGCGATCGACGCGCCCTGGAAGCCGCCGAGACTCAACTACTACAAGACTCCCGCAACATTGGACTGCTCATTCAACAGCGGGTTGGCAGCGGCGGCATTGCCTTTCGCGGTACGGGGCAAATGATCGTGCCCTGCCTGGGTGAAATCACGAGCGGGTTTGGTTGGCGAATGCATCCCATTCTAGGCTACCAGCGCTTTCACTCAGGGCTTGACTTTGGTGCTGACTACGGCACGACTATTAATGCTGCCGACAGCGGCACTGTCATTTTCGCAGGCTGGTATGGAGGTTATGGCAATGCGGTCATCATTGACCACGGTGGAGGTATCACTACACTATATGGTCACACCAGCGAAATCTACGTTTCGGAAGGGCAGACGGTGCAGCGCGGACAAGCGATCGCGGCTGTTGGCTCGACTGGCCTTTCGACTGGCCCTCACCTCCACTTTGAAGTCCGGCAAAACGGTGATCCGGTTGATCCAGCTGCGTACCTTTGAAGGGATGAGAGTAGACGGATGAGGGATGAGTAATGTAAGACCAGCATCAGCTCTATAAACTGCTTAGGGCTAAAACATTGGCTGACGGCTATTCTTCACCTGTCTCAAAGGTTTCATCCCTCATCCCTCATCCTTCATCCTTTCTCAGGTGCTATACTCTCGAAAGAACGAGGGCATGTAGCTCAGTGGATAGAGCATCAGGTTCCGGTCCTGAGGGTCGGGGGTTCGAATCCCTCCATGCTCGTAGCATGTCGTTTGACTCAATAAGTGTCGTTGTTGACAAATTTTTGTCGCTCCGACACTTTTTTGTCGTTTGCTATACTGCTGTCGCTCAAAATTTCATTGACACGCTAGCCGTCGTTTATTAGTCGATGTGATTGCATCTAAATCCTTGCTTAGAACCTGATGCTCTATCCTTTCAATCCTCTCTAAACTTATAATTGCTCAACCCAGGCCAATCGAATTGATGTGAGGTAAGGGCACGGGAAATGGCATCAAAGGCAGAAATGCCCTGACGCTTTGCAGTGTTAACCAGCGAGCGCACCTGAGCGAATAACTCCGCTCCCCAATCTGAGCGGAAACCGTTGGTCACCTTGCGCAAGATCACACTCCAACGCAACGCCTGCTCACTGGCATTATTGGTTGGCGGGATGGTCTCATCGGTCAAAAACAATAACAGATGAGCGCGAATCTTCTGATAGCGTTTGAGCAACCGCTGTCCCTCGGCTGCTTTGGGTTGCAGATTCAAAATCTCGCGCAGTGAACCGCGCGATCGAGCGCAATATTGCTCGACGGTTGAAGCAGCCAAGGTGTGTCGTCGTCGTTGCAGGGCAATGGCTTTGAGGAAAAGGCGTTTCATCCGTGGCGCAAACAACCCCTCGCCCGCATCAATGGCATACTGATAATCTCGCAGTTGATGCGCCAGACACACTTGCCAGTCCTGCGCTGGATGCGCGGCTTGGGCACTAAATAGCTCAGACACCCAAATTTGCGGTTGATGCCCAGCCATCACGCTATCGATGACCGTTTTGCCACGCGTGGGACAAATCACATGCAAACATACCTGGTCATTTTGAAACACCCATTCCCACTGGTTCTTTCCATTCACCCGTGCTCCCGTCTCATCACTGCCAACTAGACGAGCACTGCGTAGACGCTCCACAATCTTGGATACAGGGTTTCGAGTTGAACTTGCACCCGTCGCAGCAGATTGGCTATCGCTCCTTCCGACAGGTTGAGACCGTAAAGCTCGCTCATCAATTGGCTCAGCCGTTGATAGCTGATGGCATGGCTGTAGCGCAGATAGGTCACTAGAGTTGCGACACTAGTGCCAAAGGGAGACCCTGGCTCCAAGCCGCTTGGAACAGGCGCTTCATACGCCTTTTGGCAACACCCACACATCCCGCCATAGCGTTCGACTCGGGTGATGACAGGGGTGATCTGGGGTAATTCAATGCGCTCGTAAATCCCGCTTAGACGCTGTGCCGATGGGTCAACTTCGGCTCCACAGTGGGGACAGCTTCTGGCTTGAGCAAGCACTACTTGATCCGGTTGTTGGCTCAATTCCCGCCCGCCGTTACAGTGGCTCTCCGTTTCCTCGGCATTAAGAGAAGTGAACTGAGCACTGCTCTGATGGGGCTTGAAGCCCTTAGACGGAGGCAAACTCGAATTGCGCAAAGTCTTCCTAACTCGCTTTTGCTTCAGCTTTTCGAGTTCTGCTCGTAGACTTTGCAGCTCTTACCACAGCCCTCCAATCAGGGCATCCTTTTCGGCATGGCTCAGTCCATCAAGCAGGGGCAGGTCTTTCATGGCAAAAGCTTACCATCTTCTGCCAAAGCCGTGCTTAGGTCCACTGGGTTGAGCAATTACCTAAACTTAATAGCTTTTAAGCCTTTATTTCCCGCTTTAGGCCCTTTATTCTGCTACACAAATCTTACGGGATGTCTGGGTTGAAGATGGTAGTTTTGATTGCTTTATGCCTCTAATTGGTGAGTCTGACAGGTCATTAGTGAAGGTATCAGCGATGCTGAATTCTATTCACGATCGCTGCGGGTGGCGACTTTAATGCAATCGCACGCCATACGCCATGAAGAAGGCTCCCTGTCAAGCTTTCGTTTGCGCTTTTTTAGCCTTTTCTTTTTCCTTTTGTTTAGCGCGTTTGGCAGCGGCTTTGGCTTCTTTTTCGGCTTCGATCGCTGCTAATTTTGTCTTATCTTTTTCTTCAGCAATCTTATCAAGATAGTAGTGATAATCGCCGCGATAAAGGATTAATTCACCATCGCGAATTTCGACAATTTTGTTGGCAACCTGGGAGATGAAATAGCGATCGTGCGACACGATAATCACCGTGCCATCGTAGTGTTGCAACGCTTCTTCAAGCATCTCCTTGGCAGGAATATCAAGGTGGTTCGTCGGCTCATCCAAAATCAAGAGATTCGCGGGTTGAAGGAGCATTTTGGCGAGGGCGAGTCGTGCTTTTTCGCCGCCGCTGAGGGACTCGACTTTCTTAAAGGCAGAATCACCACTGAAAAGAAAGCGTCCCAACAAAGTACGGACTTCTTCGTTCGTCCATTTGGGCACTTCGTCGTGGATGGTTTCCATCACGGTTTTTTGCAAATCGAGCGCTTCAGCCTGATTTTGCTCGAAGTAGCCAGGAAGGACATTGTGGTCACCGATTGTGACCGTGCCTTCGGTGGGTTTTTCCATGCCCATCATCAGGTGCAGCAGGGTGGACTTACCCGCACCATTCGGGCCTAAAAAGGCAACACGATCGCCCCGCTCTAGCAGCAGGTTTGCGTCCAAAAACAGAATTTTGTCGCCATAGGTGTGGGTCAGATTTTTGATTTCCACCACTTCGCGACCACTGCGAGGCGAAGGTGGAAAGCGGAAGTGAAGCGTTCTCATGCCACCATCGGGTGTTTCAAGGCGCTCAATTTTATCGAGCTGCTTTTCGCGGCTTTTGGCCTGAGTGCTGCGGGTGGCGCTGGCACGGAAGCGATCAACAAACGCCTGCTGCTTCTCCAGTTCTTTCTGCTGCCGCTCGTAAGCGCTGAGTTGGGCATCCCGCATTTCTTCCTTCTGCTGAAGGTAGGCGGAATAGTTGCCCAGGTAGGTCGTCGAAACGCCGCGCTCGGTTTCGACGATTTGCGTGCAGAGGCGATCAAGAAACTCACGATCGTGAGAGACAATGACCATCGGTGTAGACAGACCTTTAAGGTAGGTTTCTAGCCACTCAATGGTTTCCAAGTCTAAGTGGTTGGTCGGCTCGTCCAGCAGCAGCAAATCGGGCTTCTGCAGCAAGATCTTGCCCAAACTCATCCGCATCTGCCAACCACCGCTAAAGGCACTCACAAGCCGATCGCCATCCTCCAGGTCAAACCCCAGTTCTGGCATGATTTTCTCAATGCGAGCATCCAACCCGTAGCCATCCATCGCTTCAAATCGCCGCTGCAAGCGATCCATTTGATGGATGAGGTCGTCTAAGGCTTCGGGTGGTGCAGTTTCCATGTTCCGATGGACTTCAGCCAGCGCGACGTGGACATCATTTGCTTCGCCAAACGCCCGCCAAAATTCTTCGCGCACGGTACGAGTGGGGTCTACTTCAAATTCTTGGGTCAGGTAGGCAATGTGCAGACTGGCTGGGCGAATGATTTCGCCTGCGGTGGGTTCGGTTTCGCCTGCAATGATTTTGAGCTGCGTCGATTTTCCGGCACCGTTCACGCCGACTAAGCCAATGCGATCGCCGGGTTTGACTTCCCAGTTGATGTCTTTTAGCACTTCGCCAGTCGGATAAATTTTGCTGACGTGCTCCAGTCGCAACATGGGGAATCTCCAAAGAAAGTCGAGTTAAGGGTCTGGGATGACTGTAACAAAATTTAATCGTACATGGTTAGGGAACCCTACAACGATTTCCAGGGATGTGGATGCTTACACGCACCACAACTATTCAGTATTTACACTTATGTTTTGGTGTGCTTTACGATAACCTGGTGAGGCAGTTAACAGATAATAGATATAGAGGTTAGACTGAAAAAATTCAGGCAGCAGTAGACGCAAAGCAAAAGAAACTTCATTAAGCTTCTAAGCAACTTAACCGAATGAGTTTAAAGTATAAAGCGACACTTGAGGCTGTGCAAGATCGAACTGAGTTCTAGCCAGCGTTGAGTCCATCTCCTTAAGCTTGACAAGTATTATCACGTCGAGCTTGTTATGTCAGAACCAGGCAATACCCTTTCCACTGCTCCATTAATTGCTGTGAACCCCGTTCACCCAACGCGAGTAACCTCTCGACTCCACGAAAAGACTCTGTACGGTCGGTGTGTACGGGCATTGTTACACTGCGATCGGTTGCCTAAAACATGAGCGTGGTGCGTTCTCAGAAATCTATCAGTGGAGTAGCAATTGCATTAAGGAACGCACCCCACAAGATCGACGATCGCACTCAACAGTCGGTTGCATTGGGATTGTTATGCCGTGTTTCCTATCAGCGTGAACGAGAGTATTAATGTGTAAGATTATGGAATGAAGATTCGTCTCGCGCCAAGGTAGGCATCGATATCAAGTACGATTTCAATCAGGCTTTCAACACACCGCCCTCGGTATTCGGAATCATTCAAAAGCCGATCCGCATTGCTAACCGTAATGACAGGCAACGATTCTGAAGTGTTTTCTTTACGCATGACCTGCTCCAGCGAATCTTTTCCTTTCATGCTGCGGTTGGCAGTCAGCAAAAGCATCTGATTCTCTTGGGCAAGTCGCCAAACTATCCTGTCATCGCTATCAATCAATAAATTCATTTCGTCAAATGTGAAAAACTGAACCGGGACGTTATCCAACTACCCTTGAGATGCGATCGCACTAAAGAGCACCAAAGCATGACTTTTGAGATTGTGATCGACCAGAAAAATCACACTTTGGATTCGCGCTTTGCTTTAACCGCCCGAAGTTTTTCCCAAGCGGCTTCAGTTCCAGGCTTTGGAGGTTTGACTGCGCTTCGGGCAACTCGCTCACGCTTTTGCTCTTCGTAGTATTGTCGAAGTGCTTCAGTTTCTTGAAGAACTTGCTGGTACTCAGCCTCCACCTCTGCGCGATGAATTTCAATGTAAGCTAGCGCCACATTAATTTGCTCTTCCGTCAGGTCAAATAAGCCCTGAATAAACTTAGGTGGATATTGAGCCGTCACATAGCTCATCACTTTATAGAGAGTGATGCGTGTACCTGCGATCGTTAATCCTCGTTCTGTCCGAACAATCGCACTCCTTGCATTAGATGCTGAAGACATATCGATCCCTTCTAGAATCTACCTTCACACTGCCTCTGACTTTAAGTAGGGTAATCAAAGCTTTCTGTTTGCAGCAGCAGTTTTGTAGAATGAACGACCACTTCGATTCTACGGGGAATCAGAGCAATCGAGGGGTTTCGGTTTTGCCTCCAAGACTCTCTATCGGTTAAAGCGTCGATCATCCGTCCTAATGCTACTTCAACCTGAATCAAATTTACTTACTGTTGTGATGTCCAAATGATTGGTGCGTTTGCTTATTAGTAACGCCCCCTTGTCTCTTCAGAACTAGGCAACCCGTCGCACCCTTGGTGCATCAAACACCGCTCTGTAGCCAGGGGGCCTGGATTTTTAAGACGCGCGTGGCAATCCAGTTGCACCCAGGTGCTCGACCTCGTTCGGTCGCCCTCGGAGCCACGCGACTTGCCCAATGACACGAACTCGAACAAGCGCTGGAGAGTGAGATCTCGCATGTGCAAGGACGAGTGGTCAAAGGGACAACCACACCATACCTCAGCATCAATGCGGACACTCGCAACAACATGGGTCGGCATTGATGGGAGTCCAAACAGCCTGGATGGATAGCTTTTGCCTCAAGGGGCAACCTTCCAGGTAGCCAACACCGAAGCGGGAGTGGCGGAACTCATTGCCCAGTTAAAGCCAACTCCACCCCACCTGGTTGTGGTTGAATCCACTGGGGGCTTAGAGCGAACCCTCGTTTAGGAACTGCAACAGGCGGCGATACCCGGTGCAATCGCCAATCCTCGAACAGTGAAAGGGTTTGTAGTAGCGCTCGGCAAAGCCAAGACCGACCAATTGGATGCCGAAGTGATGGCCCGCTTTGCTCAAAGCGTCAACCTGCAACCCCAACCGCTGATTGCCGCATCAGCTCAACAATTGAGTGACCTGATGCACCGTCGTCAGCAATTGGTGGCAATCCAAGTGGCTGCGAAGAATCGTCTGGCTCGGGCCTCAAAGCCGGTTCGATCTGACATCGAAGACCATCTCAAACAACTGAAGCACCGCATTGAGTCATTGAATCAGCAAATTCAAACCCTCGAACAACAGCAAGCCGACTGGCAGCGCAAAGACAAGATTTTGCAGTCAGTCAAGGGCATCGGTCCGCTCACAGCTGCCCTCTGTCTGGTGGAACTGCCCGAACGCGGCAAGCTCAGTGAAAAACAGCTCGCTCAGTTGGTTGGCGTTGCCCCCATCAACCATGACAGCGGTAAACACAAGGGTAAGCGCGTGATCGCAGGCGGACGTACTCACGTTCGCTGTGGCTTGTACATGGCAACCGTGGTCGCAACTCGCCACAACCCGGTGATTTGAGACTGCTATCAACGCTTGCTCGCCAAAGGCAAACTCAAACTGGTTGCCAAAGTTGCTTGTCTGCAAAAGCGACTGGTCATTCTCAACGCCCTGCTCCGCGACAACCAACTTTGGCAAGTCCGGTTTAGTCCTGTTGCTGGACAAGTCAGTCAGTCAACCCAACGGACATCCCAGCCCTCCTATTGTCATGCGTGTTTAGAGTGCACTACCTTCTTCTCAATGCCTCTTGACTTTCAAGACAATCGCTACAAGAGCGGCGATCGCGATGGCGATCGGATTGTTTAACGTTCCCAATCAACGGCGACGAGAAAGCTAGAAACGAAGCGCGAAGACTTTGCTCGTCCGCTGCATTGGGGTTGTTATGCCGTTTTTACGATCAACTCTCCGTACATCGATCAACTTCAGCTTTGTGCGGAGCCGTTGAGTTGTTGCTGAAGTTGTTGCACTTCTTCGATCGATAAGCCTGTAGAAGGAGCAATGATATCGATTGCTACTCCTCTACGCAGCAGATTGAGCGCGATCGCCCGCGTCTTTTCTTCCTCAGCTTCTCTCCAGATTGAACGATAAACAGTGGATTCTTGCATGATGTCTCTCCGCAATATGTGATAAATCACGTCGTCTTTTAATTTTAACCCGGCTAAAATCCCTGATGCTGCTACCAAATTTGCCTGAGTTGTTGGGTCTGCAATCTGATCGATCCGTCGTGCTGCTTGCCGTAACGTTTCCTCTGTATCCGCACTTTGTCCCAGACTCGCGAAGGGAATCAACCCTGGGTATTGCAGAAATAGGGAGGCAGGTTGCTCCCAGATTCTGACCACCTCAAACTCATGGCGCGTGTTTTCCATCTCAAAGCTGGTCTGATCCACTCGCTCGGATGCAGTTTGCTTTAGGTAAATCACGATTTGCCGCATCGGTTTAGTTGGATCTTTGCGATACCCGCGCACACGGTAGTCCAGCATCCGAAATGGAACGCTATCCTTGGGCAGTGTTTGAAACCTGATTGACTGACACAAGTAGGGTTCTAACAGTCAGAAAGCTTTCTGGGAGGGAGTTTCAAAGAGAGAAAAGGAAGAGGCGTAAGCTGTTGTCAAAGCAAAAATGAACGACAGCCATGAAACACACCTCTAGACTTTATGATGCACTGTTAGCTTTTATCGGTCAATGTGCCTGGTCGGACCAACGTCATGCCTATGTGCTGGTTTGGATGGTCATTGGAGTCATTTATGAAGGCAGCGTGAACCTGACGCGCTGGTTAGCGCACGTCCAAACCTCAGCTCAACAGGCTCAGGGTACGCAACGCCGATTTTCGCGCTGGCTTCATAACTGCCGAATTCATCCGACTCATGTCGATAGCCCCTTGATTCAAACTGCGCTAGCTGGGTGGAAAGATCACGTCTTGTACCTGAGTTGCGATACGACGATGCGGTGGGATACCTTCTGCGTGATTCGTTTATCCGTCGTCTATCGAGGACGAGCCATTCCCGTGATCTGGCGCGTGTTAGAGCATGGCAGTAGCAGTGTGAAATTCATCGTCTACCGGGATTTACTCAACAAAGCGTCTTGTCTACTTGCGGTCGGGGTCAAGGTTGTTTTCTTGGCTGACCGTGGGTTTGTGGATCATCAGTTGCTGCGGTACTTGAAGTTGGAATTGGGCTGGCACTACCGCGTTCGCGTCAAGTCTGCTGCCTGGGTCTATCGCGACGGCAAAGGCTGGCAGCAGTTGAATCAGTTTCATCTCGGTGCAGAGCAAGCCGTGATGGTTCAAAACGTCAAACTGCACAAAGGCAATTCCGTGGATGGAGTGTATTTAGCCTTAGCCCGTGAAAACCAAACGGGACAACTCTGGTTGGTTGTGAGTTCCGAACCCACGACGGTGCAAACTTTACGTGAATATGGCTTGAGATTCGACATTGAGGAGAGTTTTCTGGATGATAAGTCCAATGGCTTTGAGTGGGAGCATGCGGGACTGCGCTGTGCACCTGCACTCTCGCGGCTATGTTTGGTGAGTGCGGTGGCGACGTTATTTCTGACTTTGCAGGGGACAGCCGTTGTGGCTGCGAAACGGCGGCGTTGGGTTGACCCGCATTGGTCTCGCGGCATGAGTTACTTCAAGATTGGTTGGAATTGGGTCAAAACGGCGCTCACTCGTGGATGGAAGCTCTGCTCGCTCTACTCCCTCGCTTCTAATCGCGACCCTGACCCAGAAAAGGCTTCTAAGCCTCAATTTGAATGGCGTACATATCGCTTTGAGTTTCAAGTTCAGTCTTTTGACTACGCCACTTGATATTTGTGTCAGTCAATCAGGACTCAGCGACATAACGTTCCGCCTTACCCGCCGCTAGTGACCGTTTGAACTCAATAAAAAGACTCCAAACGGTCGGGTGCAGGCGGATTGTTATGTGGCGATAATTAATTAATAATTTCTCCTTTGTGATTGACCAACTTTTCACGCCATTTTTGGAGTTCCTCAGGTGTTTGTCTCACCCAATCTGTCACTTCGCCAACGATTTTTAATGGTGTTTGAGAGCGATATGAGCGTGTCGGATTGCCCGGAAATTTTTTGTCTGTAACATTCGGGTCATTTTCAAAAACCCCTGTTGGTTCAACGATATAAACACGTTCACGTCCATCGCCTTTTGCTAATGCAGCAGCTAGTCCCGCTCCACTGGTAAAGGCTGTAAAATAAATGTGATTCATTTTGAGTTCAGATTTGTAATTAGAATTGCCCCCTGCTGACAGCAAATCGCCAACCGACAAATCTGCTTTCGTCCCATGATAAAAAGGTCCTGTGTCAGAAGGTTTATCTTTAAACGAAGCTGCTAATTCATAATTCTTTTTTGCCTTGCTAGGGTCGCTTAAGTCCTCATAGCATTGAGCAATGTTTGAATATAGAGAAGGGAAAGCACTCTTGACAGAGTCATTATTCATCTTTAATGCAAACTGCAAAGCCGTTTCAAGCCATTTTAATTTGTCAGCAACATTTTTTTGATGTCGGGCTACATAATGAGCTGAAATAAATTTTTCAAAGTCGTACGTCGCTTCGTTCCAGGCTTGAAGAAATAGTCCACTTGCTTCTTCAGGTTTGCCTTTTTCTTCCATGCCCATACCTTGAAGACAAAGTTTAACAACATTGTTGCTTGGGTTGAATTCCATAATAATTTTGTCTCCTAATTATTGAAATGTCGCCGTATTCTAGACAATTACTAGAGAGCAAATAGCGAGTTGTTAAGTATTGAAATACACAAAAAATTGGCGATGGATTCGACTATAAACATAGCCCATCAAAACTTGCTAGTTATGCTTCAATCAAGAACTTACGACTACTTAGAGATCTCAACCTGAAGATACCTCCTCAGTACGCCCTCACCGACAACCAAAGCTACATAACGTTCCTGGTCAGCGGTTGCCGAGATCTTCGCAACACCATAAGAGGCTTAGGTCAATCCGCTGCACCAGGGTTGTTATGCGGCGATCGCTACCGTTTTTCATATTGGTATAACCTTAAGATTGTGACGTTCTTGAAAAGATGCTAACTCAAAAGCCTGATTATTACGGTTGCGGATAGCATTAAATTCTTTCCTTGAAGGCTCGTCATCAAGTTTGAGTCTTATCCAGCTATCTCTAATCTCTATTTTAATAATTTCTTTTTGGTAACATTCAAGATTTGTCAGAACCATACTTGTCAGGTTTGAATAAGCCAATCTAGTAAAATCGTCGTCAGTTATAACAAGGATTGGATTCGCTTCAGTTTCGCCACAAATTGCCAAATGAAGCCATCTTTCAGACTCCCAAAACATAACTAGCTTTGGAATGTTTATTCGTTGTTCAAGAAAACTATTTGACTCAGAAGTATATTGAATTGCAGTTTTTAGAGGCATTATGCGTAGAGGTTCATCAAAATGACAGGGTGTCAAAAAAATCCCGCTATCATTTGTCCATTGATAGAACTCTCTGATCTCTTGAGTAACTTGACTTGGAAGTTTTCCTAACAGGTCGTCGATCTCCTCTGTGGTTAGTCCTGGAACTATAGAGTCTGCCAATCCTGGATGATTCTGCCATAACCAATATTCCAGTTGTTCAAGTGCTTCGATTAAACCTGTCATTTATCCACCTTCTTCAAATTCAGCCTTTGTAAGAACTTCCCTGCATGAATATTGCTGTGGAGAGTTATGAAGTAGCACTTAGCAGGGGTTCAAGCCGCATAACGGCTCTGGTCAGCGGTTGCCAACTTCTTTAGCAGTGCACCAGGGGATTTCGTCAATCCGCTGCACCAGAATTGTTGTACTGCTGACAACACAATCAACTTTAACGTGATCATGAGTCGCGTAGCCCTTGATGGACTCGACGATCACCAGTCATCACCACCACTGTTTGCCTGATTGCAGTGACTCGCCACTCCCCCTCAATTTGAATTAACTGATGATCATAATTTCCCGCTGTATCCAGTCGGTCTTGCCCTAGTTCACAAGTGGGATTGAGTCGATAAATGCGATATGCTGACCGACACTGAGCATAGTCGGTAGTCCTAAAGGTGTAAGGATAGCTAACCTCTAGCTTGAGCAGGGTAAAGCG
>NZ_JCACKR010000063.1:0-87387 GCF_059505485.1 Stenomitos rutilans
AGAACTTGAAAGGTCATGTTGGCTAACTTCGTTCTTATTTCCCGACAGCTCTATTGATACCGTTGACGCTCACGTTGAGTTTCATCCTTGCCCCGCTTGATTACACTAGGGCTGGTACACTTGGGGCAGTAAACACCCGCTCTCCAGCGCATCTGGCGCACTGTTTCGTAGCATTTAGCATCGTCTATCAGATGGGTTAAGTTCAAGTTGAGCATGAGCGTAGATGAGTCGTTTCCCTGCTGATAGGATACCAATCTGTGCCTCTCGCTTCACCTCCCCGTAACACCTATTGAGCCAGGCAAAAGGTAAAAGTGAGAGTGGGGAGTAGGGAAAAGGCTAAAGGCTAAAGGCTAAGAAGCTGATTGCTGATAGCTGTCTTAACTCAAAACTCTCACCTGCCTCCCCCTCTCCCCCTGCTTCCCCTGCTGCCTCCCCCTTCCTCCTTTCTCAAAATCTCAAAACTTTTCCTCCCCTCGTCCCCTTCCAATGCTAGAGTCTTACGCATGACAAGGGGAAGACGCACACAAGCCGCAGAACTGGAAGTCCGGTTACTGCGCGAAGGTATTATCGAATCCAAACATTATGTCCAGGCGGTTATTTGCGATACCCGTGGGCGTAATTTGTTGGTGGCTGGCAGTGCAGAGACGGCAACGTTCGTGCGTTCTGCATTGAAGCCGTTTCAAGCCCTGGCCGTGACAACGACAGGGACGTTAGAGCGCTATGGCTTGAGCGATCGCGATCTAGCGATTATCTGTAGCTCCCATCGAGGCACGATCGAGCAGGTGCGTCAGGCATTCAACATTCTTTGGCGGGCAGATGTTGACCCTACAGTGCTTCAATGTCCGGTGCCATTCGGTAGGCGGAGTCGGTTGGAATACAACTGCTCTGGCAAACATGCGGGGATGCTTGCTGTCTGCCAGCAACGTAATTTCCCCCTCAGCAGCTACCTCCAACGTAGCCATCCTGTGCAGCAATTGATTTTGCAAAAGGTTGCCGAACTGCTTCGCATGCCTGCCGAAGAGTTCATTAGCGCGCGGGATGACTGCGGTGCGCCCACATATTTTATGCAGCTAGGGCAAATTGCGTCACTCTATGCCCGTCTAGCCTCTGGCGACAGTTTAGATATGGAACGGATCGTCCGGGCGATGACCCATCATCCCACGATGGTGGCGGGTGAGGGCGAGTTTGATACTGAACTGATGCGCTTAACGGAAGGTGAGTTGGTCAGCAAAGCAGGTGCAGAAGGCATTCAGTGCGTTGGGCGACTGGGTGAAGGGATGGGCTTAGCCATCAAAGTGATGGATGGGGCAAAACGGGCCAAATATGCTGTCGCGATTCACCTTCTCAAACAAATGGGTTGGATTAGCCCCTCAGTGTCTGAAACGCTGTCAGAAAGCTTTATGACGATGAGCAATGTCACGCGGCTCGAAGTTGCAGGTGAACTGTCCATGCTATGAGCCTTGTGCTTGAAAGGCGGATAGCAACCAGGCAACGACCTGGCTATCGTCTTGCTCTCTTCGCATAGTCATCGCTTCACACAAGACGGCTAGGTCGAGTCCCGGCAAAACCTGAGAGTGGTCAATGCGTCTGCTGCCATTGTTGTTCGCAATCTGAAACGCTATAATTTGCGCCTTTTCAACGTCCACCACCCAGTATTCAGCGATCGCCATGTCTTCGTAAAGCAACCGTTTTTTGCCCAAATCCGCATCCAGCGATGAATCCGCTACTTCGATCGCCAAATCAGGAGCAGGCGTGTCATCCAGGTTTGTAATGCTGCTTCCTTGGGGGGCAAGTGTGGTGCGATCGCCCACGTAGTAGGACACATCTGGCTGCGCTTCACGAACCTCCGTTTTGCGATAGCTACAGTTAATGAATCCTTTAATTGGAACGCCTTTGAGAGCGCAGAACAGCGTAATGGCGATATGAACGATGCTGTTATCGCTAGCGTGATCCGGCCCTACTCCCATTGTTTCAATCCTCATTCGTCCATTGAAGTAGTACCCTTTTGCTTTGGCGTAAGCAGGATCGTCAATGAGCCGCAGGTACTCATCCCAGGTGGCCGTAACCCAAGTATCAGTGAGCAATTTAGGCTGGAGTTGAACCATAATCGTGTGCGATCGCGACTGTCTCAACAATAGCGGCTTCCAACGCTGGTTGCTCAGTGATCAATCAGAAGTAACTGTCTGTTTGTCTATAACGAACCTATTTGATTTGTGAAGATGATTCTGGTTTAGCAATCAGCTTTCAGCGGTCAGCGATTAGCTTTTACTTTTACCCTAACCCCCACTCCCCCTTTTACCCTCTACCGATCGCATCGAAACAATGTGAGCTGAGACACGATCCAACCAGGGAGGCTGTTAAGATTCAGTACATAAGATTCAGAAAAGCTCTCCCGGTATCCCATGAACGACACAGTCCTGCAAGTCAACAACCTTGAAGTTCAGTTTCAACCGGATGGGCGGCTGATCAAAGCAGTGGATGGCATCTCGTTTGAAGTGAAACGGGGGCAAACGCTGGGCATTGTGGGCGAATCGGGTTCAGGCAAATCGGTGACATCGCTAGCAGTGATGGGGTTGGTGCCGTCTCCGGGCAAGGTGACGAATGGCGAAATTCTCTTTTGGGGGGCTGAAAAGGGAGCACAGGCGATCGACCTCACAAAAATTCCCAAACGTCAGCTTGAAGACTATCGGGGCGGCGAGATTTCGATGATCTTTCAGGAGCCGATGAGTTCGCTCAATCCGGTTTATACGATCGGCTTTCAGTTGGTAGAAGCGATCCGTCTGCACAAGCGAGTGACGCAAAAAGAAGCGGGACGAGAGGCGATCGCTCGTCTTCAAGAAGTGCGCTTACTGCCAGATGATGAGACGATCAAACGACGCTATCTAGAGGATCTTCAACGCAGCAGTCCTGATGGCCCGTTGCCACCCGCTTCAGAGCTAGAACACCAGGTGTTTCGGCAGAAGATAGCCTTTCTCAATCGGTATCCGCATGAATTGTCCGGCGGACAGATGCAACGTGTGATGATTGCAATGGCGATCGCCTGTGACCCTGCTCTCTTGATAGCAGACGAACCGACAACAGCGCTAGATGTCACCGTTCAAGCAACCATTCTGGATCTCCTGCGAGACTTGCGCGATCGCCGGGGCATGTCCATGATGTTCATCACCCATGACTTGGGCTTGATTGCTGAAATTGCCGACACCGTTGCCGTCATGTATCAAGGCAAAATTGTCGAAGCAGGTCCCGTGCTGGACATTTACGCCAATCCCCAACATCCCTATACCAAAGGGCTGTTGACCTGCCGACCCCGACCCGATCGTCGCCTGCATCTACTGCCCACCGTATCGGACTTTATGCAGGTCAGCACCTCTCCATCGGGCGAACTGCTGATTGAAGAACGCGAAACCAATGTTGATCGTACCCTCGAACTTGCCCGCGAAGTCAGCCCAGAAGAACTGGAGCAGCGCTTGGCAACCCTGCATCAGGCAGCGCCCTTACTCTCCGTGCAAAACCTGCGTGTCACCTTTCCCGTTCGCGGCATGTTTGGACAAACCAAACGCTACTTTATGGCAGTCAACGATGTATCGTTCGAGGTCTATCCGGGTGAAACGCTGGGACTGGTAGGCGAGTCTGGCTGTGGCAAATCCACGTTGGCACGCACCATTTTGCAACTGATCAAACCCGCCAGTGGTTCTGTACGCTTCGAAAATCAAGAAGTCACCACGCTCTTACCCAACGAGATGCGACGGTTGCGGCGCGAGATGCAAATCATTTTCCAAAATCCCTTTGGCTCGCTGGATTCGCGCATGACGGTGGGCAAAGCCGTGATGGAACCCATGCAAATCCACGCCAAGCCCAGAGAACGGCAGGAACAGCGGCAACGCGCCGTCTACTTATTAGAACGAGTGGGCTTGAGTGCCGATGCCATGAACCGCTATCCTCACGAGTTTTCCGGCGGACAACGCCAGCGGATCTGCATTGCCCGATCGCTCGCCCTCAACCCCAAATTTATCATCTGCGACGAATCCGTTTCAGCACTGGATGTCTCGGTGCAAGCGCAAGTCCTCAACCTGCTCAAAGAACTCCAAAGCGAATTTAACCTCACCTACATCTTCATCTCCCACGATCTGAGCGTCGTGAAGTTCATGAGCGATCGCATTATGGTGATGAACAAAGGCGCGATCGAAGAAATCGGTCCCTCCGAAAGCATCTACCGCGCACCGCAAACAGCATACACGCGCCAACTCATTTCAGCCATTCCTGTCAGCAGTTTGGAGAGAATTCGCGATCGTCAAGCCGATCGTGGTCTCTCAGTCGGATAAGTAATCCTTCGCACTCAAGGCATTTGATGTAATCAGTGCTTTCCTATGAAATTCGAGTGGAACCCATATAAAGCAGAATCAAACGCTAAAAAGCATGGGGTTAAATTTGAAGAAGCATCTACGGTATTCAACGATTCGTTATCTGTCACCTTTCCCGATCCAGATCATTCAGTGGGAGAGAATCGCTACGTTATCATCGGTGTATCAAGGTTCGGACAGCTTCTAATCGTTGCCCATACCGATCGAGGCGAAAAAGTACGAATCACTAGCGCTCGCAAAGCCAATCGTCAGGAGAGAAGGTTTTATGAACGGAGAAATTAATGCCGAAATGGACGATGAATTGCGTCCTGAATATGACTTTTCTCAGATGGAAGGCGGAGTCAGAGGCAAGTACGTTGAGCGTTACCGGGCAGGTACAAACCTGGTGCTTCTCGATCATGATGTTGCTCAAGCGTTTCCAACTGAGGACGCTGTAAACGAAGCATTGCGGTTGCTAATGCAAATTGCCCAACGGCAGACAGCCAATAATCCGGTTGGAGTGGAATGAAGAAAGTCTATCTATTTCATTGTCTCTTGCTGCTTGAGGGCAGTAACCCTAATGAAAAATAAGGATAAATTAGAACAAGACTTTTTAGAATTAAGTGTCGATGGAGCAGATATTGCAATTGACCTGTTGACTGAAAGTGAGCTTCTTAGAGATATACCAGTTGCAGGCTTAATTTATAAGCTTGGCAAAACTTTAAGCTCAATCCCAGATGTGATTTTCTTGCATAAAGTTGGGGAATTCATCAAAACAATTAATGAGAAAACAACAGAGAATCAGAGAGTCGCTTTTACTGAAGAACTTAAAAAAGATAAGGAAAAAAGAGATAAGCTCTATAATACTATCTTCCTAAAAATTGACAAATTTGATGACCTGTATAAATCTAATTTGTTTGCAAAAATATTTTCCTGCTTCATCACAAACAAAATAAGAAAAGAAGAATTCAGCGCTCTTTCATCTGCTCTTAACTCGGCACCTATTGAAGAGCTGAAGACCTTCTCTACGTCCTACTGAAAGGACAGAAATCGTTTCATTAGAAATACATACGGATCATCCAATAAAAATTATGGAAGCCTTTTATCAACTTGCTTGGTTGCCATTGATCTTAATAGTAGGAATCAAAGCCTGAATCGAGGCCTGAGAAGCCTGATGCTTTATGATTTAGATTTTATGATTACAGAATTAGGCTGTTTGTATGCTTATGTTGCGGAAGATTTTGAAGCTTACTTCTCTCTTGTAAAAGAACTAGAAGGAGTTGATCAAAGAAACAAGAATAAAATGTATGTGTTTGAAAAGCCTTCTTCTTGCGAAAAGCTTAGGTTAGAGGTTCAGCAAAAATTTCCGCCAAACAAATAGCTGTATACTGCACGCTCTAAATAATTCTTTAAAGCGAACTACTTAAAGTCACTGCTGGAGGGACAAAAGTTATTGACAATCGTTAGCTAGGAACATTAGTACGATCGCTCCTCTTCAAAATCCAATCAAGCACCACGAAACTCGACAGAGGCTCTGAAATGAGCGACTGTCCTTCAGCTAAAATCAAAGGATGAAATCATAACGAGTTCAAGCAAACGGACGTTGCTAGAGGATAAGAGGCACATGGAAAATCGTGAGCAACTAATTCAAGAAATCGAACAGGCTCCTGATGATTTAGTACAACCAGTGCTGGATTTTTTACATCGGCTGAAAGCTGTACGCCAAAATCATCCGCTTGCAAAGTTTGCAGGCATTTTGAGTGACGCAGAGGCGGAAGAGCTACAGCGAACCATTGCAACCGACTGCCGACAGGTCGATGTGAATGAGTGGTGAAATTGCACTGGATACGTCTGCCGCCGTTCGTTTCTTGAATGGAGATATAGCTATCGCCGCAAGAGTTCTGGCTTTGCCGGAAATAATACTACCGATAGTCGTTGTCGGAGAATTGCTGTTTGGAGCCGAAAACTCGACACGTCCGCTGCAGAATTTGCCACGCTATCTAGAGTTTTTAGAAGCTTGTGTTGCAGTGCCTTTAGGGAAGGAAACAGCAGTCGCTTATGCTCAAACTCGGTTGATGTTGAAGCGCAAAGGGCGACCCATCCCAATGAACGATGTATGGATTGCTGCTCAGTGCCTAGAACATCGCTGGGTGCTGGTCACAGATGATACAGACTTTGATTATGTGGATGGACTGGTTTTGGAGCACTGGTAGCACGATCGCCCCTCTCCCAAATTTTCTAGAGCATCGCAAAACCCAACACATGCTCTGAAGTGGGCGATCGACCACCGTATCTCTTGTTGCCCTAATCAATAGCCTTCGTACACGCCGTGACGAAATTAGTCGTAAAGTGCTGCTATAAGTAGGGTCATTGCATACTTAACAGCGTCGATCGAAATTAAGCTCTATGTCTACCTTGATGGTTCAACTGTTGCTCATTGGTTTGGCTGCTGGCATTGCTGGTGGCATGTTTGGCATCGGGGGTGGCGCGATTATGGTGCCTGCAATGGTGCTGCTGTTGGGAATGGATCAGAAGTTTGCGACCGGAACCTCGATCGCGGCTCAAATTCTGCCGATCGGTCTTCTCGGTGCTGTTGTGTACTACAAAGAAGGCAACCTCAGCATTCGAGATGCCCTTTTCATTGCCGCAGGTCTGTTTGTCGGCTTTTTGTTTGGCGCGATCTTTGCCAATCAACCGTTTATCACCAGCACTTTAATGAAAAAGCTCTACGGCATTTTTCTGTTCGTCATTGGCGCGCGGTATCTCTTTTTTCGATAAGAAATCAGTCCAAAATGGATGTAACTTGGTGCCCAAACGCTTCTATGAGTGCTTGCATACATCCTGTGCCGCCGTAAGGTGAACTGTAGGAGCTAAACTCCAAACGTGCTATCTGGTGCGAAAGGCGGCGGCGACCCAGTAACTCGTACTCGCCATTCTCAAACGCCTCAATCATAGAACCAAAATCCCACGGCGTTTTAAGCGCTAAATCGTTCCATCGTTGCTCAACAGGTGTCGCAAACCATCGTTGCGCTCAATCCTGCTGTTCCGCTTCAGTTGGGTGCCAGAAATGAGATTGTGCTTCTGCGTCAAAGAATGCCAGCCAGTAATCATCAGGCGGAAACGTATTTGTACGCTTTGCTTCACATAAGGCTAAAATCACTGCTTCGAGCTGTCTAAACTGCGCCTCGTTCCCGATCGCAAATTCAACAAAAAAGCTGTTCATTGCTTTTAGACGTTGAAGAACTAGCCTGTGACAATCCGCTGGTATTCGCGTTCGGTGATCATGTCCTGGGTGCTTTCCAGGCGATCGACGAAGACGATGCCATTCAGATGGTCGAGTTCATGCTGGAAAATACGCGCTACAAAGTCAGTCAGTTCTTGTTTGTGCCGTCTGCCGTTGCGGTCTGTGTATGCAACTTCGATCGCCTGGTAACGAGGGACGTGGCCCCGAATGCCCGGAATGCTGAGGCACCCTTCCCAGCCTTTGACAGTTTCATCAGAGTGAGCCAGAATGCTTGGATTAATCATCGCAGTCGGCTCCATCGTTGGCGCGTTGGGATAGCGTAAATTAGGACGCGATGCCACGATAAAGAGGCGATCGGACTGGGCCACTTGCGGTGCGGCAATGCCAACCCCATTTGCCTCTTTAACCGTTACCAGTAAATTGTCAATCAGGGTTTGAATGCGATCGGACTGCACATCCTCTACGAACTGCGCCGTCTGGCGCAAGATGAGATTCCCTAACTCAATCACTTCAAGCAATTCAGGCATATAAGGACACGCTAAATAGACATCTTTAATATAGGCGTGCAACAGGCGGTAGAGCAATTTTTCCCCGCCTGTCCCTACCTGTACTGGCACGAGAGGTTGTTCCCCTCAATTGGTTAAGGTGGAGAGGCGCAAGCCTCCCGTAAGGCCATAAAATTGCGCGTTAACGCCGCTCTAACGGTTAGGCAGCGCCGAGAAATTCAAAGCCGCTACAATCAAGACCACACCCCAAGGCTCAGCTAGACCGAGAGATTCATCCCAGTTGCCAAACGATTCGCAACTGGGTGCATCGTGAGCGCGCGCGTGATCGGATCAGTGCGCCTCAGCCCCCATCGGGTAGTCAGTGCTACCTCTAAGCCAGCCGTCGTGCATTACCACCAGCGGCCTCCCGACCAGAACCCGCTGTGGATGGCTTCTGCACTCAAGCCCCAGTCTTCTCAAGCCAACCGAGACATGGTGCTCCGGCTGCTCCAATACGCAAAGTTGACGAGTGCGTCCACAACGAGTGGCAGAAGACAAAGCCTATACAGGGCGACGGATTCGCCGCTACTTGCAGCGACGAGGCATTGGAGCCGTCATTCCCCGTTTGATACCGATTTAAAGAATGACGGCTACAGATCAATCGGTGGGTAGGGGCAAGGCATTGCCTTGCCCCTACAGGATGTGTCGCATTTTCAATTCAAATCGATATGAGCAATGAACCGCGTCGAGGTACACGCGCTTTGACAGTCAAGCTTATCAGCAGCGCAACCGCATTGAACGCACCTTCAATTGGTTGAAGCAGTTTCGTCGCATTGCCACTCGCGATGAGAAACGAGGCGAGAATTAGCTTGCCATGCTCACCCTTGCTGCCATACTTCTTTGGCTTTAGGTTTTAAAGCACACCCTAACCCCTAACCCCTTCTCCCCATGTCCTTCACTCTTTTCCTTCAAAACATCCTCAACGGCCTGTCGATCGGCAGTGTCTACGCCATCTTCGCCCTGGGCTACACGCTCGTCTTCTCCATCCTGGGGATTATCAACTTTGCTCATGGGGCCATCTTTACGCTGGGTGCCTATTTCACCTACGTGTTGATCGGCGGCGCGTTTGGGTTTAATGGCTTGCTAGCTAATGCGATGTTGCCGATGAAGATGCCGTTTTGGGCAGCGATCGTCCTTAGTGGTATCCTCTCCGGCCTTGTCAGCGTACTGGTGGAACGGCTGGCCTTTCGACCGTTGCGACAGAGAAGAGCCGATCCATTGCTAACTGTGGTATCTAGCCTGGGGGTGGCATTTGTGATTGTCAACCTGATTCAGTATCTCGTCGGTGCCGAAAGCTATACCTTTCCCGCTGATACCTATGGCACCTTACCGCCTGCGATTAACTTCGGTACCGCAGACAACCCGATTCCCATTCGCAGTGTGCAGATTGTGATCTTTGCCGTCTCAGCCGTCATTTTGACGCTTCTCACGTACCTGATTAATGCCACTAAGTACGGCAAGGCGATGCGAGCTGTGGCAGAAGACGCGACTACTGCGAGCCTGTTGGGGATTGATACCGATCGCTTCATCGTCCTGACCTTCTTTGTCAGCGGCTTTCTGGGCAGTCTGGCAGGCACCCTCGTTGGCTCCAGCGTCAGCATTGCTGGCCCTTACTTTGGCATTGGCTTTGGGTTAAAAGGGTTGGCAGTGATCGTGCTGGGTGGGCTGGGCAGCATTCCCGGTGCAGTGGTGGGAGGGCTGGTCATTGGACTCATCGAAGCGTTTGTGCCAGGAGAATTTTCTGCTTATAAAGATGCCGTTGCCTTTGGGCTGTTGTTCATCATGCTCATGGTGCGCCCACAGGGCTTACTGGGACGATCGTTCGTGCAAAAGGTTTAGGATGTGCAGAGCATTGAGGTTGCGTCTCTGAAACTTGCTGAAGAGCGATCGAGACTCGTCAGTGAGAAGCCAAGACTCGTCCGAGAGTCGTCAACACTTGTGGGTGAGTATCAAAGACTCGTCCGAGAGTGATCAACACTTGTGAGTGAGTAGTAAAGACTCGTGGGAGAGCGATCAACACTCGTTAGCGAGTAGTAAAGACTCGTCGGAGAGCAGTAAAGACTCGTCAGTGAGTATCGAAGACTCAAGCCGATCGTGGTTTTGATTGCGGCTGCAACGCGATCGCTCACCAGCGAAACTTAATACACCTCAAGCAGCAGTTGTTTCCTTTGGCGCTTTTGTCCGCATCGCTTTGAAGCGTTCACCCAACTGCTCTGCGATCACTTTCAGTCCGGGAGTCTTTTTTGCTGCCGTCTTCACGTAGTCATACACCGTCAGGCTGCTGCTCATTGCCTCACTGCTGACAGCGATCAGCGTATCGTCTACCTTTTCAGTCAACTGCTGCAACCCCAAATGGATATCGCTCAGGGTCGCCGCAAGCTGATAGTCACTCGCAAACTCATCCACATCAAAACTGGCAGGCAGAATGCCACGATTAGACTGAGCAGCGGTGAGGCTATTGCTGACGAAGGCAAGACTTTTGTTGCCCATCTTGAACAGTTTGCGACGCTCTTCGACGGTGAGGTTCACTAGAAAAGGGAGCTTGGCTTCAATGGTGGCAAGGGCATCTTTGATGTCCTGCACATCAGTTTCAGTGAGCTTCGCAGAAATGTTTTGGTACGGCATAGGGTCGATACTCCTGTCGTTAAGTAAGGGTCATTGCTCTAGAAGAAGAATTCCCTTGAATGGGGGCGATCGCGCATCTCTCTTATCTTTTCATTGATTTAGTCTTCTTGGCATCAACTCCTCTAGCATTTCCGTGCTATATCTCTTTCCCTTCGGCTACAGTATGAAACAACCTACTAGATGCCAGCGATGACAGACGAAGAACTGCTTCAATTAATCAAACAAACTGCAGAGCAAGGGGTTGCTAATTTTGATCTCTCCTTCAAAAGGCTAACATCACTGCCGATGGAGATTGGCTGTTTACAGAATCTAGCTAAGCTGTCGATCAACCGCAACAAATTGAGTGCGTTACCGCCAGAAATCGGTCAATTGCGAAATCTAGCTACACTTGATCTTCAAGTCAACCTACTCAATGTCCTAATACCAGAAATTGGTGAATTACAAAATCTAACTACGCTTCGCCTTAATAACAATCTACTAAACGAATTGCCGTCAGAAATTAGACAGTTGAGAAATTTGATATTTTTTGATCTTAGTCGTAACTCACTAAACACTCTACCACCAGCTATTGGGCAGTTAGAGAGTCTCACTATACTTGATCTACATAACAATCAATTAAACAAACTACCTTTTCAAATTGGACAGTTAAAGAACCTGGCAACGTTTGATCTTAGTCGCAATTTACTAAATACGCTGCCATCAACGATTGGACAGTTAGAGAATCTCACGTCACTTGACCTCAGTAATAATCAAATAAGCTTCCTTCCAGCAGAAATTGGGCAGTTGAAGAATCTCACGTCACTTGACCTCAGTAATAATCAAATAAGCTTCCTTCCAGCAGAAATTGGGCAGTTGAAGAACTTGGTAACACTCAATCTTACCAATAATTTGTTGAATATTCTTCCACCAGAGATCGAGCGTCTACAGAACCTGCAAAGCCTTAGCATTAGCTACAACCAATTGCATGCACTGCCACCAGAAATCGGACAGTTGCGTAATCTGACTACATTGAATTTTAATGAAAACCCTTTAGAATCACCTCCACCAGAAATTTTAAAGAAAGATATTCGAGCGATTAAAAGATATCTTAAGCAACTGAAGGTAGAAGGAAAAGATTTTCTCTACGAAGCTAAAATGCTCATACTTGGTGAACCAGGTGCTGGAAAGACTTCTTTAGCTAAGAAAATTGAACATCCAGATTATTTGTTACAGGAAAATGAACGTTCCACCGAAGGTATCGAAGTTATTCAGTGGTGTTTTCTTCTGATGAATGGCAAAGAGTTTCGGGTTAATATATGGGACTTTGGTGGTCAAGAGATCTACCATGCAACTCACCAATTTTTTCTCACTAAGCGCTCTCTCTATACCTTAGTAGCTGATACTCGAAAAGAAGATACTGATTTTTACTACTGGCTTAATATAGTGGAATTATTGAGTGATAATAGTCCATTATTGATCATTAAAAATGAGAAGCAGGATCGTAAACGAGAGATCAATGAGCGTCAACTACGTCAGTTCACAAACTTGAAAGAAACCCTAGCAACTAATCTCAAGACAAATCGTGGAATACCTGAAATTCTCAACAAAATTCAGCATCACATTAGTACATTGCCGCATGTTGGTGCAGAGCTACCCAAAACGTGGGTCAAAGTACGAAAAACTTTGGAGCGCAAACGTCGCAACTACATCTCTTTAAAGGAGTATCTCGCAATTTGTCGTAAAAATAGTTTCATAGCAGAGGATGCTCTCCAACTTTGCGGATACCTACACGATTTAGGCGTTTGCCTCCATTTCCAAGCAGACGAACTGTTAAGACGAATCGTAATTCTCAAACCAGCTTGGGGTACTGCTGCTGCCTACAAGGTACTAGACAATCCCCAGGTAGTTCAAAACCTGGGCAGATTTACCCGTACCGACTTAGCCCATATCTGGCACGAAGACCAGTATGCCGACATGCGAGCAGAGTTGTTGAAGCTCATGATGAACTTCAAGCTGTGCTACGAAATTCCTGGCGCTCCCGGCACCTACATTGCGCCTCAACTCCTCACCGAGAACCAGCCCGACTATACCTGGGATGCCTCCAACAACCTGATGTTGCGCTATGAATACGAGTTCATGCCCAAAGGGATTCTCACTCGCTTCATTGTGGAGACCCATTCGCTCATTGATTCCCAGTCCTATGTTTGGCGCAGCGGTGTCGTGCTCAAACAAGACCAGGCAAGAGCAGAAGTCATTGAACACTATCGCTATCACAAAGGCGAAATCTGGGTGCGGGTATCGGGCAAACGCAAGAAAGAGTTAATGGCTATTGTCCGGCACGAACTGAAGCAAATTCATGCTTCCTACGGCGATCGTCTTAGAAAAAGCGAACTTGTACCCTGCAATTGCTCCACCTGCAAAGATAGCCAAACGCCTCACTTCTACCGCCTTGAAGATCTCAACCGTCGCCTCGATAACAAGCGATACCAGGTTGAATGCGAGCAAAGCTACAAGTCTGTTGAAGTCCGCAGTCTAATTGATGAAGTGATTACCAGAAATTCTGACGACAACAAACCACTGTCCATGCCACAACCCACTGTCCGCGATCAAGTTTTCATTAGCTATAGCCATAAAGATCAACAATGGCTGGAAGCACTACAGATTCACCTCAGGCCCATGATCCGCAATCAAACGCTCAAACCCTGGGATGATACCCAAATCAAGCCCGGTGCCGAATGGCGCAAAGAAATTACCGCTGCACTCGCCGCTGCCAAAGTTGCAGTCTTGCTCGTCAGCCCTGACTTTCTCGCATCCGATTTCATTGACAAGAATGAACTACCACCCCTGCTTGATGCGGCAGAAAATGAAGGGCTAACAATTATCTGGATACCTATCAGAGCCAGCGCTTATAAAGTTACCGCGATCGAAAAGTACCAGTCTGCTCATCCTCCCAACCAGCCTTTAGCAAGATTGAACAATGACGATCGTGATCAAGCCTGGGTAGACATTTGTGAGAAAATTCAAGCTGCTGCTAACTCCTAACAATGGAACGATCGCCCTTGAGCCAATCATGCAGGGGCGATCGTTAATAGCCGTTAAGGGCGATCGTCATACTGTGAAAGGGCGATCGCTATTCCATTTTGGTGGCGGCGATTGTTGAGGCGCGATCGCTTTATGTAATCTAAGCCGCACTACAGACTGTTGGCTCAGGCAAGGGATCACCAACCGCTTCGTAGGCAATCGTCAAAGATTCTAATGCCTCAATGCCATTGGTGACGGCTGCCTCATACGTATCTCCATGCGTCCGCCACTGCTGCCCAGGAAAATCAGGAAAGCCAACCAGAAAGCAATCGTCTTCGTCAGACCACTGAATTACCATTTGATATTTGAGTTTAGTCATCTTGCTCCCTCTCCTTGACTGCCTCAATGGCTGCTTGCACTTCCTTCTCCTGGTAACGTTTTGCGTCCGCTCCATCCCTACCAGAAACCGTGGATTTTCCCAGCATACAAAGAATGTACCCAGTTCGTATGACTTCCTTTGCCTGGACGTTCGCTAAAACCAGCTTGTCGCAGCAGTTGCTTTAGCTCTCGAATCTTTTTGGGCATTGCTAAAGTCTAGCGCTTCTCTAATAGCGAGAGAAGTCTAGCATCCGCAGGGACGATCGATCTTGCGCTCCAATCATGCAGGGGCGATCGTGCATGCAAAAGGTTTAGGCTAAAACTATTTGCAAGGTTACGGATAGGGCAATGGTGCGGATCGGCGATCGTCGGCTCCAGCAGTGTATCCTGGGATGAGCAACCCGCTTAGAATGAGAACGATCTGTGCTTGACCTGAAGCTAATCCGCGAAAAGCCCGACTTGGTGCGCGAGAAACTCAACGCTCGCAATGGTATCTATGACCTTCAGCCGCTGTTGCAGTTAGACGAACAACGCCGATCGCTGGAGCAGGAGCGATCGCAGCTTCAGGCGCGGGGCAACGAAATCGGCAAACAGGTCGGGCAACAGATGAAAGCGGGCGTAAAGCCGGATGATCCAGCCCTACAGTTGCTCAAGGACGAAGGCAACCAGGTTAAAGCCAAATTGAGCGATCTGGAACCCCAGGAAAAAGACCTGAAAGCGCAGATCGAAGCACTGTTGCTGACATTTCCAAATTTGCCTGGTGACACCACGCCGATCGGCAAAAACGAAACCGAAAATGTGGAAGTGCGTCGCTGGGGCGATGAATATAAACCGCAGCAGGAAGGTATCTTGCCTCATTGGGAAATTGCCGAAAAACTTGGCATTCTTAACACCGAACGGGCAACGAAACTGGCTCAAACCCGGTTTGTCGCGCTACTGGGTGCAGGTGCAGCCCTAGAGCGATCGCTGATTAGCTTTATGCTCGATCGCCAAACCGCCGCAGGCTACCTCGAAGTGCTGCCACCGCTTCTGGTCAATACTCAATCGCTGACGGCCACCGGGCAGTTACCCAAGTTTGCCGAAGAAAGCTTTCAGTGTAAAGATGATGACCTCTGGCTAATTCCTACAGCCGAAGTGCCCGTTACCAACCTTTACCGGGACGAAATTCTCACAGCCGATGATCTTCCCATTCATCACTGTGCCTATACTCCGTGCTTTCGTCGTGAGGCTGGCAGCTATGGGCGCGATACGCGTGGACTTATTCGGCTACACCAATTCAACAAAGTGGAATTGGTCAAACTTGTGCGCCCCGAAACCTCTGAGCAAGAGCATCAAACCCTGGTACAAAACGCAGAGGCTATTCTGCAAGCCCTAAAGTTGCCGTATCGCGTGGTTGAACTTTGCACAGGCGATTTAGGCTTTGGTGCGGCCAAATGCTACGACCTGGAAGTGTGGCTTCCTGCTGCCGGAACCTACCGCGAAATCTCAAGCTGCTCCAACTTTGGTGACTTCCAGGCGCGACGCGGCAACATTCGCTTTAAAGAAGCAGGCAAAAAGGGCACAGAGTTTGTCCATACGCTAAACGGCTCTGGTTTAGCCGTCGGTCGCACAATGGCAGCCCTTTTAGAGAACTATCAGCAGCCAGATGGCACTGTTAGCATTCCAGAGGTTTTGCAGCCGTTTTTGGGGCGATCGGTGCTGTAGAGAAGGCCGAGGGCAGGAGGCAGAAGGTAATCCTCTCAACTCGACTCTTTGACGTGTAAGCTTGACCGTTCAACCGTTCAACTTGGCTCTCCGAGTTCAAACCTCAATGCTTCGAGTTCAGTCCTCACGCTTTCAACCTCCAGACTCAACTTTCCGAGTTCCAAGCTCCATCTTTCGACCTCCAAGCTCGACCTTTCGAGTTCAGAGCTTCGTCTTCCGAGTTTTAAGCTCCATCTTTCAAGCTCCAAGCTCTACTTTCCGAGTTCAGAGCCTCACGCTCCGAGTTCAGAACGCCATCTTTCGCCCTCCGAACTTGACTGTTCAACCTCTGCACCCCATCTTTCAAGCTCTAAGCTCGACACCTCGATCGCCAAACTAGACACTCCAAAGTTAAAGCCTGCTTCCCGAACTCAAAGCTTCATCCCTCACCCATCCGTTCCCTTCGTCACGTTTGCATGAGCACTACGCTCGACCATCTGGGTATAGACCGCTTTAGAAATAGCAGGCAGAATCTCGGAGTTCTGGCTGTAGGTGGGATCGGTGCCAAACACGGCAAGGATGTAAGCCACGCTGCCGTCTTTTGATTCGATGAAGGCGACTTCGTGGCGGACTTTGGTGGTCATGCCCACTTTGGAGGCAAAGCGCACATCAGCAGGGAGGGGTTCGCCCAAAAAGCCCGCGATCGCATTATCTGCCTGCTTCTTCCACGATTCTGGATTCAGGTCTCGCGTGAGCAAGCCCATCATTTCCTGGCTGCGGCTGGCGGATACGGCTTTGCCCGCATAGATTTCGCTCATCAGCCGTGCGGCCTGATCGCTGGTGACCAGGCTCCGAATGGGCTGTTGCTGCTCGTCGAGCATCTGGAGTTCGCGTCCGTTGGGACCATCGAGCTTGAGTGAGTAGATGGGGTAGTTTTTCTGGCTGATGCTGAGTCCTTCGTAGCCTGCTGCGCGAAAGAACTGGTTGATCCGCAAACGGTTTTTGAGCCAGGTCTCGTACTCTGTACCGCCAAGTGAATTGCCAGAAGTTGTTTGGGTAATGCGATCGAAAATGCGGCTGGCTGCATCGTTATCAGAATGAACGATCATCGCGATTAAATCGGCATTCAGATTAGCATCGGGCTGCAAAATGCCTTGGTCTAGCTGCGCTTCGCAAACAGCGAGCCAAAAGAGCTTCACCACACTGGCAGGATAACGGGGTGTGTCTTGCTGATAGCCTGCGATCGTGTTGCCCTTAAGATCGATCAGCGTGATAGATAGTGGCTGCGTATCCAGGGATTTACTTGCTGCCAGCGCTACAGCACCATCCACGATCGCCTGTAGCTCCTCACTGCGCGGCATAGGGGCCTCGGGCTGAACATTGTAAGCTAACGTCTCAAACGTCTGCTTTTGCTCGGTCGAAGGGGGATGAATGACTGCCGCTGCCGATGAAGGTTGCAGATTAGGTGAAGAGGATGGCGTTTGAGAAACCTCAGGCTGCGGACGTAACCGTTGCACACCCCAAAAACCTGCCCCAGCCAAACCAAGCATGGCACTTGCCAAAAGGGCAATCCGCGTTAAGCGCAGCAGACGTGGTGGTAATCGTCGTGAGGCTGCTTTGCCACGCGATCGCCTCGCCTGCGGGGATTGAGCGCGTTTGAGGCCTGTCTTGCTGCTATCTACGCTCGGTCGCTCAACGGTTGAACCAATTGCAAATGATCGGGGTTCCCCATGCGATCGCTGAGCCGTTGTGGGTGGCCCTGCTAAGTGCCGTTTCAAGTGTGCCACTTGAGCGCGGAGAGAGGCCGTTTCAGCCTCCAATCTGCCAATGATGCGATCGGCTCTGGCAAGTTTTGCCTTAAGCTGGGCATTCTGCTGCTGAAACGACTCCGGTTTGTTTTTAAGTAAGAGGGGCACGGGAGCTTGGGGTTAGTTGACAGGATCTGGATACTGGTATACCGCAAGTCTTGGCTTCTGGTGCAACTATTTTGCGTCTACACCTTAAGGACTAGTACAGCGCATCAAAAGTTCTGCAACGTCGGTTGAAAGATTACTGAGGACTGAGGACTGAGTAGCGCTCAAGCATGTTGCATCATTACCTGTTTCAAAACGCTAGCAGCAATCACGGCAGGGATTTTGTGCCAAACACCATTTACTGAGTGGTAGCTTCTAGAATAGGGATTACGCATGTTGCACAGGTGCCTTGCTCTTGCTGTAACTGCAAACCGCCGTTTTATGGGACTTTGGTATGTCAGTTTTGGCTGCGATCGCCGTTTTGGCAATCCTCATTGTGGTTCACGAACTGGGGCACTTTACGGCTGCTCGTGCCCAGGGCATTTATGCCAACCGCTTCTCCATTGGGTTTGGGCCGATTTTGTGGAAGTACCAGGGGTCGCAGACCGAGTATGCCCTGCGTGCGTTTCCCCTCGGTGGCTTTGTCGGGTTTCCTGATGATGATCCAGACAGCACCATTCCGCCAAACGACCCAAACTTATTGAAGAATCGTCCCGTCCTGGATCGGGCGATCGTCATCAGTGCGGGAGTCATTGCCAATCTGGTGTTTGCCTACTTCTTGCTCGTCACGCAGATCGGCATCGCAGGCACCCAGGACGTGAATTTTCAGCCTGGAGTTTTGGTGCCAGACGTAAAGACGGAGGTTAGTTCGGCAGCCGCGAAGGCAGGCGTGAAGCCGGGAGACATTGTTCTAGCCGCCGATGGCAAAGAGCTAGGAGCTTCCAAAGATGCCATCAAAACGCTGATGACAACGATCCAGAATCGGCCCAATCAACCGATCGCGCTCACCATTCAGCGCGACGGCAAGGTGCTGCCTAATCCGCTTGTGGTTACTCCCGATGCCAATGCCAAGATCGGCGTGCAGCTTTCGCCCAACGTGAAGATCGAACGTCGTCGTGTGGGCAACCCAATCGAGATTTTGACGATCGCAGCCAGCGAGTTCCAGCGCATTACTGTTCTAACGGTTCAAGGATTCGGTCAACTCATCACTAACTTTGGTCAAGTTGCCGATCAAATTTCGGGGCCTGTGCGGATTGTGGATGAAGGAGCCAAACTCGCGCGATCGGATGCCTTCAATCTCTTTACCTTTGGCGCACTCATCAGCATTAACCTGGCAATCATCAACATCCTGCCGCTACCTGCGTTGGATGGTGGTCATCTCGCCTTCCTGCTCGTGGAAGGTTTACGTGGCAAACCCCTCCCCTCCAAAATTCAAGACGGCGTGATGCAGACGGGCTTAATGCTGCTTTTGGGATTGGGCATTTTTCTCATCGTGCGCGATACCAGCCAGTTGGAGTCGGTGCAGAAGTTGTTCCGGTAGAGGTTAAAGATGAGGGATGAGGGATGAAATTTTGAATGAACTTAGCGGTCAGCGCTCAGCTATCAGCTTTACTTTATGATCCTTGTTCTACTGCCTGTCTCTTTCATCCTTTCTCACCCCGTTCTCTGCTTGCCATCACTTACTTTTTCATCCCTCATCCCTTCAGTTTCATCCCTCCCCTCTCATCCCTCATTCCTCCCCTCTTATCCTTCATCCTTTAGCCTTTCCCCATGTGTGCAGCACGTAAATTGCCAGCAACGCAAAAGCGGGCGATCGAACTCCTATTGCGACTCAAGCACCTCTACCCAGACGCAACCTGTTCGCTGGACTACGAAACCCCGATGCAGCTTTTGGTGGCGACCATTCTGTCTGCTCAATGTACTGATGTGCGGGTCAATATGGTCACGCCCGCACTCTTCCAGCGGTTTCCCGATGCTGCGGCGATGGCAGGTGCAGACTTGTCAGAGATTGAGGCACTGGTCAAATCCACTGGCTTCTACCGCAACAAGGCGAAAAATATTCAGGCAGCCTGCCGCATGATCATGACGGAGTATGGCGGCAACGTGTCCCAGGTGATGGAAGAGTTGCTGAAGCTGCCAGGAGTCGCGCGGAAGACGGCTAACGTGGTGCTAGCAAATGCCTTTGGCATCAATATGGGCGTGACGGTGGATACGCACGTCAAGCGTTTGAGCTATCGACTGGGCTTGACGAAACATACCGATCCAATCCGCATTGAGCGCGATTTGATGAAGCTGTTGCCCCAGCCCGATTGGGAAAACTGGTCAATTCGGGTGATCTATCACGGACGCGCGGTTTGCATGGCACGAAAGCCCCAGTGCGATCGCTGTGACCTTGCCGACCTCTGCCCTTCTGCTACCCTCTCAGAGAAACCGTTGGCAACGCCAGAACCGGATGATTTAGCCATTACCCCTGAACATCCCACGCCTGCGATCGATCCCTTGACGACTTCAAATTTAGTTGGCAAATAGCTCGTTGGATTTGGTAACATAGTAAGCTGTGTCTTAAACATCAAAGAGCATCGGAATGACTCATGGCTAAAAAGAGCATGATTGAGCGCGAGAACAAGCGCAAGAAGCTGGTGGCAAAGTATGCCGAGAAGCGTGCAGACTTGCTGGAGCAGTTTGCAACGGCGACATCACAACAGCAAAAGCTAACCATTCACCGCCAAATTCAGCAGCTTCCTCGCAACAGCGCTCCCACCCGCGTTCGCAATCGTTGCTGGGTAACGGGTCGTTCTAGAGGCTACTACCGCGATTTTGGGTTGTCTCGCCACGTTTTGCGCGAAATGGCGCACCAGGGGCTTTTGCCCGGTGTGGTGAAGTCTAGCTGGTAGTGCGGAAAAGAGTTTTGAGTATTGAGTTCGGTTTTTGCAAAGTTCACTTTGCATCAAGTATTTTTTTAATTTTCTAGGACTTACGCATTTGCCCCAAACCCCCAATTCTGGGAGCTTTAATTGGCTCGTTTCCCCTAGAATCGGGGGCTAAGGGGGCGAAAGATTGACCGCTTTTGCGTAAGTCCTAAATTCAAAACTCAAAACTTCTGTCACTGTCCACAACAGCGATCGATGCCCAGGCTGTCCAGCAGTAAGTCGCTGACGGCGTTGGCAACGGCAAATTCGCCAAAAAAGCTGTTTGAAAAATCAAAGGATTCCATCTCGGTGACGATCGCCATTACCAGCGAACCGAGATCATTCTCTCCCTCCATGCGCTGCCGGACAAAGATCTGAGCAGCGCGTTTTGCGATGTGCTGGTTAGCGTCTTCAGGAATGAATTCTTGATTGAGCCAGCCCAATAGCGCAATTTTTAGCCATTCCCCTTCTTGCACAGGGTTTTGGGCAGGCGGTAAGGTAATCGGTGGAATTGGTTCAACCATCGGCGCGATCGCATCTCTCACACGGTTGCTGTTCCTAGTGTACGACTGGTGGGGACGTGTTTGGGCAGTCAAAGGGAGGAGGGGGTAGGGAACCGGGGGCCGGGGAAGCGGCGAGAGCGGGGCGAGGAAAGTAGGGAAAATTCAAAACTCAAAACTCTTGAGAGCGGCTGGCTTTTTCTCTGGTCAGAAGCGCCTGTTTGCGATCGCGGCCCCACCGATAGCCTCTCAGGTTGCCGTCACTGCCCACGACTCGATGGCAGGGAATCACAACTGCAATCTGATTGTTGGCACAGGCGTTTGCGACAGCTCGGACGGCTTTGGGTTTGCCGATGCGCTTTGCCAGGTCGCTGTAACTGATCGTTGTCCCCAGCGCGATCGCTTGTAGCGCCTGCCATACCTGCTGCTGAAAGGCGGTTCCTTGAATATCTAGTGGGAGATCAATGGCTTGCTGGGGTGTTTCAATCAAATGCAGCACCTGTTCGACCCAGCCTGCAAACGCCCGATCACCTTCGCACAATTGAGCGTTGGGAAAGGTTGTCTCAAGGTGCGCGCTTAGCGCTTCAGGGGTATCACCCAGGGCGATCGCGCAGATACCTTTTGCGGTCGCTGCGACGAGAACCCAGCCTAGCCAGCAGGGTTGCACCGTGTAATGAATGGCAACACCCTTTGCCCCTTGCTGATATTGAGAAGGAGACATGCCTAGCAGCGTTGCTGATTGGTCGTAAAAATTGCTGCTGGTTTCAAAGCCAGCGTCGTACATTGCTTGTGTCACAGTGGGATGCTCCTGCAGATGTTGGCGAAGGCGTTGAGCGCGATGGGCAGAGGCGTATTGCTTGGGGGTAACGCCCACAACGGCTTTGAAAACCCGATGGAAATGGTAAACACTGAGTCCTGCCCTTTGCGCCATTGCCTCTAATGACGGTGGTGTCTCTGCGGCTTCAATCTGCTGACAGATAGCGGCGATCGTCTCTGCCTGTTGTTGTTGCGGAGAGGCCGATCGCGGACGACACCGCTTGCAAGGGCGAAAGCCAGCCGCTTCAGCCTCGTCACAACTGACGAAAAAGCGCACATTTTCTCGCTTGGGTTGCCGCGAAGCGCAGGTAGGGCGGCAATAAACCCCCGTTGTTTGCACGGCGTAGAGAAAAGATCCTTCGGTGCTGGGATCACGGTGAACGATCGCGGCCCAGCACTCTGCTTCAGTCAGACCAGCGCTCAATGCTTCAGTGAGACCAGTGCTCATGTCCATTGCCATCAGCTTCATCATGGCGTTACCTGGAAAGTGCTACAGGTCTATTCTCGAAAAATTGCAGGGCAAGCACTATCGGTTTCTTGCGGTGTCATTCGGGAGCAGTATCTTGTACCAGTTATCAGTTTTGAGTTGGAAGAGAGGTGGGAGGTGTAAGAGCTTTGAATTTTCCCTACTCCCCACGCTCCATTCCCGCCGCTTCTCCTGCCCCCTCTGCCTCCCCTGCGCCTTGCCCCTGCACCCCAAACCTTGCCCTCGGTTCACGAATTTTCGGGAGGTGCGGCGTCCTTGGAGCGTTGAATGAGCAGTTGAATGCCTAACGCAAAGAGACCGAAGGCTGCCAGGGCAAAAATGCCAGTGCCCAGTGAACTTAGCCCAATAATTAACGTCCGAACGGCGGCAGAGATGCGTTGAGTGGTGAAATTGTCCGTTTGCAAAGGCTTGGATGCGAAGGCGATCGCGATGGAGGTGGTCAAGCGGTAGAGGACGATCGCAATGCCACCTGCTACCAGCGAACCACCCACACATCGTAGCGGGCTGGGTGCGGGTGCCCCTTCTTTAGAGACTTGAACAGCCGGATCAGTAAGGTTGGTGGGTTCACTCATGGGAGTAGAAGGTAGAGGTCAGGAGGCGAAGTGAAAAGCAGGCTGCACGCGACAGGCTTGAACACGTCCATGCTTCTACTCTACTATTTGAATGCCAGACGGATTAAATTTTGCCAGCCAAAATTCCAGATCGGTGTTGGCGATCGCTTGCTGTACTCCATCCTGTAAGGCTTCTGCCTGAGCCTGAGATTCTGCCAGCGCAAACACAGTGGGGCCAGAACCCGACATCATCGTGCCGATCGGGTTGAGCCGCTGAAAGGCTTCTCGTAACTGCAACACCTGGGAATGTGCTGGCAACACCACTTTTTCTAAATCATTTCGCAACCGTTGACCAATTTTGGCGCTGTCTCGTTGGGCGATCGCGGCCATCATAGGGCTGGCGTGCACCTGCTGTCGGCGTTGCTCCAGGTCACCCCCACGACGTAAATAAGAGTCGCCAAACCATTGGCGGTAGGTAGTGTATGCCCACGCCGTCGAAACCGACAGACTGCGATACTTTGCCAGCACTACGTATAGGTCAGTCAACGCAGTTAACGCATCCAACTGTTCACCGCGTCCAGTCGCAAGGGCTGTGCCGCCCGCAATGCAAAACGGCACATCAGAGCCGAGCACTGCACCCAACTCCTGCAACTCGTCACGGGTAAGACCCAGCTCCCACAGCAAATCTACCCCCACCAGCACCGCAGCAGCATTGCTCGACCCTCCCGCCAGCCCAGCCCCCACTGGAATCTGCTTTTTGATCGTGATATCAACCCCACCGTAACGCGCAAAACAAGCGGGAAATTGCTTGCTCATCAAAGCTGCCGCTCGATAGGCCAAATTGGTCGCATCATTCGGCACCTGGGGATGAGCGCAATGAACCCGAATGGCGTCCGTCCCGCTTGCCCGCACCTGAATGCGATCGGTCAAACTTACGCTTTGCAGCACCATCACCATCTCGTGAAACCCAGAAGGCCGCGAATCGTCGCCCCCCGTCATGTGATCACCGAGGATTTCCAGATACAGGTTAATTTTGGCCGGAGCAAGAAGGGAGTAGGAGCGCATGGGGAAGGGAGTGGGGAGTAGGGAGAGCAGTTTTGAGTTTTGAGTTTGAGAGGCCAGGGTTTGAACTCGAAGTGTCTAGTTTGAAGGTCGTGGTATCGAGTTTGGAACGCGGAAGATGGAGCCTGGAGGTCGAAAGGTCGAGCTTGAAGGTCGGAAGGTGAAGCTCTGAGCTCGCAAGATGAAGCTTGGAACGCGGAAGATGGAGCTTGGAGGTCGGAAGATGGAGCTTGGAGGTCGGAAGGTGAAGCTCTGAACGCGGAAGATGGAGCCTGGAACTCAAAAGACGGAGCTTGGAGGTCGAAAGGTCGAGCTTGGAAGTCAAAAAGTCGAGTTTGAAGGATTCTTCTGCTCTCTACCCTCTGCTTTCTGCTTCATTTTTGAGCGATCAGCCGTCAGCGGCCAGCGATTAGCTTTTAATTTTTACCCTACTCCCCACTCCCGCCCTTCTGCCTTCTACCTCCTACCCACTCCCCTGCAACTCATTGCTCAACGCAACCCATTGCTCGACGCTCAGGTCTTCGGCGCGGACTTGTGGGTTTACGTTTAATTGTTCCAGTAAGTGGGTGAGCCGATCGCCCTCGACGAGACTTTTCAAGTTGTTTCGCAACATTTTGCGCTTGCTGGCAAACCCAGCTTTGACGATCGTCTCCAGATGACGTGGGTTGTGGGCAGGGGTTGTGATAGGACGTGGATGGAGACGAATGACGGCAGAATCAACTTTGGGCGGTGGCTGAAAGGCTTTGGCTGGGACATCGCAAATAAACTGGCACTCTGCGAGATACTGCACCCGCACGGATAGCGCACCAAAATGGGTGGAACCGGGCTTGCTGCACAGGCGCAGGGCGACTTCTTTTTGCACGAGCAAGACGATCGCATCAAAGGGGTGGGGATTGGGGGCCGCGATCGTCCCCAATAGCTTCTCGATGATCGGGCCTGTAATGTTGTAGGGAATGTTGGCAACGACTTTATTAGGGTTTTGGAAGGCTGGAAACGGCACGAGTAGGGTATCAAGATCGAGTGTTAGGAAATCGCCCTGCAACAGCAGAAAGTGCTCGGTTTGACCCAGCTTTTGGGCGAGACGATCGCACAGATCGCGGTCAATTTCCACAGCTACTACGGCTTGGGCTAGCGGCAGCAATTGGCGGGTCAAAATGCCAGTACCGGGGCCAATTTCCAGGACACGATCGTGCTCGTTCAACGTGGCGGCGTTCACGATACTATTGAGGGCTTTTTCGCTGCGAAGCCAATGTTGGGCAAACTTTTTACGCGGTTGGGGCACAGGGTTACTCCGGTAAACCCACAACGCCGCCGTTCCCAGCAATCACCTCGCCGATCGCAAAAGCAGCGATATTCTGATCGGCAAAGTACTGCATCGTGGTCGTGACCTGAACGGCTGGCACCAATACCACAAAGCCAATGCCCATGTTGAAGGTGTGGAACATCGATCGGGGAGAAACATTCCCCTCAGCCGCTAACCACTGAAAAACGGGCTGTACGTTCCAGGCAGACGATTCGACGGCGATTGATTGGCCTGCACCTAAACAGCGTGGCAGATTTTCTGGCAGTCCGCCTCCCGTGATATGCGCCATGCCGTGAATGGGAATGCCTTGCTTGAGCGCACCCAGAATTGGCTTTACGTAGATTTGCGTGGGTGTGAGCAATACGTCACCCAGGGTTTTGCCATCGAAGATCGCAGGACGATCGCCCCAGTCGTAGCCACGATCGCCCACAATCTTTCGCACCAAACTGAAGCCATTGCTGTGAACGCCTTGACTGGCAAGCCCGATCGCCACATCGCCCACTTGCACCTGCGATCCATCCAGAAGGGCGCTTTTCTCCCCAATGCCAACGCAGAATCCGGCTAAATCGTATTCACCCGACTGGTAGAACCCAGGCATTTCTGCTGTTTCGCCCCCCAGCAGCGCACAGCCTGCCTGCTTACAGCCATCTGTAATGCCCGTTACTACCTGCGCCAGTTGCTCTGAGTTGAGTTTACCTGTGGCTAAATAATCCAAAAAAAACAGCGGCTCTGCGCCACAGGTCAACACATCGTTTACACACATAGCGACGAGATCAATGCCAACGGTGTCGTGGCGATCGAGGGTGTGGGCTAACTTAAGCTTTGTTCCCACTCCATCGGTACCGGACACCAATACAGGCTCCCGATACCCCACCGGAAGCTGAAACAGTCCACTAAAGCCACCAACGTTGCCCAAAACTTCTGGTCGCGTAGTGCTGTCTACCATGCTGCGGATACGTTGCACAAACGCCCGTCCTGCTTCTACGTCTACACCCGCTTCTCGATAATCCATGTCAACTGCCCTTGGGCGATCGTCGCAGGTTGTATTTTACTTGGCTTGGTGGCGAAAAGCGAGAGAGAGCGATGCTCAATGGTTCCGTTTAGCCAACGACAGCAGGAGAGACTGATTCTGTCTTTCGAGCGCGTGGGAAACTCCGAACTCGTTTGGAGCGTACACTCGTCTAGGACGTACAATTTAGACGCAATCCGGTCAATTGCCCCGTTTAGGGATGCTTTGATCCAATCGCTTTAGTACCGTGTGAACCATCATTCTGAAAAACAACCCTGGTGGCCTTATATCCATGCTGTTGCTGCGATCGGGTTATTTTTGCGCCTGGTACTGGTCTTCTTCTCGGATCGGGGGTATCACCCAGATGAAATTTTTCAGTATTTAGAACAGGCCCATCGCATGGTCTTTGGGTACGGCTATATTCCCTGGGAATATCGCTTTGGTATCCGTAACCTGATCATTCCTATCACGTTATCTATACCTCTAAGGCTACTGAAAGCACTTCAGCTAGATAGTCCTGATATTTATATTCCATTCATCAAAGCAATTCTCTGTTTGCTTTCGCTTTCATTAATTTATGGGCTGTATGCTTTGGGCCGAACCGTTGTTTCTGAGCCTGTGGGACGCATTGCGGCGCTGATTGCCTGTTTTTGGTATGAATTGATGGTGTTTGCCCCCAAATCAACACCCGAATGTCTCGCTGCCTATCTGATGGTCGGGGCGCTAGTGTGTCTGGTTAGCTACCCTCGCTGGCAAACGGCACTGGGGCTGGGCGTGATGGGTGCAGGCACGATCGCCCTACGGTTACAATATGCGCCTGCAATCCTGGTTTTGAGCGTTGCCATGATCGTGCTTTGGCGATCGCATCTCAGCCAAATGGCGATCGCGACAGCCGCGTTTATCGTCACTGTGGGCTTGGTGGGCTACATCGACTATTTGACCTGGGGATTATGGTTTGGCAGTTACTACCACAACTACTTGTATAACCAGGTCTATGGTGTCAGCAATCTTTTTGGCAGAGATCCTCTTTTCTACTATTTTGAGCGGCTGACACTCTCTTCAGCAGGGATTTTCCCGCTGAGCATTGTCGTAGCAGTCAGAAAACGAGTCCCTCTACTGGCGTTATGGCTCAGCCTTTTAGCGAGTATTCTGGTCACCCATTCATTGATTGCTCATAAAGAATATCGCTTTGTGTTTGCGGCTGTACCGCTTTGCCTGTTGCTGACCGCGATCGCCTATTGGTATCTCCAGCAGTTCTGCCAGAGATATCCTCGGACGTATGCCCGCATTCCTCAAGCTTTAGCCGTGCTTTTGGTCGCTTATGCCTGCTTCAGCATTTTAGACACCACCGTTTTGACTAGCAGGAACCCATTACTGGAGGGGTATCTTTATCTCTCCAGGCAACCAAATGTGAGTGCCGTCCTGAACCTGAAATCTGAATGGTATGAAACCGGGGGCTATTATTACCTGCACCATCCTGTTCCCATTTACTTTTCCAGGGATGTGAACGCGATCGGCCCAGAAGGCTACGGTCAGTACGTCAGTGATATTCTTTGCCAGCATCACCAGGCCACAATTCCTGGCTTTGGCACGGTACGAACCTTTAAAGAGATTGATATTCGCCACAACAACCATCCCCCAAGTCACTATGCTCAACTGTCAGGAGATTTCTACCAGCCTCAGCAAGGCGGTGTCGATGGGGTCTTTCCCCAGCCAGTCTTTCACCCTCCTGTGCAGATTTTTCCGCCGCAAGGACACCAGCTTTGACCACTCGCCAATGCTGATGTTTCATATTCTTATCTCTAATACCGTTTCCCTTCCATTGAGCTACAGATGATGCACTCTAATCAGCGATGCCATGTAGGTTCGGGCACTCAAAACTCAAAACTCAAAACTGAGAATTAGTTTAAGCCCGGATCGCCTTTCGCAACACCTCACGATGGATCAACGCCCGATCGACCTGAAACTGGATTTGATCGGTAGAGAGGGCTTCACCGTTGGCGTAGAGTTGCAGCCAGATTTGGCTAATGGTGTTGGGGTCAGTGGGGATGTCTGCGAGTGCCCAGCCTGGAAGTTCCAGGGCTTGCATCAGGTTGCTGACTTTGGGGTCATAGCTGAGGGCAAAGCAACGACAGCCTTCAGCCGCTGCCATAATCAGGCCGTGAAAGCGCATGGCGATCGTCATTTCAACGCCACGAAACACGCCTTTTAATTGCTGTGGGTCTTCCAGACGCAAAAGATGGCTGACGCTGGGAAGCTGGGACTGGATGGCTTCGGCGATCGCCAGATCTTGAGCAGCTTGAAAGGGCACCAGCAGAAGACAGGTCTGGGTGGCTTTTTGGAAGGCAATCAGCGCTTGAGTCAGGCTTTCTAGCCGTGCGGGCGTGAGTTGCGGATGGGAGCGTAAGTTGACCGCAACACGAGGGGCTGGCAGATCCCACAAGCCTTCTACGGGCAATGATTCAAGCGCCCAAACAGGATCAGGAGCCAGCGTGAAGGGCAGTCCCCACTCCGCCAGCATGGCAGCCGAACCGTGATCGCGCACACTGATAGCATTGCACCCTGCAAAGGTTTGTCTCGCCATCCCTTGCGTGAGCGATCGCTGGAGCGGCCCAATGCCTTGTGCCCAGGCGATCGTGGTTAAGCCCATCTTTTGCGCGAGGGTCATCAGACCCGCATAGTAAACCGGACTCAGCGCACTGGTGGCATCCTGCATTAAACTACCGCCACCCCAAATGAAGACTTGGGACTTGCGGAGCGCTTGTAAGACGGCAACCAGGCTCTTGCGATCGACCGCTTCCACCTGGTAGCGATCACGGGTTTGGGCAGGATTCCCCGACAGCACGATCGGCGTAACCTGCGCGGGCAGCATTTGCAGCAATGAGGCCAGCAAGGCTTCATCGCCACCATTGCCCTGACCGTAATACCCACACAAAACTGCCCGGATGCCCATGTTGAAGTTTCAGCGTTGAATGTCTGCGTTTGGGTTGAATGGCGACCCATCGATTCGCTCTCCAATCATCCCTGATTTTGACACCCGGTCCGGTAAGAAAATCTACAGCAGCATCCGAGCTATGCCTACCGTAGGAGAGATTCGCTACCGCCACGCACGGCATTAAATAAGCCTAGAAACAACCTGCCATCGGGGGAATGCTTTGATACCGTCTGCTGTGGTCTGGTCAAGCTACAACAGCCGTTGCAGAAATTGGGTGGACGGTGTAGACATCGTTCAACTAGATACCATTCAACCATGCGCCAGTTGTGGCTAATTAACCCGCTATATGAGTGTGGAGATGTGGCTGTGAAAATTAATGGTGTGATCGAACGTCTATGTTTATCCTTAAGTCTTGCTGTTTCGGCGATCGTGTGTGGTCAGTTAGCCGTTCGCGCTGAAGCGACCAACCCAGTTTCCGATCTCCCAATGCTACAGATCGCTGATACGACTCAACTAGCCAGTCATCCAGTCTTGCCAGAGGCTGCTTCTTTTAACAGTCGTGCTGTGACACCCCAGGCGACAACTGCTGTCTTAGCCGCCGCACTAGAGCCAGCCACTCCGTCAGCCGTTCTGCCAACCCAAACAGCAGATCCCTCTCAGGCAGATGTATCAGCTAGCCCGATCGCGTCCACTGCTACAGCCTTAGCGGTTCCGTTGCCTGGTACCGTACCCACATCAGCCGCTGCGCTTGATCTCCAGGCATCTGCTCCAGCCATTGCCGAGCCACAGACTGCCGCCGAACCCTTGACAACCACTGTGGCCCAAATTCCATCGATCGAACCCGGTCGGGCCACTCGCTCCGGTTCTAGCTATGTGGGTGTGGGCGCAAATATTGGCTCGATCGGCAGAACGCCTCTCGGTAGCTTTAGCGGCGCGATCCTGAGCAAAATTGGCTTAACCAGAACTATTTCTGTGCGTCCTGCCGTGCTAATTAATGGTGACGCAACCTTCCTCTTCCCCATCACACTTGACTTTCCCGTTGAGCGTGCGGGAAGTGTAAGCTTTGCACCGTATGTAGGGCTTGGCGCATCGTTTTCGACGGGCGATCGCAAAAATGCGGATCTCATCGTCTCTGGCGGTGTTGATATTCCCCTTTCCTCTCAGTTCACCATCACCGCAGGCGCAAATGCAGGCTTAATTAACGGGATTGAGCTGGGTGTGCTCGTTGGAATTGGTTATAACTTCGCGGGTTTTTAGAGAGGGGAGAGGAGAGGAGGCAGAAGTCAGGAGCCAGAATTTTCCTTGCTTCCCTGCTCCCCTTGCTCCCCCTCTACCCCAACTCCCGACTCCTGACTCCCTAGTTAATCACCGGACTCACCTTACTCACCGTCTTCAACTTGCCATCTGCTTCGACTTCCCATACGTCGTAGACTCCAGAGACATCGCCGCTATCATCAATATCGACATTGCCGCTAGCGCCCTGGTAGTTGATCTTTTCACCCTTGCTTAACAGCTTTAGCCCTTCGCAGACATCGCTGACATCTTTACCAGGGCCATCTGCCACTTCCCGGATTGTGCTCTTGATGGCATCGCCTGTATTGGCTTTAGCCGCTTGAGCTGCAAGCACTACTAATGCTGCTGCATCCCAGGCTTGAGGAGCATAGGCAGCAGGGGCCTGGTTGTACTTTGCTTGCCAGAGTTTGGTGAGTGCATCCAGCGCTTTACCGTCCGCGCCAGGAATAGTGCCAACCGCGCCTTGCAGAATAAATTTGCCATCGCTCGTTTTGCCCACCTGCGACGCAAACTGATCCGATTTAGACCCATCGGTTAGTAGAATCTGCACGCCTTTGCTCAAGCCCTGCTGGTAAGCTGTTTTAAGCAACAGTGCGCCTGTTTCGGCGTAGGCAACCGCTGCGACCCCTTGAGGTTTACCGCCAAACGCTGCTTGCACTTCGGTTTCAAAGGTAGTAGCTTTGGGGTCATAACGAGCGGGCTTTGCCTCGTTGGTGACGGTACCGCCAAGCTTTTTGAAGGCTTGCACAAATTCTTTCTCAAAGCCTCTGCCGTAATCATTGTTGATGACGATCGTCGCTGCCCGTCGAATCCCTCTTTCATAGGCTAACCTTGCCAAGGCGCGTGCCTGATAGGTATCTGGTGGAGCGGTGCGTGCCCAGTAACCTTGAAATTCACCCTTTTTGCCCCGCTCTGTAAAGACGGGACTGGTACTGCCAGGCGATACCAGCATGACCTTGTTGCGAATGGCGATCGGAATGGCGGCGGCCGAAACACTACTGCCAAACGACCCAATGACACCAGCCACTTTATCGACTTCAGCCAGCTTGGTCATACCATCGGCCCCGGCTGTGGGATCGGTTTGGTCATCGGTGTTGGGTAAAAGGTTGACGGGAGCACCATTCACGCCACCGCACTTGTTAACAGTTTCGACCAGCAAAGGCACGGCTGCCAGCATAGGTTGCCCGACAGAAGCCAAGTCACCCGTCGCGGGAAGCAACGTCCCGATTTTGAGACCGTTTCCACCACCACTGGCTGAAACGCTGGGGGATGAAGCGCCTGCCGATGGGGTATTAGCAGGGGGTGCTGAGGCTTCTTGACAGGAAGCCGCGAGAAAGCCGATCGCCAGCGTAGCGAGTGCTAGCGAGACAGCTTTAGCAGGTTTAAGTTGATTCACGGAAGTGAGTGGTTTCATCGGTAAAGTTAAACTCCTCAACGTTTCCTAATAGTTTAGGGGCTATGGACGATCGGTGTAAGTCAGAAGGTAGAAGGTAGGGGGCAGGGAGGGGGAAATAGGGAAAATTCAAAACTCTTACACCTCTCACCTCTCACCTCTCTCTTCCAACTCAAAACTCTCTAGCTTGTCGGCGCAAAGCGCTACTCAAAACTCAAAACTTCTACGCTGACTGCTGCGTCTACGTTCGTTCTTCTGGCGTTTGGATGGGTTCAAATACCGGGCAGAAGCCATCTGGGGTCACTTTAAATTCAAATAGTGGTGAGAGTTGATTCCAGCAGCGCTGACTGCGATAGTGGCGACAGTTACCACAGCAGTTACGTAACGGCGAGTTCGCATCCATCCAGTCCAGCAGGCGATCGTTTGGTCGCAGCAGTTCTCGCTGGGGCAACCCGCGTAACACCAGTTCATCGCCTTGCCAGCGAGCTTCTATCAAGCCGGTATCAGCCAGTTGCTGCCAGCGTGGATCGACGGTAATCGCATCCGGCAGCGTAATCGTCACGCTCATATTTAGCTCGGTCAGTTCGCCCTCATAGCTGGCTTCAGGAGCCGCTGCATGCAAAAACGTTTCCCCGATCGGCAGCTCGACCAGACTGTTAGCTGCTGGGGTATGCAGGTGGTAGCGGTTGTGCAGTTCTTCCAACCCAGTCAAATCTGCCAGATAGGTTGGCGAACCGTGCACAAACACAACGTGCTGTGGTCGCAAGTTATGAATCAATTGCGTTGTCCCAGGGCCATCGCAGTGTTGCGCAAGCAAGTACGTTTCAGTATGGGGTAGGGGATGTAGAAAAATCGAGCTAGGCTGCGTTGTCGCTGGAATGTTACGTCCGCGATCGCGTGATTCGGTATCTGTAGACGTTGGCCTCGCTGGCTTCTCCCCTGCCCCCTGTCCTCCATCCCTTGCTTGATCCCTCCCATAGTGCGGTTCCTGCGGCTGTAACACCAGCCAGGCACCTGGATTATCTGCATAATATTGGCTCAGGTCAGCCGTAACATCCGTTAGTACGATCGACGGACGTTGGGCCAGTAAAACCTGCCGACTGGCGTTGAGATGACGTACACGGGGACGCACGCGTTCATCCCAAAAGAGAGCCTGATGACGGGCAAAGTTTTGTACCGAGGTCGGCAAGTGAGGCAGAATTTCCAAATAAGCATCACAGCCTGCTGCCACAGAGCCATCGACCCAGATGTCGATATCCCGACCTGTAAAGTGGTGGTGGCTGCGCAGTAGCATCAATAGCTCTTGCCCTAACCCCAGCGCTGGAGCGGGAAGAAGAATGGACTGCTTGTCTGCGATCGCGCGCGCGATCCGTTCTGCCAACTGGTTTTCTTGCTGCCGACGGTGGGGATGTCGTGCCGTGCCATAGCTGCCCTCCACGATTAAAACATCTGGCTCAAGGCCACGTAACTCTTCTAGCGGCATTCCCTCCACCAGGCGGGCATTCGATAAAAAGAAATCACCCGTATATAGAACGGTGTAAGCACGAGGGGAGCGATCGTCCTCTGGTAGGGGTGTATAGGTGAGCAAAAACGAAGTCGCTCCAGGTAAATGCCCTGAAGGATAAAGTTCAACATTCAGCCCGTCAAAGAACTCGATTGAAGTGCGCCAAGGCAGTGCATGACATAGAGAGATGCTATGGCCGGGGTCAGCCTTCTCATAAGAACCGTTAGGGTTAACAGTAGGCCAGTTCAGCGGCAAAAACTGAGTGGTGACTTCACTCGCATAGATCGGTAGCTGAGGAAACGCCTGATGCAGTGCCAATAGCCCTCTTGCATGATCGGCATGCGCGTGGCTGCATAGCACCAAATCGGCTGGTGGCGACGCTTTTGTAGCTAAGAGTGTGGAAAGATCGGTCAAACCGCAGTCCAGCAAAACCCGATAACGCCCAAGCTTAAGCAGAAGACAAACCCCTTCATCTGCCCCAACACCATACGCTAAGCATTCCAGTTCACTCACGATCGCGTCGCTTTCCCGCCCTGGGATTCACACAGCATCTACGCCCAACAGCCTCATGCCTCTGTTGGCAAAGTATTGTGTTAGTCATCGCTCTCTAACCAGACTACGCTATAGAGTAACCACTCTGGCGATGCTCGACGGTACTTGCAGGAAGCATCTGATTCTTATCCATCGATGCAAGCAGGAGCTTTTGCGCGTCGATCGCGCAGCCTGAAGCCTCCGTTTGAAAGAGCGTCAGCTAGCAAGGTATAGTTCTGCGGTTGCTAGGCTACATCCAGCGGGTGCATTCGGAGTGCTGCGTCCAGCATGTTGCATTCAGCAAAGCGGTTGCTCTGAAATCACACATCCACCTCAAAATTAATGAGCAGAGCCATTGCCGTGGTAATTATCAGTGTCGTAAAAGCCGTTTTTGGTGCCAAAAAACAAGCATGCCACTGTAAACACAGCCGTCAAAACCACTAGAACTAATTTGACATCCATTTTGAAGGGCCTCCAGGGCTACTATGAAAGTTATTGACATCAGTTGTGCTAGAGGGCGATCGTGCCAGACTCTCAACCTCCGAAGATTGTAAAACGATCTTTTGCGAATCCTAGCGATCCACAGAATTTTGCAACAAGTTTGGTGCTGACACCCGGCTGGTTTGCTCGTCCCTCTACTGCCGTTGCCCCTGACCTTATCGGTTGCACCCTTGTCCGTCGTCTACCGGATGGCACAATTTGGCGCGGTCTCCTTGTGGAAACAGAAGCCTACATGCCGGATGATCCCGCCTGCCATGCCTATCGCCGCCGTACCGAGCGCAACGCAGTCATGTTTGGTGCGGCTGGAATGACCTACGTATACCTCATCTACGGCATGTACCACTGTTTAAACGTCGTGACCGATTTGGATGGGGTGCCCAGTGCTGTTCTCATACGGGCACTCCAACTAGAGACCATTCCGCCCTGGATTGACCCGCAAAAAGAGCCAAAGCCTCATCGCATTGCGGCTGGTCCCGGCAAACTCTGCCGCGCACTCAAAATTGACCTCAGCCTGACGGCTCACCCTCTACAGCTTGGGCAACCCCTGTGGCTAGAACAGCGCAGTCCCAAATTTCAGCACATTCTAGAGCAGCAAGCGATCGCCCTCGTTCAAACCACCCGCATTGGCTTAACTCAAGGTGCTGATTTCCCCTGGCGCTGGTATCTGGCAAATTGCCCCGCTGTGTCGAAGAAATAGTTGTTGGTAAAAGGCAGAGGGCAGAAGGCAGAAGGCAGAGGGAGCAAGGGGTAGAGGAGGAAAGGGTTTTGAGCAGTTAGCGGTCAGCTATCAGTGGTCAACGGTTAGCGATTAGCTTTCAATCTTTAACCTACTCCCTACTCCCAATTTAGCCTTTAGCCTTCATCCTTTATCCTTTCCTACAGCACAATCTCCTCTCCTTTCTCTGTGAACTGCACCGATTTGATTCGCCACTGGACATTATCAATGAGCGTTTTGCGGATGCCGCCGAAGAGGGCGAGCTGTTCGCAGCTTGAGAGCGATCGAAACTGGCGTTTGGCATTGGCAGGAAGACGAAGATCGATGATCGCCCGGTTCCCTTCGCGGCTGATCCGATAGCCTGCAATGGTAAAGTCGCCGCTGTCGGTTTCTTCTAGCACCTTGGCGATCGCGCCTTCAAGCGATTGGTTTGCCGCGATCGTCACTTTTTCAGGGGTTAGCGCAGCACAACGATTATCCACCTTGTAGAGATTGATTGTCGTCATTTTGACAGAAGGTGTCGGTTTGATGGGCCCTAGAGATTGGGCGATCGCCGAGGGTGTTGTTGTAGGACTACTACCTGCAGAAGGGACACTCGCAGAAGGGACACTCGCAGAAGGGACACTCGCAGAAGGGACACTCGCAGAAGGGGTGCTTTCCGGGGGTGGCGCAACGCCACAACTGGTCAAACTAAGTAGGAGCAGGCCTACCATGCCTGTGATGAGGGAAGAAAGGGAGGCATTCATAACTCAGGAGTAATCCTATAGATCGATCTTTTAAAGAAGTGTCCTTCTTTACATTGTGTACTGGACTAAGAAGGGTTAGCATAAGCTCAGCGGTACTTATAGCTAGTACCGATGTCGCATTTTGTGGATTTCATGGACTCTAGTCCATCACCTTACAGTAATACCCTCCTCTAACCTGGTGAGCCTCCATCTCCCAGCGCGGGGGAGATTTAGGAGACGCTATGCTAACCCAGGAAGGTCGTACTTCACTGTCGGATATTGCCGACTTGAATCGTTTAAAGCTAGAGCTAAACCAGCTCCAGCCCGTTGATATCGGGGATTACATTGAAGATCTGCCACCCGAACGGCGTGCGATCACCTTCCGTTTGCTCAACAAAGGTCAGGCAACTGAAGTTTTTGAATATCTTGACCAGGATGTCCGCGAGGAACTCATTGGCTATTTGCACGATGCTCAGGTGTGTCAGCTTGTAGAGGGGATGCGCCCGGACGATCGTGCTGAATTGTTCGATGAATTGCCCGCTGGCGTAGTTAGACGCTTGATCCAGCAGCTTAGTCCGGGTGAACGGCAAGCTACAGCAACCATTCTGGGCTATCCAGAAGGGACGGCTGGACGGGTGATGACCACCGAATATGTGCGGTTGCGGCAGGGCTTAACCGTTGCTCAAGCGCTGAGCAAGATTCGCTTGAATGACCAGGATAAGGAAACGGTCTACTACGCCTACGTCACTGATGACAACCGCAAGCTAGTACAGGTGGTATCGCTGCGACAATTAGTCTTTTCGCTTCCAGAAGCGCTGATTGGTGACATTGCCAGCGATCGCGTGCTCAAGGTCTACACCGACACGCTTCAAGAAGAAGTGGCGCAATTGATGAAACGCTACGACTTGCTAGCGCTGCCTGTGGTCGATCACGAAGATCGCTTAGTGGGCATCATCACCATTGATGATGTGATCGACATTCTAGAAGAAGAGGCCACTGAGGACATTCAGCGGTTAGCGGGTGTGGGCAACGGGGACGAATCCTCTCTGTCTCACCCATTGATCAAGCTGCGCAATCGGTTGCCTTGGCTGCTGGGTATTATGGCGCTATATATCGGAGCCTCAAGCGCGATCGCGCCCTTCCAAAAAACGATCGCGATGGTGCCTGTCTTGGCCGTGATCATGCCCCTGTTCTCAAATACGGGCGGTACTGTTGGTATTCAGGCGCTCACCGTGACAATTCGATCGCTTGGGGTGGGTGAAGTGACTCCCCATGACACGCTCAAAATTCTCCGGAAGGAACTGGTGGCAGGAGTCGGAGCCGCGATCACCCTTGGCTTAACCATGATTATGCTAGCGCTGATCTGGACTCCGCCAAACGAGCGCTGGGTTGCACTGGTGGCAGGCTTTGTGATGGCAGCTAATACGCTCGTTGCCGTCACGTTGGGCACGCTATTGCCAATGGGCTTGAAGCGGCTCAAGCTCGATCCAGCGTTGGTTAGTGGGCCACTGGTCACAACGATGCTAGACACAATCGGGTTTATTCTGTTCCTAACGCTGATCACGATCGTGCTGCGGTTCGTTTCACCATAGTCTGGGCAATTCACGCTATCCCCTGGGACGGTTCCGCCCCACAGGTGTTTTGCTTCCAGTGCTTCATCTCTTCATCAGTAAAGTGATTCACCAAATCCTGGTACATTTTTTCAATGGCATCAGCGTTTAAGCCTTCCGCTTCCGCCCAAAGGCGACGTTGTTTGAGCATCGCTTGCAAGCGATCGGGCGCTCTGACCGTTGTTTCACTGGTCTTAAATTTAGAAGCAGCTTTGACGTAGGCGAAACGCTGACCTAGCAAGGCAATCAATTGACGGTCTAGCCGATCGATTTCAGCTCGAATCTCCGCCATATTTGCGCACTCATCTGGTACCTTCATAAGCCTGCACAGTTTGGTGGGTGGGGTTAGCTTGCGTCTGTTAACGAAGCGCCATAGCAAGAGTTTACCCTGATGGCACTTGTCAAGTGAGAAGTCTAAAGGATGTACCTTAGTGTGGGTGCGTTTGCACTCGATCGCCATGTATGTCCCCCAAATACGGGTGCAGGGCTTTGACATTCCTGCTGCATCAGCAGACTCGTCGCCATCACTCTCTTCTTCTTTTCTCATGAGCGTTACCTGGAATCGGCATCACATCCTATCCTTGGCGGACTTCACCCCCGATGAGTACGACACGGTTCTGCAAACAGCCAACAGCTTTCGTGAGGTGTTGTCACGTCGCACCAAGAAAGTACCGACCTTGCAGGGACAAGTGGTGGCGAATCTGTTTTTTGAGTCATCAACCCGCACTCGTAGCAGCTTTGAGTTGGCAGCCAAGCGCCTCTCTGCCGATACGCTCAACTTTGCGCCGGGAACATCATCGTTGAGTAAAGGCGAAACCATCCTTGATACCGCCAAAACATACCTGGCAATGGGCACTGACATGATGGTGATTCGCCACCGCGAAGCAGGCGTACCGCAAGCGATCGCCAACGAAATGGATCGTCTTGGCGTGAGAGTCGGAGTCCTCAATGCTGGCGATGGTCAGCACGAACATCCCTCCCAAGCGTTGCTGGATCTATTCACCATCACCACCCTGCTTGACCCTGACCATCCCAGGCTGGAGGTCTTGAAAGACAAAAAAATTGCGATCGTTGGTGACATCCTCCACTCCCGCGTGGCTCGTTCTAACCTGTGGAGCCTCACTGCCAGCGGAGCCGAAGTGCATCTGGCGGGGCCACCGACGTTGTTGCCGCAGTTGTTTGCTGATTTTGTGAGGGAAGATAAGGCTAAAGGATTAGAGCTAAAGGATAAAAGTGAGCAGCCAAATTCATCCTTCATCCCACCGCAAAGCGGAAGCAAGCTACATCCTTCATCCTTTCCCCGAAAGCTCTTCCTCCACTGGTCACTGGAACCCGCCCTCCGCGATGCCGATTTTGTGATGACGTTGCGGTTGCAGAAAGAGCGCATGACTAGTCATTTGCTACCCAGCTTGCGGGAGTACCACCAGCAGTTTGGCCTGACGTGCGATCGCCTCAAACTGTGTAAACCCGATGTCAAAGTCCTCCATCCAGGGCCAGTGAATCGTGGGGTCGAAATTAGCTCGGAGCTGATGGATGATCCCCAGTGCAGCCTGATTTCGCAACAGGTAACGAGCGGGGTCGCAGTCCGCATGGCGCTACTCTACCTCATGGGCAGCAGCAAACTTTAAAGGAGGTCTAAAGATTGCTCAAAAAGTCAAAATCTGCGTTCTTTTGCCACGGCATCACGTTAGGATTACCTACACTTTTTAAGTGGATGAAGGTTGAGAGGCTGCAATAACAAGCTCGCTGAATGATTTTGGCAAAAGGGCAGATTGATTAAATAATTAGCCTTCTTCAGTTGATACCAATGGTTCAATATAGTTAAGCAAATGCGGTAAATCTTCATTAATCACTGCCCAAACTTCGTCGAGATCAACTTCATCGTAGTCATGGGTAAGAACATCTCGCATACCTGCAATCTGCTTCCAGGAAATATCTGGATGTTGTGCTTTGAAACCTGGCGATAGCCTTTTAGTTGCTTCGCCAATGATCATGATATGGCGAAGAATTGCATTTTGCTTTTCAATATTGCCCTCTAAAACGTCTGGTTAACTCCTTCAACATACTGAAAGATCAATTTGATGGCTTGTACGATATCGAGCAGAGCTTCTGGATCACGCAACATAAATCACTTTTGCTGCATTCAGAATATTGCTGCGTCGAATCCAGTTACGGCTTTGCTCGATCGCGTTTTTGCTCACCAAATCGACCTTGCGATGTAAGAGTATTTGTAATTCTTCTTGCATCGTCATTTTTTCAACCAAACCTCGTTTTGAGGCTGGTTGGTAAGCCACTAACACATCTATATCGCTATCAGGGCGAAAGTCATCCCGAAGGATAGAACCAAAGAGCGCCAGTTCAGCAACCTGCCATCGTTCGCAAAACTCAACCAGCTGAGCTTGTGATACGCCCAGACGATCGTAGAGTTATCTCCACACTAATGATAAGTCACAGCCCTGCCATTGAGCGCAATGGTCTCCAGCATCTGCGTTGCTTATTGAGTTGATGATGAAATTGGGTTCCAACTTTCTCCTTGCCTTCTATCCGTCGATTCCCGTTCGCCAAAACGCCCCCGGATCACGTAACTGAGTAGGCCACCGTATTCTCTCACTGCAACTCCCAGTCGTTCGCGATAGCCCATCCCAAGTGGCAGGGCATTGGGGTGAGAAATGACCTCAAACCCATAACTTTGAAACGTGAGCCGCGATCGCAACATGTGGGGATAATCCGTAACCAAAATAATCTGCTTGACACTTTGCGGTAACAGCAGGTTTGCCGTAAAGCGGGCGTTTTCTTCTGTGGTCAGGGAGCAGTTTTCACCCTCGATCGCAGTATCAGGAATGCCTTTTGCCAGCAACTGACGCACGATCGGCTTGGAATCTCCCCGTCCGCTTACAAAGATGCGCGAGGCCCGGTTTGCTTGCCAGAGTGCGGCTGTGGCATCAATGCGATCGTACATGAACCGCGAACCACGGCCGAGCACCACGATCGCGTCTGCCTTTGCGCCTGAATCGGGTGGAATTTGACTGGTTAACGCCTTTGTTACGAGCGCAAGGCCTGATGGCGAAGTCAACAGGAGACAGATCAGCGTTAATACCACAACACTCTGAGTCCGTCGGCGATTCCAGCGCCAATGCCGAAGCTGTCGCTGAAGCCATCGCCGTTGAGGTGGTTGCCACAGCATCCAGGCCGCCAAAGCCAGCAGCACCAGGAAGAAGGCTAGCAGCGTCAAACGAATGGATAAACTTAGAGGCTGAGTCAATCGGCCCGAAATCAACCAGGTCAGGCTGACCCAGCGGCTGTGTGACCGAGGACATGAAACAGAATCTAGCATTTACGGGTTCGTTGAGAAGGGCTGATCATGGCAAAAGACAGGGTGGATCGATCACAACCTGCTGTTCTTAACGCCAAGATAGGTGCAAAGCATCTAGGGTTGCTTAGCTAGCGCTATTCTAATTTGCCTGCCCTTGCGAACCTTGTCGCTCATGTGAAAATTACGGATAGCGACTGTGAACTTTTCATGGATAACGAGCTGATTCTCTTCCTCAGCAGCGTGGGGTTGCTGATTCTTTATCTGGTGTGGTCTGCCAAAACAGAAATGGGCACCAAAAACCCCTGGAAGAAGTAGCGATCGCCCTGCTACTAACTTGCAAGCACTGAAGCAATCGGTGCATCAGGCGGCATTACCTTCTGAGTAGGCGCGATCGCGGTGGGACTCACATCTGCGGCAGACGGCTCACGGGGCAGAAAGCGTCCCCGCAACCCATAACCAACGAGTCCCAAATACTCTCGGAACACTAGAAAAGCCTTCTTCTTCGTATCTAAGCGCTGCGGTAGCGGGTTGATATGCGGTACGACCTCAAACCCAAGGCTCCGAAAGGTCAGAAGCGATCGCAACATATGGGGTGGATCGGTCACCAACAGAATGCGATGAATCTTTTGGGGCTGCAAAATAGCTGCCGTGAAACGGGCGTTTTCTTCTGTCGTGCGAGAACACGGTTCACCAGCGATCGCCGTACTCGGAATCCCCTTTTGTTCCAACAGGTCGGCAATTTGCTGCGCGTCACCCCAACCACTCGCAAAGATTAGGGGTGCGCGATGAGCCTCCCATAGACGAGCAGACACATCCACACGTTCCGATCGCATCGCCGTCCCCCGCCCCAGCACCACGATCGCGTCTGCGGTTGTGCCGGGATCGGACGGAAGAAAACTAACCAAAACACGATTCCCGATCTTGATCATGGCAGGCGAGAGGGTCAGCAAGTACACGCATAACAGCGTCGCTCCTAGCGCACTGATGCGCCGCCGCCAGCGCAACCGTCGCAAGACCATCGGCAGCAACGTTAAAAGCACTAAGGGCGGGATGATCAATGCAGGCGTTGTCAGCCAGCTAAAAATCTGCCAGGACAACGAAGTCCAGGAAGTTGTAAGAGTTTTTTGTAGGCACAGGGATGGGTCTAGCATTGCGTTACCTGATCAATCTCATTCTGTATGCAACGATGGTCGTCGGCAGTGCACCCAATGCGATCGTTACTACCTTAACCTCTTCAGTATTAACAAATGTTTATGCAGGAAGTCGCCCCTTGATCACAGACATTGATCAACAGTGATCACAGACAGCGCTCTAGCTCATTAACCGCTACACTGATCACTATTAAAGCCACACTCATCCAACGTTGATGTATCGCTGAGACAACAGATTTACAGCCGTTTTCGTTTGGCTTCACCACATCTGCGACCCGTTCTCCTGCACCCGTCCTTAATAAGACCGTAGTTGAATGACACTGACAGAATAATCCGAACCGCTCCCAACTCCCAAATCTGGGGGAGCCGAACCATAAAGTCCTTTGGGCGCACAAGAAAAGGGGCCTAGTTTCTGCTTATTTCAGTGCCATTCGACTGTAGTTTCCTTGATTGAGAACTGCTGTAAGCTGCCCTTGAAGTGTTTTTATGCAAACCAAACTTCCCATCGTCTCCACCCCGCAACACAGCCGCGATAGTTTGGTCATCACCTTTGCGCCGCTGTCGCTCACAGAGGCATATGCGCTGGCAGAAGATGATGCCAATGGCGCGATCGTGGTGATGAGTGGCACCGTCAGACATCAGACGGATGGTAAGCCAGTGGTCGCGCTGGAGTATCAGGCGTATGAGCCAATGGCACTGCAAATCTTCCGTCAAATTGCCCATGAAATCCGGCAGCGCTGGTCGGATGCCAATCGCGTTGTCATTCACCATCGCACGGGTCGGCTTGAAATTGGCGAAATCAGCGTGCTAGTGGCTGTCGGTTGTCCCCATCGGGCAGAAGCATTCGAGGCATGCCAGTACGCGATCGACACCCTCAAACACAACGCCCCCATTTGGAAGAAAGAGCACTGGGCAGACGGCTCCAGCAGTTGGGTCAGTATTGGTGCTTGTGAACAGCCGGGAGCAGTTTGCTAATGATTCACCTGCCTGATGCCAGTGCGTGTCTGGCCGTTCGCTCAATCCATCAGCATCAGTAGGAGCTTAGCGTTTCACTGCTGTGGGTAAGGTCAGCCTGAAGGCAGTGTGGTCAGCGATCGCCAGGTCAAGGGTTAGTGAACCACCGTGAGCGCGGACAATTTCGCGTGCCAGGCTCAGCCCCAGCCCAATGCCTTCGACTTTGCGGGTACGGGCAGGATCACCGCGATGGAAGCGATCGAAGATACGATCGCGATCGCTCACGGGGATGGGTTTAGAGGCATTGCCAATGGTTATGGTCACGGTCTTGTCCGTTTGGTGTGCGTCAAGCGTAATCCAACCATCGGGAAGATTGTATTTAATCGCATTGCTGAACAGGTTTTGCAGGACTTGCATCAGGAGATCGCGATCGCCCTCCACCCACAACCCTTTGGGAATGACAGTTTGCACCTTCAGATGGGGAGCCAGCAGTTCTAGATCTTCCAGCATTTCCTCCAACAAAATGGAAATTTCCACCGAAACTGTGTGCAAACTCATGTGTCCTGCGTCGGCTAGGGACAGCAGCAAAAGTTTCCGCATAATGCTACTCAGGCGACGTACCTCATCTAGCAGGTTGCTCAAGCGTTGCTGCACTTCAGAACCAGACGGTACTTGTTGAAGCGATCGCTCCAGTTCACCTTGCAGAATTGTTAGCGGCGTTTTAAGTTCATGGGCTGCGTCGGCGCTAAAGCGAGAAGCCTGGGTAAAGCTGCGCTCTAGACGTTCTAGCATCTGGTTAAACACCTGAATCAGTTCGATAAATTCACTGTCTGTTGTCCCCGTAGGAATGCGTTGGTCGAGTCCTTTAACGGTTACTTGTTGAATCACATCGGTTAATTGATGAATTGGACGTAACGCGCTGCCAGCAACCAACCAGGCACCACCCGCGACCAATAAAAGCACACCGGGAATGGAAATCAGGAAGATACTGCGAATGGTACCCATCTCCTGATTGATGGTTTGGAGGTTGACGGCGATCGCAACGCTTAGTTCAGGAAAGTTTGCGGCCCCAATGCGCCAGTCTCCGGTGGTTGTTCGTTCAGTGACAAACTGCGGGCGAGGGGGTGATAGACGCGACGCTGGACGTGATGGATTGTTTGGTGAGTCCGATCGAGGGGGCAATGGTGGTGGTTGCCCCCTTAGCGGCGCTGGTGGTGCAAGTTTCAACTGTCGAATAAGCAATGAGTTCACACTCTGGTCAGCAGGCAGAGCGTTTGTTTGATATAGCGTGTTACCGTTCCCATCCAGCACCAGTAGCGCGATCGGTGTTTTGGTATTGGCTCCAAACGCATAGGCTAAGGTGCTGCCGTAGAAATCCCAGCGTTCTGGCTCTCGCAAACGTGGTGCACGCAGCAATTGATTCACCAGTTCAGCATCCAGACGGCTAATCTTCGCGGTATAAATTTGAAACCAGGAGACTGCCGCAAACCCAATAAGGGCAGTACCTGCCAACATCGCGGACAGCAGCGCCACTCGTAACCGAAACGATTGCCATTGGAAGGAATGCCATTTCATACTAGGTCAGGCTTGCGAAACCGATAGCCAACCCCACGAATGCTTTCAATCCAGCCAGTGTCGTCAATGGGATCAATTTTCTTGCGAATCCGTTGGATGCAAACATCGACCACATTGGTATTGGGGTTGAAGTCGTATCCCCAAACGTGTTCCAAAATTTGGGTGCGCGTGAACACCCGTCCCGGCGATCGCATCAGGTATTCCAGCAAATTAAATTCCCGGCTGGTGAGTTCAATGGCCCGTTGCTGGCAGGTCACTTCGCGGGTGATGCGATCGAGCTTAAGCGAACCAACTGTGAGCAAATTTTGGCGTTCACCGATGCTACGACGCACCACTGCATGGATGCGAGCGGCTAACTCTTCCACAAAGAACGGTTTGGCAATGTAATCATCAGCGCCCAGATTCAACCCTTGCAGGCGATCGTCCAGTTCATTGCGGGCAGTCAACAAAATCACGGGCGCATTCCGACCTTCGCGCCGAAGCTGTTTCAAAATCGCCAAGCCATCTTTGCCGGGCACCATGATATCCAGCACGATCGCGTCGTAGTCGTGATCTAACGCTCTCAGATACCCATCGTCACCATTGTCGCAATAGTCTACGACAAAGCCCTGCTCCTTCAACCCCGCACGGACAAAGTCAGCTATTTTTGCTTCATCTTCGACAAACAGGACGTTCACAAGTCACTTACTGCTTACCAACTGCTCCATTGTAGGGTCACCCTTCCTCAACTTAAATGACAAAACTGTAATTCACACGCAGTGTTAGCTGTCATTTTGGGCAGGCTAGATGGAATTAACTACGGACTACACAACCATTTGGGCAGTGCCTTTGTAGTAGGTCATTGGTGACTGGTGAACCGACTGTTCTTCTATTATCCTGACCGCAGCACCGCTTCAGCTCTACTATCAACATCTAAAGGATTACTATGAACGTGCGTCGAATCTTAATCGCAACAGCTATTCCCGTACTCATGGGTTCGTTTGGGTTAGCCGCTTCCAACCAAGTCAATGCCGCTAATTTAAAGACTCAAGTTGCTCAAGCATCGCAACCATCCAATCAACCGCCCGAAGGTCAACGCAGACCGCCCCGTATCGACTTTGCCGCTGCTGCTGCCAAGCTCGGCGTGACGGAACAGCAGTTAAAAGATGCTTTGGGTGTGCCATCGCAGCCACCGAGCGATCGCAGTCAGCGTCCTCCTCGTCCTGATTTTGCTGCCGCTGCCGCGAAACTAGGCACAACCGAAGCCAAACTCAAGCAAGCGTTAGGAGTGCCTGCTAAGTCGCCTGGTCAACAGGGCCGCACGGGCGATCGCAGCCAACGTCCCCCTGGCCCTGATTTTGCTGCCGCTGCGGCCAAGCTCGGCGTTACAGAGCAACAGCTAAAGGACGCTCTAGGTGTACCCGCTCAACCACCCAGCGATCCTAGTCAACGCCCCCCTCGCCCTGATTTTGCTGCCGCTGCGGCCAAGCTGGGTGTAACGGAACAACAGCTAAAGGATGCTCTGGGTGTACCTGCTCAACCACCCAGCGAGAACGGCGCACCACCTCCTAACTCCTAATCAGTAGGGAGCGCATTTCTCTGCCTTAAGGGTGAGATGTTGGCATAAATTAAACCTCCACATGCGCATAGATGTCTTAATTGAGTTCATATTGCAAGGATGTTTGGTGATGAATCATAAAATCGCAGTCACGCTACTTGCTTTGCCGATCGGTGCCTTATCGATCGGTGCATCTACCCTTCTATCTCAGTCCGCTACTGCCGCAGAAATTACACCTCTGGCAGTGCGTCAGACTCCTGTGATCGTTGCCCAGCGCTACGATGATAATCGTAGCGATCGCGACCGAGACAACGATCAACGTGACGCCATTCGACGCGAAGAAGCTCGACGGGAAGCCCTTCGCCGTGATGCAAATCGCCGCGAACGAAGAGTCTGGATACCCGGTCATTGGGAATCTGGTTTCCTGGGCATTGGTCGCAAATGGGTAGAAGGCCACTGGGAAACACGCTAACGCGACGTGGGTGTATCTGCCGTTGAGCATTAAGCGATTCATTTAAAGCAAGATAACGGGCGATTGGCGATCGTCCGTTTTTTTAATGCAACGCTACTTGCAACAACGCTCTGCAATGAATTGCAGGTTAACAGAACAAAGCCTGTTGAAACGGACTGACGTGGGCTTCTCCTACTAGGCAGTGTTTTAAAACTTCAATCGTTTCATTGCTGATAGCTTCTGCCCCCTTTTCTTGTATGCCCAAAGGGCTTTAAGCCCCCAATGCTGAGGGACTTTGAAGCTGGTTTGTAAGCCCCCAAATTTGGGGGCTTCCGAGGGCTTTAAAGCACGCCCTAGCCCGTTCCCATCGCGTTGCCGAGGGCACTACGTTTAGTTTTGAATAGAGCAATGCCATCGTCGAAAGGACTGAAAGATACCCTCTTGGAAATGCTGCAGGATTTGGATTTAACGCACTAATAGACCAACTATACTCGCCTCCCCTGCCTCCCCCGCTTCCCCTTGCCTCCTCTACCCTCTGCCTTTCCCATAAATGACAAAACTGTAATTCAAGGTGATGGGAAACGGTCATATTAGGCTGCCGTAATGGAACTATCGAACAGCATCACTATGATTCGTTGTTGTTTCCAACAAATGCAGCGTTATGACACTTGATTCCCCCCAAGCTATTCCATTCAATCCGTTGCCCAACCGTATCATGAGACAGCGGTGGACTAAATGGTTGATGGGCCTACTGCTCCTCAGCTCCCTGTCAGGTGGTGGCTATTTGGTTTATCGCCAAACCATTGCTTCCACCAGTCAGGCAGCAAGGGGCAAACAAATCACGGTTCCTGTCTCGCGTGAAACGATTCCCATCACGATCGCCGCCAATGGTACGGTAGAAGCCAAACAATCCACCAACGTCAGCCCCAAAAGTTCTGGACGGCTCAAAAGTTTGATCGTCGATGAAGGCGACGTAGTGCAAGCAGGGCGACCCCTGGCCTACATGGATGACTCAGACCTGCAAGGGCAACTGATTCAAGCACAGGGTTCGCTGGCATCGGCTCAAGCAAACTTGCAGAAGCTCGAAGCTGGCAACCGCCCTGAAGATATTGCTCAGGCAGAGTCTACCGTGAGAAGCGCTCAAGTTACATTGAGTCAGTCACAGGCAGATCTTCAACGGTATGAGCAACTGTATCAGTCAGGAGCCATTTCTGCCCAATCGGTGAGCCAATACCGCACCACGCGAGACACCAATCAGGCAGCAGTAGACAAAGCGCAACAGGCACTCAAGCTATTGCAAGTTGGCAATCGCACAGAAGATATTGCCCAGGCACGCGCTCAGGTGACGCAAGCAGAAGGCAGTTTGAAAACCATCCAAACGCAGATTGAAGATGCCGTTATCCGTGCTCCCTTTAGCGGTATTGTGACGGCAAAATATGCTGACCCCGGTGATTTCGTCACCCCCACCACCTCTGGAAGTTCGGTTTCATCTGCCACTTCGTCGTCTATTTTGTCGCTGGCCTCCACCTATCAAGTTTCCGCAGATGTAGCTGAAACCGATATTGGCAAGATTAAGCTGGGGCAAACTGTCACCATCACCGCCGATGCCTATCCCGATCAAACCTTTCAGGGCAAAGTGTCTCAGGTGGCGGCAGAGGCAACCGTCACCTCGAACGTCACGAGCTTTAAGGTGAAAGTGGCGCTTACCGATCCTAAAAAGCTGTTGCATCCCGGTATGAATGTGGATGCCAAATTTGATGCAGGTAAGTTGGATAACGTTCTGACCGTACCGACCGTCGCGATCGCCCGTCAGCAAAACGGCACCGCTGTCCGCGTACTCACCCCAGACGGGAAAGCCAAATTTATACCCGTTACCACTGGAGCCACCATCAACAACAAGACCGAAGTCCGCTCTGGTTTGCAAGGCAATGAAAAAGTCTTAGTCAGCGCACCAGCCGGAGCTTCGGGGACAGGCGCTTCTAATCGAAGCGGTAATGCCAGTGGAAGGAGCGGGGCAGGGGGAATGAGCGGTGCTGGGATGGGAGGACCGCCGCCGTTTTAGATGAAGACAGAGGCGGGGAGGCAGAGGAAGCGGGGGAGGCAGAAGGCAGAAGGTTAAGTTGACGCTCTAAGCTGCATCTTTCGACCCCTAGACTTGCCACTCCGAGTTCAAAGCTCCACTCTCCGGGTTCAAAGCTCCATCTTTCGACCTTTAAGCTCTACCTTCCAAGTTCAAAGCTCCATAGTCCAAGTTCAAAGCTCCACTCTCCGAGTTCAAAGCTCCACTCTCCGAGTTCAAAGCTCGACGTTTTGACTCTTAAACTTAATCATCCGAGTTCAAAGCTTGATCTTTCAAGCTCAAAGCCTCATCTTTCGAGTTCAGAGCTAAATCTTTTAAGTTCAGATCTCAACTTTTAACCTTAAAGGTTCAACATTTTAACCTTAAAGCTCCATCTTCCAACCTCACTCCTCATTCCTCATCCCTCATCCCTTCTCCACCGAGGTTTCGGCATGAAAACACACGATCGCAAACCACCCCTCAAACAAGCATCCATTCTGATGCAGCGGAGTACATCAATCTCGTTCGGCGAAATTCTGACGATGGCGATCGAGGCACTCTGGAGCAACAAACTTCGCACGGTGCTCACCATGCTGGGCATTGTTATTGGCATTACGGCGGTCATTGCGGTGACGGCGATCGGTCAGGGTACGCAGAAATCGACGGAGCAACGCTTGCAATCCCTTGGTACTGACATTTTGCAAGTGCAATCGGGTGCAGCCAGAAGTGGATCGGTGCAGCAGGGTGCGGGAAGTGCCACCACCCTAACGTTGGAAGATGCTCAGGCGATCGGGCAGCAGGTGATTGGCGTTGATCGTGTCTCGGCGTTCTTGCAGCAAAACGCGCAGGTGGTTTACGACCAAAACAACAACTCCATGACCATCATCGGCACGGATGTAAATTATCCCGATGTGCGAAATACACACCCACAAACGGGCCGATTTTTCACGCAAGAAGAAGTGGATGCTGCCTCGCCTGTAGCAGTTCTGGGGCCTACTGCTCGTGATGAGTTGTTGGGGACAGGCAGCACGGCTGAAGGTGCCCAAATCCGCATTCAAGGGCAAACCTATGATGTCATCGGCGTGATGGAAACGAAAGGTTCACAAGGCCCCCAAAGCCCAGATGAACAAATTTATCTGCCACTCACCAATATGTCTGCTCGCCTGGTGGGAAACAATGCGGTGAAAGGCATTGCCATTCGGGGCGTTTACGTCAAAGTCAAAAGTCAGGATCAGCTCGATGCAGCACAGTATCAAATTACAAATCTTCTGCGGGTACGGCACGGCATTTTTCCAGAGAAAGGCAATAAAGATGATTTTCGGATTATCAATTCAGCCGATGTGATTGAAACGTTGACCAGCACCTCGAAGCTGCTTACGGTGATGGTTGTGGCGATCGCGGGTATATCCCTCATCGTTGGCGGCATTGGCATCGCGAATATCATGCTGGTGTCTGTGGTGGAACGCACGCGAGAGATTGGAGTTCGTAAAGCGATCGGTGCCACCAGCATCGCCGTTCTGAGCCAGTTCCTAGCCGAAGCGGTCGTGATTGCCGCATTGGGTGGCGTGATTGGCATTGGTCTGGGTGTGGCGATCGCCTTTGCTGCTGCCAATCTCTTCAGCTTCCCATTCGTCTTATCAATCTGGGCAATCCTCCTTGGTTTTGGCTTAACCTTCGCGATCGGGCTGGTGGCAGGCGTGATTCCTGCACGGAATGCGGCGCAGTTAGACCCGATTACGGCGTTGAGGAGCGATTGAGCTAGGGAGTAGGGAGTAGGGAAGCAGAGGGGGCAGGGGAAGCAGGGGAGGCGGTTGAGGAAGTGGGCTAGAGGTTTCGATATAGCGAGAGGTTTGTCGCTAGGGTTGATTGAAATTTGCATCATCGACCCATGCCGAAACTGAAAAGGTTTGTAATTCCCCTGCTGCTTGCGTCTCCCTTAGTTTTGCTTCTCACTCACTGTAGTGTTGGCAACCCACTACCAATCCTAATTGGGAAAAAGATTTGGCTCAATAGAGACGACAGTCTTTTGAGAAATGAGGTGAGCCGCATGATTCCAATCGGTAGTTCCATCATGAATGCGAAATGGCTCTTGGAATTTAATGGATTTCAATGTGACTACAAGAAGGCTTCTGATCCGACAGATGGTTATCTTTCCTGTGAGCAAACACAATCTTACCTGGTATGCGCCATAACCTATAAAACTGCTGTTATGTCCGTCAAAAATGCAGTTTCACGTATTGAGTCATCAACTGGAAACTACTGTCTCTAGCTTCCCTACAGCACAAAACCTTTTGTCCGCATAGGTTACGCTCACCTTTTCTGATGTGTCAGAACAGCTTTACCCATCCTACAACTGCTTCCCCTGCCTTCTCCGCTCCCCCTGCTTCCCCTGCTCTCCTCATGTGCAAACTACTCATTAAAAGGATTACTCAACATGGCAACCATGATTTGGATGGAAGACATTCGGAAAACCTATCGACTGGGTGAAGTAAATGTGCCTGTACTCAAGGGCATTGACCTATCCATTGAAGAAGGCGAATACGTCGCCATTATGGGCATGTCGGGTTCGGGAAAATCGACGCTGATGAACATTCTTGGCTGTCTCGATCGCCCCTCTGCTGGACATTACCTTCTCGAAAACAGAGATTTAACCACGCTCACCAATGATGAACTGGCGTACATCCGCAATCGCCGGATTGGGTTTGTGTTTCAGCAATTCAACCTGCTGCCTCGTGCCACTGCGCTCGAAAATGTGATGCTGCCAATGGTGTACGCTGGTGTGCCCAAAGCCCAGCGGCGACGACGAGCGGCGGAAGCATTGGCGCACGTTGGTTTAGTCGATCGCATGAATAACCGCCCCAATCAACTTTCGGGAGGACAACAGCAGCGAGTCGCGATCGCTCGTGCCCTGGTCAACCGTCCTGCGCTGGTGCTGGCAGATGAACCCACAGGGGCTTTGGATACACAGACTTCTCAAGAAGTGATGGATTTAATGACGGAATTGAATCAACAGGGCATCACGATCGTCATTGTGACGCACGAACTGGATGTGGCGAACCAAACCCATCGCACAATCTACGTCAAAGATGGTTTAGTCACCCGTCCCGCAGCCCTGGCACATTAACTACTGACCACTAACTAATCAATCCACTTCCATCACGTTCCCAAAGTTCTATAAATTCGTCGAAATCGCTTGCACGGGACAGGTAGGAATGCACTGCTCACACACAATGCAGCGCGATCGCGTGAAGGTGAGCTTAAACGATTCTGAGTCAAGCTTCAGGGCCTCAGTCGGGCACACACCTGTGCAAAGCCCACAATGCACACAGGTTTCTTCATCAATCATGATCTCGCGGTTAGAAAACGAAACGCCAATGTCTTGCGATCGCATCCAGTCAAGGGCTGCATCCAGTTCGTCAATATCCCCAGATAGCTCAACGACGAGCTTGCCCACCTGATTGGGCGCAACCTGAGCGCGAATGATATTCGCCGCCACATTAAAATCCTTTGCCAATCGATAGGTGACTGGCATTTGAACCGATCGCTTTGGAAAGGTGAGCGTAACTCGCTTTTTCACAGTCTCAAACGTAAAGTGACTCTATCTTATCGATTTCTACAGAAAAGCTGGGGATTATACCGATTTAAAGAATGACGGCTACAGATCAATCGGTGGGTAGGGGCAAGGCATTGCCTTGCCCCTACAAGATGTGTCGCATTTTCAATTCAAATTGGTATTAGAGCGTTGATTTTTCAGTTGTGCCACTGAACCAGAGAGGTTTGAATTCCTCCCTCTGCTTCCTCCGCTCCCCCTGCCTCCCCAGCCCTTCCTATTCAAAAACCTGCGGCGTAAAGCTGCCATGCAACCCATAAGGCACATGATGCTTGAGATGTAAACGGGCGATCGGCCCCCGATGCAAATCGCGTGCGTCTAGAATCACGACATCCGATCGCTCATGTGCCGAGTCATAAACCAGCGTGAGCAACCAGCCATCATCCTCTGCTCCAACCAGATCTGCTGACGGCAATCCATCCTTAAACGCAGCAGAGGCGCGCGGCACAAAGATGGGTTCGCTGACGTAACCGTGTGGTGCTGCACTCCAAAGCTGTCGTTTGTCTGTTTCCACATCAATCTTGGCGATCGCCTGTAGTGGTGCATTTCCTTCAGGTGCATGAGCTGCCCCCATGAAGACGTAATGGTGCGATCGACCCGCTTTCGCCGGATGCACGTAGGGAAACTCACAACAGCGGCTTTCCACCAATTCACGCTGCACTGCTTGAGTGGTCAGGTTCACGTGAAACCGCCAGAGTTGCCCTGGAGTTAAGGCTGCAAAATCTGTTTGTCTAAAATCAGCGTCAGCCTCCACAGCGGGTAACGAACCGTAGCAGACCGAATCGATTACGATTTCATCTCCTTGCTCAAACGCATTGGCATGGTGAAACACAAAGCCAGCGTGAGTCTCAAAGATTCGAGCCTTGAGTGCGTCGCGTTGAGCCGCTGATGCTGTGTGTCGTGGAATCACCACAATCCGCGTTGGTTTTTCAGGATTGAAGGTGATGCATTCGCCAGCACCGCGTTTGCCTAACAGAAACGGTAGTGGGTTAAAGCTGACGGGATTTTGAAAGAAGATGGCGTAATTGGGCGTAATGGCAAAATCGTGAATGAAGGCAAAGCCCGGTGTGGCATGGGAATGCTTTCGCAGCAATTTGCCATCAGGATGGAACTCAAACAGCGTAATGGTGGAAGATAATCCTGGCTTGATGGAAAAATTGACCAGACAAGGTGCACCGTCATCCTGATTGCAGGCAGGATCAATCCAGGGATGAGCTGCAAAGGCAGCACCAGGCTGCAACACGCCATTCAGGTGATCGAGTCCCAACGTCTCTAGTGTGGCAGGGTCAAGCCGATGCGGTTCAGCCGCTTCCCACAGTGCCAGCAGCTTTCCACCCCAGTAAAGAATGTTGGTGTTCGCAATGTTTTTGAGGCGAAAATCAAAGGCATTTGCCAGCCATCCACCCGGCTTTTGCGTCCCAAACACGCCACGATAGAGGATGCGTCCTGCGGCTTGTTCTGCAACATACCCCTCGGTGCGAACGAAGCGATTGCGAAAGTGGGCACGCCCGTTGTCGAAGGCGATCGCGCAAATCATCCCATCTCCATCAAAGGGATGATGAATCGTCTGCCCATTCACATCTAGCATCCCTGGCCCATTACGGAACAGGGTACCGTGCAGTTCAGGCGGAATTTTGCCTTCAACGTCATCGATCCAGTAGTCAAACTCTTGCTTGAGAGAACGGTAGCCCTTCTGCCATCCTTCGCGATTGTAGGAAAGCGTCGGCGGCACGGTCGATGCGCGTTCGTTGAGCTGGAAGCTTTGCATAGAAACCAGGAAAGTTTTTAGATTTTGGTTTTTGGTTGTTGGCAAGCAGGAGCGAGGAGTCAGCTTTAACCTTATGCCCTTTGCTTTTAGCTTTTAGCCTTCATCCCTCATCCCTTATCCCTTATTCCTTCCCCTTACTCTTCCCCCACAGGTTCAATCTGTCGTGACTTCGGCATAAATTCAGTCATTAAATCAGGCAAAAACGGTTGCCCTAGATGCCTGGAAGCGGAAGAGTCGGCTTCGATGACGGGGACTGAATGTAGCGTTGTCGCTAATGCCGCTTCGGTGGTCTGCTCAGCGCGAGGTAGCCAACCCAAAAACGGTAGTGGCAAGAGTGTCGAGAGGTTGGTAATGACGACCAAAAGCGCCAGATTGCTGAAGTTGTTTTCGGTGATGCCTAGCCAGTGCATCAGGAAAGCGCCCGATTCGTAAGACAGTAGCCCAGCCAGATTGACTACCGACATTAGCAGCGCAAAAAAGGTTGCTTCAACACCAGGGGGACAAAGCCTTGCAGCCAAGACCAGAATCGGCATGTAGGCAATCTGACCCATAACCGTCAAAATCAAATTGTCGCCCAGGCTAAACCAGCGATCGTCAATGCCCAGTGTCCGGTTCGCGTGCGTCACCAGCAGCAGGGTTGTCATACCTAACGCCGCCGAAATCACCGTAGACCAGCCAAAGATGACCCGAAACGGCACGGTTTTCAAAAAGCGCTGAAAAAACCAGATGCCTAACAGCGAGGCTAAACTTGTGACGAGCCGCACGCGCCCTAAGAACTCTGGTTCAAACCCTAACTCATTCGTGGTGAAGAAAAAGAACGCAGATTCAGCGGTTGGCATGGCTTGCCAGAGGAAGAGAAATGCTGTTGGCATCCAGATCGATTTCTGGCTGACGGCCTGACGAAGTTGCACAAACTGCTCACACACCAGCGACCAATTCATCCGCTCTGTCACACGCGTTTCGGTGATCAACCATGCCACCAGGGAAACAATCAGTGGAAAGGTTGCCGTAATCCCAAAAACCGTGCGAGTGCTAAAGTTTTGCAGTAAAGAGCCGCTGAAATAGGCTGTGAGAATGCCACCAAGCGCTGAGGTACCCCAGCAAAGCGACTGGAGTGAGCCAGCCTTACCAAGGGACTCGCCCCGCGCCCGTTCCACAACCAGGGAATCCACAATGACATCGCTAAAGGCAACGGAGAGCGAACCCAGCGCGATCGCCGCTGTTGCAGCCCAGGCAGAATGGACGATCGTTGACAAAGCCACCCAGGAAAGCACTCCTAGTAAGCCTGACAAAATTAAATATGGTCGTCGTCGGTAGCCAAGAATCGGTAAACCGTCCGAGATAAAGCCGAACAATGGCTTCACCATCCACGGTAGAGCCGCAATCCCAGCCAAAGCAGACACCTCAGCCGGACTCAGCCCCAGTTCATCCTTCAAAAAGAAGCTGACCGCCAAACGCGCTAACCCCAGAATGCCCTGTACAAAATACACCAGCAAAATGGCAATCAGCTCGGCGCTTGGTTCATTCCCCAAAAAGATCTTCTCGGTGAACGATGCTTTCAGTCTGGCTAAACCAGTTGTGGAAACAATCATTGATAATTTGTTACAAACGTTTATCAATTCAGCCCCTATCATAACGCTTGATTACAGGAGAGGCACTGTTTACTCTTTCAAGCTGCCCAATTTGCGTTCATGGTGATACATTTTCTTCTTGATTGCGTCAGCGTTGAGCATGCCAGCATTGACAAACATCTCTAAGAGCCTTGCCAGTAAAGCTGATTTTTGCATGACGGCTAAATTTGAAGAAGTGTGAACATCAAGAGCAACTATTACGTTATGTAAACGAAATTTGACGAATGGCTCTTCACTTACCTGTCTGAATGAACTTGCAAACAGGCACATTTTTCCAGAAATGATGCCGCCTTACGCTCTGCATCGGGATTGTGGGTATGGGCTGGAGTGGGTCGGATGATGCCGTTGAAGAGATCGTCCAAATCGTAGGGAGTGAAATAGTGCCACACCCCCTGAGCATTGCAGCGCACGCCGATCGCTGTTGCTGTATGAAGCCAGTCGGCAATGCCATCCTCAGTGCTTCTGTAGGGTCTGCGACCAGCACGCCAACGGGCAAAGCTGGCCTGGTTCTTGACATCAAACACGTAGTCAGGAAAGTGCCCGGTCAGAATTGCTTTCGCTACCAATTCTTGATCACGGTTCCCCTGCGCGTCAAAAAACGCCAGATCAAAATCTTTAATGGTCAAGGCACAGTTGCGTCCAAAGCGCGATCGCCACACCGTATTCCGCACAGCCCCTCCTGCCAACCACCAATCGGGTAAATGAAGCTGAGCCATTGCTGGCAGCACCATGCCAACAGGCGATGCAGCCAAAATCTGGTGGAGGCGATCGGATAAGGGATGAATTAAGGACTTAGGCATTGATTAAAACTTCGGAGGTTTAGGCAACAACATTGGCTAGTTGCTTGTTTTTGGGTTCAATCCTTCGAGGTTCGGGTAAGCCCATAGGGCTTAAATCTAGAGGCTGTTTTGCACTAGAGGCTGTTCTGCACTAGAGGATGCTAAGGCCGCATCACACCGATGCAAAAAATTCATAAACAGAAATGTTTTGTGACTAAAGATACGAATTTTTGTGAATAGCCAGCTTACGTTAACTTCAACAAGCGCATGCAAAGTAAATCAGTTGCTGAACAGAATTTGGTTGACGCTGAACAATCTGGTTTGTTTTTAGCTGATTTCATAGGTACAAGCATAGCTTGAAGTGCAGACCCAAGGGACAAGTCTTATGACCAGCACAGTGCCAGCAACGAGTCTCAATAAGTTTGAAAAACTCAAAGCTGAGAAAGATGGTTTGGCCGTCAAGGCAGAGCTAGAGCATTTTGCTCAAATTGGCTGGGAAGCGATGGATGAAACCGATCGCGACCACCGTTTGAAATGGATGGGTGTCTTTTTTCGTCCGGTGACTCCTGGCAAGTTTATGATGCGGTTGCGCCTGCCCTGCGGCATTCTGACCAGTGCCCAGATGCGTGTGCTGGCAGAGGTTGTGCAGCGCTACGGCGATGATGGGAATGCCGACATTACAACACGCCAAAACTTGCAGCTACGGGGCATTCGCATTGAAGATGTGCCGGATATTTTCCGTCGGTTTGAAGCCGTGGGGCTGACCAGCATTCAGTCTGGGATGGATAACGTGCGTAACATCACGGGTTCACCTGTAGCAGGTATTGATGCGGATGAACTGATTGACACGCGCGATTTGATTCACCAGGTGCAAGACCTGATTACCAGCAAGGGGCAGGGCAATCCAACCTTTTCCAATCTGCCGCGCAAGTTCAATATTGCGATCGCAGGCTGTCGTGATAACTCCGTGCATGCGGAAATTAACGACATCGCCTTTGTCCCTGCCTATAAAGAGGGCAACCTGGGCTTCAATGTGCTGGTTGGGGGCTTCTTTTCGGGCAAACGATGTGAAGCCGCGATTCCTCTAAACGTATGGGTTTCACCCGATCAGGTCGTCGCGTTTTGCGAGGCCATTTTGATTGTCTATCGAGACCACGGCTTACGGGCCAATCGCCAAAAAGCGCGCCTCATGTGGCTCATTGACGAATGGGGCGTAGAAAAACTTCGTGCTGCCGTGGCAACGCAGATGGGTCAAACGCTGCAAAGCGAGGCCGAAAAGGATGAAATTCTTTGGGAGAAACGCGACCACATTGGCGTGTATGCTCAGAAGCAACTGGGGCTGAACTATGTCGGACTCCATGTGCCGATCGGTCGCTTATTTGCCGCCGATATGTTTGACCTGGCGCGGTTGGCTGACGTGTATGGCAGCGGTGAGATTCGGCTCACGGTGGAACAGAATGTCATCTTGCCAAACGTGCCCGATTCTCGCCTAGAGTCACTGCTGCAAGAGCCTTTGCTGACCAAGTTTTCGATTAAACCTGCAACGCTTTCTCGATCGCTTGTTTCCTGCACGGGTAGCCAGTTTTGCAATTTTGCCCTGATTGAAACGAAGAATCGCGCCCTGGCCTTAATCAGCGAACTGGAAGCTGAGTTAGATACTCCCAACCACGTCCGGATTCATTGGACGGGCTGCCCCAACTCATGTGGACAACCTCAAGTTGCCGACATTGGTTTGATGGGCACAAAGGTTCGCAAGGATGGGAAAACCGTTGAAGGCGTGGATATCTACATGGGTGGCAAAGTCGGCAAGGATGCTGTACTCGGCACCTGTGTCACCAAAGGTATCCCCTGTAGCGATCTCAAACCCGTACTGCGGGATTTGTTGATGCAACACTTTAGTGCCACACTGCGCCAGCAAGTGGGCGTTGGCAACTAAATTTTGGTATTGCTTGCCGCGATCGTGCAGTCGTGAAGATATCTTCGCGCTGAAGCACCGACAGCGGTGACAAGCATAGGGTTCAATCAGAACTCAAGCGTTTATTTAAGATATTAGGAGCATTGATGATGGCCCGGTTCTCAAGAAGGAAGTTCATTCTCACGACAGGCGCAACGGCTGCGACTGCCCTGTTTGTCAACGGCTGCAAATCGTCTAAATCAGCCAAAAATGAAAGCACGTCGGCTGCCATTCCAGCCGTTAATATCAGTGCTGCCGATGCGCCCGAAGTCACCACAGCCAAATTGGGCTTTATTGCGCTGACGGACTCTGCACCGCTCATCGTCGCCAAAGAAAAGGGCTACTTTGAGAAATACGGCATGAAAGATGTCGAAGTGGTTAAGCAAGCCTCTTGGCCTGTCACCCGCGATAATCTGGTGCTTGGCTCTGCTGGCGGTGGGATTGACGGCGCACACATCCTGTCTCCCATGCCCTACCTGATCTCAACAGGCAAGATAACGAAAGGCAATAAGGTGCCAATGTATATCCTGGCTCGTTTGAACGTTGATGGGCAGTGCATTTCCGTTGCTAATACCTACAAGGACACCAAGCTGGGCTTAGATAGCGCTCCCTTAAAAGATGCTTTCTCAAAAGCGAAGTCAACGGGTAAAGAAATTAAGGCCGCGATCACCTTTCCAGGTGGCACTCATGACTTGTGGATGCGCTACTGGTTGGCAGCAGGTGGCATCAACCCTGACAAAGATATTTCCACCATCCCAGTCCCGCCACCGCAAATGGTTGCCAATATGAAAGTTGGCAACATGGAAGCCTTTTGTGTGGGAGAACCGTGGAATGCCCAACTGGTCAACCAGGGCTTAGGTCTGACAGCATTAACCACTGGAGAACTCTGGAATAACCATCCCGAAAAAGCCTTTAGTATGCGGGCTGATTGGGTAGACAAAAATCCCAAAGCGGCCAAAGCGCTGTTAATGGCTGTACAGGAAGCGCAGATCTGGTGCGATAAGCCAGAGAACAAAGAGGAGATGTGCAAGATTATCTCCAAACGAGAATGGTTTAAGGTGCCTGCCAAAGACATTGTGGAACGGGCGCAAGGTAAGTTTGACTATGGCAATGGCAAGGTGGTTGAAAACAGCCCTCACCTGATGAAATTCTGGGCTGAGAATGCCTCCTACCCCTATAAGAGTCACGATCTCTGGTTCTTAACCGAAGACATTCGCTGGGGCTACCTGCCTGCTGATACCGACACGCAAAAGCTGGTGGATGCGGTCAACCGCGAAGATTTGTGGAAAGAGGCGGCAAAGGCGATCGGGCAGACCGCCGCTATTCCCAAGAGCACCTCGCGCGGTGTGGAAACCTTCTTTGATGGAGTCAAGTTTGATCCGGAGAACCCCGGCGCTTATCTCAAGAGCCTCAAAATCAAAAAGGCTTAGGGTATTAGATTGCAGTCAGATTGTCTGTGAACGGCTGACTGCAACCCGTTTCCATCGTCCACCCGTTCAAGCCTCCCGCGTTTGAACTGCAAATTTCATCCTCTTCTACATCACAACACCTGCAACCCATTTGGAGTAGACCTGGAACATGGCAACAAGACTAGACTTTGGTACTGCCAGAAGCGCCTTTCCACAACGCCTTGCCACTCTTATTGGCAAGCAAGCAAAGGGGGTAATCCCATCGGTGATTGCGCTAGGCGTATTTCTGCTTGTGTGGCAACTCTTGACATCTGGAGAAGGTGCCAGTCTGCCTAGCCCGTTGAAAGTGTTAGAAGAAACCTGGGATCCACTGATTATTGATCCCTTTTTTGATAGTGGTGGTTCAGACGTGGGGCTGTTCTGGCAGCTTGCCGCTAGCTTAAAGCGCGTGGCGATCGGCTATACCCTGGCAGCCGCCGTTGGCATTAGCGTTGGAATCTTAATTGGGGCGGTGGTGCTGCTTTACCAGGCCGTTGATCCCATCTTTCAGGTTTTGCGGACGATTCCACCGCTGGCATGGCTACCCATTTCGCTGGCAGCGTTCCAACAGGCAAATCCATCTGCCATTTTCGTGATTTTCATTACGGCAATCTGGCCCATTATTATTAACACGGCGGTGGGCGTGCAGCAGATTCCACAGGACTACACAAACGTGGCGAAGGTGTTGCAACTCTCAAAAGTGGAATATTTCACCAAGATTTTGTTGCCTGCGACTGTGCCGTATATTTTCACCGGGTTGAAGATTGCGGTGGGGCTGTCGTGGCTGGCGATCGTCGCTGCCGAAATGCTCACAGGTGGCGTTGGCATTGGCTTCTTTATTTGGGATTCCTACAACAGCGGCAACCTCAGTGAAGTGATTCTAGCCGTCATCTATGTCGGCATTGTGGGGTTGCTGTTGGATAAGTTGATCACGTTTATCTCCTCACTGGTTGTTTCTGGAGAGCAGAAATAGCCGCAGTTAATGCTCAAGAATGGGACTCAATGAGTTTTCCTGCTTGAGCCATTCGTTTCGGCTGCACGTTCTTGCCACCCTTCATCTTGTCACCCTTCACCTCCTCTAGTTGCCATGTCTTCCTTTGTTGAAGTTGACCACGTTGATCAGGTTTTTCCGTTACCGAACGGGCTGAAGTACATCGCGCTCAAAAACATTACGCTTGATATTACAAAGGGCGAATTTATTACGCTGCTAGGTCACTCTGGCTGTGGCAAATCGACCCTGTTGAATATCATTGCTGGGTTGAACAGTCCAACGCAGGGCGGGGTAGTGCTGGAGGGACGGCAGGTGTTAAAACCTGGCCCCGATCGCATGGTGGTGTTCCAAAACTATTCCCTTCTGCCCTGGCTGACTGTGCGAGAGAACATTTCGCTGGCCGTCAATCGAGTGCTGAAAGACTTACCAGCCGACGAGCGCAAAGATATTATCGAACGCCACATTGATCTGGTGAAGCTTCGCCATGCGGCTGACAAAAAGCCAGGACAGTTGTCGGGTGGCATGAAACAACGGGTAGCGATCGCCCGCGCGTTGTCCATTCGCCCCAAATTGCTGTTGCTAGATGAACCCTTTGGAGCCTTGGATGCTCTGACCCGCAGCAGCTTGCAAGATCAGTTGATGCAGATTGCCGATGAGCATCAGTTGACCTGTGTGATGGTGACACACGATGTAGACGAAGCGCTGCTGCTGTCCGATCGCATCGTCATGCTCACCAACGGTCCTGAATCTTACGTTGGGCAGGTGCTGGATGTGCCATTTACTCGTCCACGTGATCGCCTGAAAGTGGTCAACCATCCCAATTACTACGCGTTACGGGCAGAAGTGGTTTATTTTCTCAACCAGCAAAAGAAAGCGAAACAGCGTAAGGTTGTGCAAACTGCCGCGATCGCCCGTAATGGCTTGGAGAAAGTTAATCTGGAGCTTGGCTTTGTACCGCTAACTGACTGCGCGCCACTGGTGATTGCCAAAGAAAAAGGCTTCTTCCAGGCGCATGGGTTAGAGGAGGTGACGCTTTCACGGGAACCCAGTTGGAAAGCGATCGCCGAGGGCGTAGCCACTAAGCGTCTGGATGCTGCGCAAATGACAGCCGGAATGCCACTAGCCATGACGTTAGGGATGGGTGGCAAAACCCCGTTACCAACGGTGACGGGCTTAGTGCTCAGTCGCAACGGCAATGCCATTACGTTGAGCAAACAACTCTATGACGCTGGCGTGCGAACATTGCCTGACTTTAAGGAGGCGATCGCCGCTACACCTGATGAGGTGCGGACTCTGGCCGTGGTGCATCCCTCTTCTATGCACAACCTATTGTTACGCCACTGGCTAGCATCGGGTGGCATCGATCCAGATACGGATGTGAGCCTCACCGTCATTCCACCCGCTCAGATGGTCGCAACGATGAAGGCCGGTAGCATCGACGGCTACTGTGCAGGCGAACCCTGGAACTCCCACGCCGTTCGCGAAGGTCTGGGCTTTGTGGTTGCTACTGACCTCGACATCTGGGCAGGGCATCTAGAGAAAGTGCTGGGCGTGCGCGAAGATTGGGCCAATCAGTACCCACAAACCCATGTGGCGTTGGTGAAAGCACTCCTGGAAGCCTGCGAATACTGCGACGATCGCCGCAATCGCGAAGAACTGGTTGAACTTCTGAGCCGACCAGAATACGTTGGCACAGACCCAGCCTACATTCGCCCCGGTTTGCTTGATCCCTATCTTCGGAGTCTGGACGCCGAACCAGAAAACCTCCCGCGCTTCAACCAGTTTTACGTCGATCAAACCAACTGCCCCTATCGCGTCGAAGGGCTGTGGATTATGACCCAATTTGCTCGTTGGGGCCTCACTCCCTTTCCTCGCAACTGGGTTGACGTGCTCGATCGCGTGCGCCGAGTCGATGTCTTTGGTGAAGCCGCACGCGACCTCGGTTTGTTAGATGTAGAACCCAATCGCGGCCCCATTCATTTCAGCGATGGGACGGTCTTTAATCCTGATGACCCCATCGGCTATCTCAATCACTTGACCATCAAACGTGACATCCGTATTGAAGAAATCGCGATCGATGCCCTAGCAACAGCGACGGTTTAGGGCAAGAAAGAAGGCTGAAGGCTAAAAAGCTGACCGCTGTCCGCTCAAACCCTAAAGGTAGAAGGCAAGAAGGTTGTTGGTTTTGAGTTTTTAGAAGGATTCAGGAACAGTTCATGCACTAGCAACCAACAACTGGTTCAACTCAAAACTCAAAACTCAAAACTTTCATCCCTCACGCCTCTCCCCCACTCCTCCCCCCACTCTCCATCCCTATGCAAACAATCAACAGCGCCCTCCTAGAACCGAAGCCACCGATTACGTCTGAACCGTTTTTGGTCATTGAAAACCTGACCAAAGCCTATCCCACCGCTGGTGACGACTATGTGGTGCTTGATGGGATTAATCTAACGGTGAATGAAGGTGAGTTTGTCTGCCTCATCGGTCATTCGGGCTGCGGCAAATCGACTTTGCTAGATATGGTATCGGGCTTCCGGGAGCCGACGACGGGGGAAGTCCGGTTGCGCAACCAGCGGATCACAAAACCCGGCCCCGATCGCATGGTAGTGTTTCAAAACTACTCGCTTCTACCGTGGATGACAGCCTTTGAGAATATTTATTTGGGCGTTCATTCGGTTTGGCCTGATAAGCCCAGAGCGGAGAAAGAGAAGATTGCAAACGACCATTTAGCGCTGGTTGGGCTGACCGAAGCGGCCCACAAAAAGCCAGGACAGCTCTCTGGTGGCATGAAGCAGCGAGTTTGCATTGCCCGTGCGCTGGCGTTGCGCCCTCAGGTGCTGGTGCTAGATGAACCCTTTGGCGCACTCGACCCGATTACGCGAGAAGAACTACAAGAGGAACTGCTCAAAATTTGGATGGAGTATCGTGTGACCGTCTTGATGATTACCCACGACATCGACGAGGCACTGCTGCTGAGCGATCGCCTGGTCATGATGACCAACGGCCCCGCAGCGAAAATTGGCGAGGTTTTGACCATTCCCTTCGCACGTCCGCGCGATCGCACTCATGTGATGGAAGATCCCAAATACTACGAGCTACGCAACTATGCGCTGGACTTCTTGTATCACCGCTTTGCCCATGATGACGTAGAGTAGCGGCGATCGTTCTTGAGCGTGAGTGTTTGCGTGTGTTGCCTGTTTGCGGTTCAGCCCCCTCTAGAACAAATAAACAGCCATTAGCTATGGTTCAGACCTCTTCCACACTGCCTGAAAACTTGCCCGATCGCATCCTTTGCTATTACGAGAACGCCACCAATCAAGTGCAAATTGCCCGCATCATTAATATTCCTAACTGGTTGTTTGAGCGCGTCGTGTTTCCCCGACAGCGCCTGCTGTTTGAGGCCCTGCCTGATGCACTCCTAGAAGTGCGGACTCACAGCAGCACCATACCCCTGTTAGACCACATTCCATGTCTACGCTTGCAGGTGAGGGAATACACGCGTCCGCTGCTGAATCTCTCCGATGCAATCGATGGGTAGCGCCGATGACTCACCCCATCCGAACCCTCTGTCCCTACTGTGGCGTTGGCTGCGGTCTCGAAGTATCGCCTCCAGCTGTACCAGGTAAGACTGTAAATCGCGATAAACAGGGCACTCCCATCTGGCAGGCGCGGGGCGATCGTGCGCATCCTTCCAGTCAGGGAATGGTCTGTGTTAAGGGTGCCACCATTACTGAGTCCTTGCACAAAGATCGTCTGCTGCATCCAATGGTGCGTGACTCGCTAGAGGAGCCGTTTCGCCGTGCTACTTGGAATGAGGCGTTGGGGCGTGTGGTCGATCGCATCCAAACCGTTCGCGCCACTCAAGGAGCCGATGGGCTTTGTATGTATGGCTCTGGGCAATTCCACACTGAAGACTATTACGTGGCGCAAAAGCTGATGAAAGGCTTTCTCGGCACTAATAACTTTGATGCCAACTCGCGCCTTTGCATGTCTTCAGCCGTCGCGGGCTACGTGCAAAGCTTTGGTGCCGATGGCCCACCCTGCTGCTACGACGATTTAGACTTAACGGACTGTGCGTTTTTAATTGGCACCAATGCGGCAGAGTGCCATCCCATTGTGTTTAATCGCCTGCGGAAGCACCACAAGCAAAACAAGCACGTCAAGCTGATCGTGGTCGATCCCCGCAAAACCCAAACAGCGGAGGCGGCTGATTTACATCTGGCGATCGCACCCGGAACCGATATCGATTTGCTGAACGGGCTGGCCTATTTACTGCTTTATCGGGGCTACCTGGATTCGGTTTTTGTGTCCAAGCACACCAACCATTTCACCGCGTTTGCAGAAGTCATTGAAGACTACAAGCCAGAAACGGTCGCGAAGCGCTGCGGTATTTCAGTGGAGGATCTAGAAACCGCCGCACAGTATTGGGGCGAATCCAAACGGGTGCTTTCGATGTGGTCGATGGGGGTCAACCAGTCCAGCGAGGGGACGGCAAAGGTGCGATCGATCATCAACCTGCATCTTATGACGGGGCAAATTGGTAAACCAGGTGCTGGGCCATTTTCACTCACCGGACAACCCAATGCGATGGGTGGGCGCGAGGCAGGGGGCTTGTGTAACCTTTTACCGGGTTATCGACATGTGAAAAACCCGCAGCACCGCGCCGAAGTGGAGCAATTTTGGGGTTTGAAGTCAGGACAAATCTCGGCTGAACAGGGACGCACCGCCTGGGAGATGATCACGGGGCTTGAAGACGGAGCCGTCGGCTTTCTCTGGATTGCGGCAACAAATCCAGTGGTGAGCCTGCCGGATCTGGAGCGCACTAAACGAGCGTTGTTGCGATCGCCCTTCACCGTTTATCAAGAAGCTTACTACCCCACCGAAACGTCAGCTTATGCCCATGTGCTGCTGCCTGCCGCTCAGTGGAGCGAAGCCCCCGGTACCATGACCAACTCTGAACGGCGCGTGACGCTCTGCCCCCAGTTCCGCACACCACCGGGTGAAGCCCGTGCCGATTGGGTGATTTTTGCCGAAGTAGCACGGCGATTGGGCTTTGGTAAACCCTTTACGTTCAACGGGGCTGCCGATGTCCATGCTGAGTTTGTGCAGTTAACGCAGGGTCGCCCTTGCGATATGTCAGGGATGACCCACGATCGCCTGCGCCACGAAGGCCCGCTGCAATGGCCCTGCCCTCAAGGTGAGGAAGAAGAGGGGACACGGGATGAAAAAGGACGACTGCGCTTTCCCTCGTTTATTCGTAATCCCCATAAGCCAGCAGTCTCTCGCTTCGCGGCCAAGCGGCTCTATGGCGATCGTCAATTTCATACACCTGATGGTCGCGCCCGCTTTGCCGCCTGTCACTCACGCGGTTTGGCTGAACCCCCCGACGACACCTATCCCTATGTGCTGACAACGGGCAGGCTCTACGGTCACTGGCACACGCAAACACGCACCGGACGGGTTGATAAGATTCGGCAGATGTACGATGGCCCGTTTCTTGAGATTCATCCCCGCGATGCCGCCGCGATCGGGGTTGAGAACGGCAACTGGCTGGAGGTACGATCGCGCCGAGGGACTGCCCGTTTTCCAGCCAAAGTCACTACGGCCATTGCGCCCAAAACCGTCTTTGTACCCATGCACTGGGGCGCACTCTGGGCAACCAAGGCCGAAGCTAATGCCCTTACCCACCCCGAAGCCTGCCCAGACTCCTTTCAACCGGAGTTAAAAGCCTGTGCAGTGGAGTTGGTAGCGATCGACTCTAAAGGCGTCGCCTCAGAGACGGATGACACCACTGATCCGTTAAGTTCATTGCTGCCCCCGCTTTCTGTCTCATAGCATCTGATGGATGCTGACGGGAGGCTGCGACAGATGAAGTCCGAAACCCGTTGTAGGCTTTGCTTTCTCGAAGGGTAACGGGTTGCAAGACTCTTGTAATCCTTTGAGGAGGACTCCGTTCTATGAGACCACACGTTCAGGGCAGGGCGGGGTAAGCGATTGCTGAAAGATTTGTCAGTCAACCAGGCTAAAAGGTCTGTTTAAGCTTGTGGGCTTTGCTCCCACATTTTTTCTAGGAGTTTAATTTGCGCTTCCAGAGTGGCTACACGGTATGCCTGATAGCGATCGTGCAGAAAAAGCCCTAAACCAAAACCAACGGGAAGGACAAAGTAGAGAATGCCAAGCAAAGCATTTGAAATTTGCTCCATTTGCGTTGCGCTTAAGCCATGACTAACCGTTGCTGAAGTGCTTACGTTAGCAGGCATCGCTTTGGGCAAAGCTGGCACTCCATTCTGTGGTGAGTTCTCATTCGTGCGACACATCAAGCCTTGAGAATCAGCTATACAGGTGGGTGCTTGTAAGGATGGTTCTACCGCCTGTTCAGATTGAGCAGCGGCCATTGGCGCGATCGCCACGATGCCTACAACTGCTAAACCAACTGCCAAAACGTTGAGCCACCGATGTTTACTTGCAAACCTGGCTCTAATAGGATCCACCTTGAAGTTAGACGCTGTTTGACCAGGCACAGCTTGATTGAACAGGGTGCTGAGATGCCTTGGAGGGCTAATCTGTTTTTGCAAATTAGTGAAAAGCATTTTTCACTCGAACTTTAAATTTATTTCTGTATCTAACAATACCAATTATCTTATTTCAACGCAATTCATTTCTTCACTCCACAAACCTCACCTTCTGACCCGATTATTCAATCACGGCAGAAATCATGTGTTACCGACTTAAAGAGATTGCATGGCCGCTAGTCTACAGGGGCGTTACCTGCAACGTCCCTACAAACCAGTCAACAAGAGGTGAACTTAAATGGGTTAGGACTTACGCAAAAGCGGTCATCTTTCGCTCTCTAGCCCCCAATTCATATCCCTTTGGGCATACCCTTCGGGAAGCATAATGCCGCCACCCAGCAAAATATCGCCGTCGTACCAAACGGCAGCTTGACCGGGTGTGACGCTCGATTGCGGTTCGTCAAACACCACACGCACACGATCGCCCTCTAATGGCGTGATGGTTGCAGGTACGGCTGGCGATCGATAGCGAATTTGCACCTCTGCTCGGATAGGGGCAGTGGGTGCGGCAATGGAAACCCAGTTGAGGCGCTGCACCGTACAGTCCGAGGCGAGGGTCGCATCACGATCGCCGACAATCACGCGATTCTTGGCCGCATCCAGTGCCACGACATACAACGGTTCGCTATGGGCAACGCCCAGCCCTTTACGCTGCCCAATGGTGTAGTGATGCACGCCTTCATGCCGTCCCAGGATATTCCCCGACTGGTCAACAATATCGCCTTGCTGAGGCGTGATGTATTTGTCTAAAAACGCCCGCATCGAACCATTCGCTTCCACCAGACAAAGATCCTGGCTTTCGGGTTTTTCAGCGGTATGCAACCCAAAGGCTGCTGCAACGCGGCGAGTTTCGGTTTTCGGCTGTTCTCCCAAGGGAAAAATCACCCGCTTTAACACGTCTTGTGACAAGTCATAGAGAAAATAAGACTGGTCTTTGGTGCGATCAAGCGCGCGTAGAAGCTGATAGCGTCCGGTCGCCTCATCGTAGCGAGTGCGGGCGTAGTGACCCGTCGCAATGCGATCGATGCTCAGTATCTCCTGGGCATACCGCAGCATAGGGCTAAACTTGACCGCTTTGTTGCACTGCGAACAGGGCAGGGGCGTAATACCTGTGCCATATCCCGCTACCAAATAGTCCACAATGTTCTCTTGAAACGACTCGCGGGTATCCACAATGTGGTGAGGAATGCCCAATTGCTCACAGAGTTGAGCCGCATCCACCATGCCTTCTGAGCAGCACTGCCCTTTGCCCTTCATCAACCATAGAGTCAGCCCCACGACTGAGTAACCCTGGTCGTGCAGCATGGCAGCGGCTGTTGAACTATCGACTCCCCCAGAGAGACCTACCACAACGTTTTTCATGGACAGCGAACCCAAAATGCGTGCAAGAGATTGCTTCTCTAGGCTAACACCCACAAGGGCCTGACGGCGATCGAGCAAGGTGATGGTGGATTAGTACAGGATTCAGTTGCCCTGTGCTTTCAGATGCGTGTGCTGGATAAAGCTCGGCTTATGCGGAGATTAGGTCAACTTCTAGCTGAACAATCGCTCAGCTAGAAGAAACCGTGTTGATACCGTTAGGATACAAGCGAAACGATCAGTAGAGTAAGCTGATACCAATTTGAATTGAAAATGCGACACATCCTGTAGGGGCAAGGCATTGCCTTGCCCCTACCCACCAATTGATCTGTAGCCGTCATTCTTTTAATGGGTATGACACACTCATTTAAGACCATCGAAGACTTATAAATGAGGTATTCGATGGTCACGAATGAAGATGAGAGACTCTCGAATGAACATGCGGTACCTTATTCACCCGTATCTGAGGCTCATTAATGAGTATTTGAGGCTCATTGATCAGCACTTGAAGGCTCATTCACCAGCATCCTGCAGGCATTAATGAGTATCTGAGGCTCATTCACCAGCATCCCGGACTCATTTACGGACATCATGAAGCTCATTTCCGATCATCTGAGAGTCTTTAAAGAGTCTTGAAGGCTTGTGAAGGACGATCGAGGCCATAACGACCCGCTCAACGCCGTCTCCTCCTGCGCCTCAGAACTTCGACAGACTGTCTTTTGACGGGGTGGATAGTCAGGTGAACAATGGGGTTGCTGATGCTTCATTGTTAAAAGGGGAACCGCTGTGAAAAAACTGCTTTGTGCTGCAATCGCGATCGTCATCGGGATGATGCTCTTTGTGCGTCCTGTATTAGCAGACGCTGCAACAGATCTCACCGCTCAGGGGGCAAAGATTTTCAGTGCTAACTGTGCGGCCTGCCATCAGGGGGGAAATAACGTTGTCTCTGCGAATAAGAACCTTAAGTCAGCCGCGCTGAAGCAGTATGGGATGGATTCGACCGATGCCATCATTACTCAGGTCACTAACGGGAAAGGTGCCATGCCATCCTTTAAAGGTCGTTTGAAGGAAGAGGAGATTAAAGCTGTTGCCGCTTATGTGTTAAACCAGTCAGCAAAAGATTGGAAGAAGTGAGGCCATGACAGATTGGTTGCTGGTCATGCTGCTGGGTCTGCTGGGCAGTTTTGGGCATTGTGTGGGGATGTGTGGGCCTCTCACTGCTGCGTTTGCCCTTTCACAGTCAGGGTCGCAGCAAGCACCAACTTGGCAGCAACGGCTTTGGTTTCATGGGTTGCTCAATCTGGGTCGCATTACAAGCTACGCATTGGTTGGTGCGGGCATTGGAGCGTTAGGTTCAGTGTTGGTGGCGGGAGGACAACTGGCAGGCGTTGGTAGTGGGTTGCGGCAAGGGTTGTCGATCGCCACTGGTCTCCTGCTGATCTGGATGGGACTCACACAAATCAACCCCAAACTGCTACCGGGCATTCCCCTACTCCATCCCATCCTTAAAGGTGGCCTACATGAGCGGTTGAGTGCGGGGATGATGAAGCTCTCCAGCCACATGCACTGGTGGACTCCTGCACTACTCGGCATGACGTGGGGCTTGATTCCCTGTGGTTTTCTATATACCGCACAGGTCAAAGCAGCGGAAACAGGTAATGCATGGCATGGCACTGCAACAATGCTGGCCTTTGGGCTGGGCACGGTGCCTTCGATGCTGGGGATTGGCGTTTCGACCGCTTTGCTGAGCCGCAATCGCCGCAGCCAGCTTTTTCGCATGGGTGGCTGGGTGACGCTGACGATCGGCCTGCTCACCCTCCTCCGCACTGATGAGATGGTGGATTATACGGGCTATGCCGCTTTGTTCTGCCTGATGCTGGCGCTGATTGCTCGTCCCGTCAGCCGTCTGTGGTCATTGCCGTTGCGCTATCGTCGGGCGCTGGGCGTTGGTGCCTACGTTCTATCACTGGCGCATACCGGGCACATGTTAGACCACACCTTTGAGTGGGATTTACAGGGGTTAGCCTTCATGCTGCCTCTGCAACAGATCGGCATTTGGGCAGGCGTTGTCGCTGTCGGGTTGATGACACCACTGACGCTCACGAGTTTTGATGCGATCGTGCAACGGCTGGGTCGTTACTGGCGTTGGCTGCACCTGTTGAGCGTTCCGGCACTGCTTCTTTGCGCCATACACACGGTATTAATTGGTTCGAGCTATCTAGGCGATGTGGACTGGACAACCTCAAATGAACTCCTGTCTGTGCTCTTGGGGCTGATCACGCTGATCGTTCTCTGCATTCGTTCTCGTTGGAGCTGGTTTCTCGTAGGGCTTGGCAACGTTTATGCACCTCCAAGCAAGAAAAATGAGCTGACTGGGACTTAACGTTTGACAGCGTGTCTTTTGACAACCGCGATCGAGTCCCACACAATCAGAAACGCTGTCTTTGCAAGGCAAGCGTCATTCACCATTTGTTTGTAAAACACCCTGTTTGGAGACGTTTTATGCCCCGCTTTAGTCAGTTGAGTCATTATGCTGGCTGGATGCTATTGCCAGCCCTGTTGGTCGCGCCCGTTCTGGCCCACACGGTCAAGGTTAATGGTGATGTTGCTGCCACGTTTCATGTCGAGCCGCGCCATAATCCTGTTGCTGGTAAGCCCTCACTCGCGTGGTTTGCCCTTACCCGGAAGGGTGGGCAGTTGATCCCGCTATCTCAATGCAACTGTCAGCTAGAGGTCTATCCCATCCCACATACAGAGGGCAAAACGCCTCCGCTACTCAAGCCTGCTCTGAAGACGGTCAATGTCGATCGCTATAAAGGCATCATCGGAGCGACGATCGCCTTCCCAAAAGCAGGGCAGTATGAACTGGAGTTAAGCGGTACAGCGAAATCGCCAGCAACCTTTAAACCGTTTACGCTGTCTTATACTGTCACGGTGGGCGGCAATTCTAGCCAAATGCAAATGCATCACTGATAGCGCGGAGGTGAGAGGTGGTAGATACAGCATCCAGTTTGAATGGTTGAGGTCTGCTACTGTACTTTCGCCACTCTTTCCTCCGCCGAGATTATCAGCAACTGTTTTTGGCTCTACTAGACCTTGCCATACCGTTCTCGTTTCTCTGTAAAGAGGTTGTGGTTAAGCGCTAGTACGCCTGAAGTAGGGTAAGGCAAAAAATAGGGCACATTAAAGGGGTCTACAGCTTATTCTCCTTGCGCCCTGGTTAGGCCGTTGCTATGCAAGTACCAAACGCCCCAGAAAATGAAGCCGCACGCCTTCAAACTCTTAGGGCATTGCACCTCCTTGATACACCACCAGAAGAACGCTTTGACCGCCTCACCCGCCTTGCTAAGCGCCTTTTTGGTGTTCCGATCGCCCTGGTCTCTCTGGTAGACATGAACCGCCAATGGTTTAAGTCTTGCCAGGGGCTGGCTGTTAGTGAAACGCCACGAGACGTGTCCTTCTGTGGTCACGCAATTTTAGGCGACACTCCTTTTATCGTGCCTGATACCCTGCTGGACGATCGCTTTCACGACAACCCGCTGGTACTCTCTGAGCCATGCATTCGCTTCTATGCAGGTGTACCGTTGCGGGTGCATGGCAGTAAGTTAGGCACACTGTGTCTGATTGATCGCGACCCACGGATGATGAGTCAAGAAGACCAGGCGCTACTGCTAGACCTGGGACACCTGGCAGAGCAAGAACTCGCTGCTGTACAGTTAGCAACAATCGACGACTTGACGATGCTCTCAAATCGGCGAGGGTTTCTCGCCTTAGGCTGTCACACCTTGCAACTGTGTCAGCGGTGGCAGCAACCAGCCACTCTCTTATTGTTCGATCTCAACGACTTCAAAGCAATTAACGATTCTTATGGTCATTCTGAAGGCGATCGGGCGCTGGTTACCTTCAGTCAATTATTGAAGGACACCTTTCGAGAGTCTGATGTGATTGGTCGATTGGGCGGCGACGAATTCGTGGTGCTCCTTAGTCAGACTGACGCGATCGCCAGTGCTCAGAGCTTAAGACGGTTTGACCAGGCGCTAGCAGAGAAAAACAGGGCGGCTCGTGGCTATACCCTTGCTTACAGTGTGGGGCTTGCGACGGCTGATCCACAACAACCACAGTTATTGGATGACCTTTTACAAGCAGCAGATGTGCGTATGTATGCTCACAAGCGGGCGCAACAGTTGGCTGCCTCAAGGCTCTAGTACAGCGCATCAAAAGTTCTGCAACGTTGGTTGCAAGAGTGCTGATACCGATTTAAAGAATGACGGCTACAGATCAATCGGTGGGTAGGGGCAAGGCAACGCCTTGCCCCTACAGGATGTGTCGCATTTTCAATTCAATAGGACTTACGCATTTGCCCCCAACCCCCAAATCTGGGGGCTTTAATGGACTCGGTTCCCCCAAAGTTGGGGGCTAGGGGGCGAATTTGACAGCTTTTGCGTAAGTCCTGTTCAAATTGGTATGAGTGCTGTAGCTTGCTGCCGCTTTGCGGTGGACTGAGTGCTGAGGACTGAGTAGCGCTCAAGCCTGTTGCATCATTTCTGTTTCAGAACACTAGTGCTTGAAGATTGGCGAGAAAGCATTCCTCGCTCACGCTACATCTCCTGCTTTCATTGCAACTGAGAACCCCCGATCGCCCAACGAAACTCTCCAACGCGAATCATAAAATCCCATCACAACAACTTGCCCATTCTTGGCTAAGGCTACACTAACTGTCAAAAGACAGACCGTCGAATTGGAGGGGGAAAGGTAGAAGGCAGAGGTATAAAGGATGAAGGCTAAAAAGCGAACGGTTGGCTCTTTTCTTCCAACTCAAAACCCAAAACTCATTTAAAGTAAATCAACAGATTCAGCCCCGGAATCGTGCGCGAGAGCGTCCACAGTAGGAGGGCGATGTAGAGAATGCCCAGTCCCCACTGATACCAGACGATCGCGGTGATGTAACCGGGGAGATGTTCATCGCGCAGGCGAATGTCGTTGAAGCCAAACTTGAGCAGATTGTTGAGGCTAAAGTCAAAATAGTTGAGCCAGCTCCAGCGACGATCCCACGAGATGGGGAGATACCGTTCGCGGAACATCTCAAAGCGCGGAATGGTGGGTAAACGTCCGATGAGAATGCGGAGTTGTCGCAGCGAACCTTCTTCGGTGAAGTAGCTCACATCCATCATGGGATGATAGCGCCCCTCTTTGTAGAGCCGAAAGAGCAGGAAAGCGGGCACCGGAATGATGAGTGCGGCAATGCTGGAAAGCGTTAACCAGGGTCGATCGGCGGCTCGAAAGATGGAAATCAAGCCCCAGAACGATAGGGCGCTAAACAATGTCAGCACCCAAATGGTTTCGGAGACGGTGGGCAGAATGGGCTTTGGGGTAAGGCGTCGCCATCGATCGATCAACCAGAACAGCACCCCAAAATACGCACTTGCGACCAATCCCACCCCAAAAATGAGCCAAAAATCGGTGCCATAGCGTGTCAGCAGCAGTAATTGGCTTAACCCTAACCAGCTTAAACCTGCGGTTAGACGGTTGAGCGCTTCTAAACTCGGTGGCACGGCTTCTTTGGCGATGATGCGATCGCGCACGTTGATGTAGGTCGCCAGATCCACACTGCCCACAATCAGCAGATCTGCTGTGTTCCGAAACGGCTGTTGGGCACGACGCTGGACGATCGCTTCTGCCTGTGTTTTGGAGAAGCCCACTGCCATTAACTGAGCTAGTGGTGCCGTGTTGATGTTCATGCCCACCAATTGCTGATGCAGTTCTCGTAGCCGCAACCGCTCTCGCATATACTCCAACTGGTTGGCATCAGGGATCTGCTCCAAGCGTCGAAAATTTCGCACCAGTTCTCGCAGTAGGTTTTCGTTGCCTTGTAGCGCTGGCACGGAGATCACACGGCTGATCTGGCCTGGATTACCGATAATCTTGGCGCGATCGGAGTCAAATCGCAGTCCCGGCACATTCAAATACGCGCCCTTGGCAAAGCCCGTATAGCCAAACTCAGCGCGATCGAGAATGGAAGCCCCACGCAAATTCACCGGACGGTTAAACTGCGCTTCGCGGAACAGCACCGTTTTTTCAAACACCGCGTCTGTGAGAAAAAACGACTGGTTAAACGTGCCCTTGGTAAAAATCGCCTGATCTTGCCAGTGAGCCTGAGCAAAGTCCGCATTGCCCAACCACTGCACCCGCATAAAGTTCGTCGGCTGCTGAAACAACGCCTGATTGAAGTTTGCTGTCGCCTGAAATTCACTATTCTGAAAATTCACCGCGCCCAACCACTGCGTCTGTGTAAATTCTGCCCTGGCAAAGAAAATACTGCTGCGAAACCGGGCATCCCGTTCAAACGTTGCCCCTGCAAAGCTCACATGCTGACTCAAACGGGCCTGTGACCAATCCGCCAACTGGGCAAACTGCACACTTTGGGCTTCTACCCGATTGAGAAAGAAGGTGTTGGTAAAATCAGCAAATCCGGTGAAGCGCGTCTGAATCAGCTTCAGTGGCCCACGAAAGACCGTAATCTGTAGCGGTGCAGGCGGCGTTCCAGCATCGGGGGTAGACAGCAGCGACTGTGATAGAGTACTCAGGCGTGACAAAAGCCGCCGATCGCGCTGAAGCTGCTTTTGCTCAGCGGGGGTAAAAATCGGTGACAGTGATTCTCCGTATAACGGTGCCCGTAGCCCCAGTTGGCTGATTTTAAACTCGCCCTGGATTTGGGAATAGCTGAGGTCAAGACCAATGGGCGTACCCGGTCGCTGAAGTTGTCCCTGCACCAAACCATAAAACTGATCGCGAAAGGTCGCATTTTCGGGACGTAAATCGATCGTCAAACGGCTCAAATCCAGAATGCGCCCCCCTTCGCTCTGCATCGGATTCTTCAGCCGCTCTTGCAACAACTCCAGGGTCAACGGCACGCGGTCGGGCTGTGCGATCGCGGCCCACAGTGGTTGAGGCAAGCTAGTCAACGTGATCACTACCCAGGCAAGCAGCAACAGCAAAGAGTAGAAAGGGGTTCGAGACACTACGATCGCTCTGGACGGGCTGCTACCAGAATACCGATAACCGTGCCGATGTGGACGCCGCCGCGCATATCCCATGCAGCAGATCGCTATGCTCGTCTTTTTTCCTAAAGAACTTATAAGTAGGGGCTGGTTTACTCCGCCAACAAAATTTACACTGAACGGGGCCTTTATTTCTGAAAAGGTCCTTCGTTCTTGCTGAAACTGCACGCGATCGTCTGTCTTTTAAAGAGAAGGGATGCTGCTTGCTTTAAATTTTTAGCTTAAAAGCAAAAAAATGATAAACACTGTTGCTGCTATTCAGAGTGACTTCAAAGTCGGTGGATACGTAAACAGGTAGATTACGCGCATTGACTCTGTCATACATATCTACTTCGGATTTTCATCATTCACCTAGTCGGAGATTTTTTGCGATGTTTGGCTTTCTAACTAACTATCGGCTCTTACAAGCAGAGCTTATAAAACTGGAGCAGTCAAAGACAGAGTTAAAAGCCTTGCCCATGCATGGCAAACAGTTGGAGAAGGTCGAACGCAAAATTGCTATCGTGAAAGCTAAAATGAGTGCGCTATACACTGAAGCGCGCTCTTTAGGGCTGGAAGCGTCAGTAGAGGTGCTATCGCCACAAGGAAATGAAGCCAGTAGGTTCGACGACTCGATCGCGCTGGTTTGCTCCGCCGACGAACCCTACGCTATGCCCATGACGGCGATGCTCTGCTCGGTGTTAGCAAATCTTAAGACGAACGCTCCGTTGCTGATTTCAGTGATAGATGGTGGTATTCGGTCAGCCACAAAGCAAAAGGTGCTGCGATCGCTTCAAGCTCAAAAGGTACCGTTCCGTCTGAACTGGCTCAAACCAGACCTTACCTTACTACAAGGCTTACCGCTGAGCTACCGTTACACGCTGGCAGCATACTACCGCCTGCTCATCCCCGAAGCCTTACCAACTCATCTCAACAAAGTAATTTACTTAGACTGCGACATGATTGTGCAGGGAAACCTGGCAGAACTCTGGCAGCTAGAGTTAGACGATTATTATGCCCTCGCCGTTCAGGACGACTACCAGCCGCTAGTTTCCAGCCGTGGAGGCTGCGGATTACGCAATTACCAGGCACTCGGCTTGAATCCAGAGCAACCCTATTTCAACTCTGGGCTGCTGATCATTAATCTCAAAAAGTGGAGAGAGGAAGCGATCGGCAGGCAGGTTTTGGAGTTTTCTAGACAGAACTGGATGTATATCCAGAATGCTGACCAGGATGGCCTGAACGCTGTGTTTCGGGGAAACTGGGGGCGACTTGATGAGCGGTGGAATCAGATGCCACAGATCTACACGTATGCCTCCTGGCAAGAAAGCCCTTATGACGCGATCGCCTTTCAGTCCTTACGAGAAACTCCCCATATCGTTCACTACACCAATGCGCCAAAGCCCTGGCAGCATCAGTGTGACCATCCAGCTAAAGCCCTGTTTTTTGCCTATCTAGACCAAACCGCCTGGAAAGGATGGCGCGATACGCTACTGCGGCGCGTTGTTAGAAAGATTAGAAAGAGCCTTTCTGCTTCCAAAAAGCGACTAAACCCGATCGCAGCACTCACAGCAGAAGTCAGGAGTCAGGAGTGAAAAGAGCTACAAAGAAGGCTTTTAGGCTTCGAGGTGTACTTCATTCGGCTGTAAACGGCTGTATTGAAGCTATGTAGCGAGTGAATGGAGTGTGATTAAACTTGGGGCTGCAAGCACTCAGGGCTATCGTGCTTTGGACTATTGACGATATCGCTGACCGGATATCCCTTCATAGCACCAGCGTCATAAGGATGCAAAAGTTGCTGCAAAGACGCAGCAGACGTGGTTGAGTCGAGCCATCGATCGTAAGCGTCGGGGGCAAGGATCACAGGCATGCGATCGTGAATGGGTTCCAACAGTTCATTCGCCTGGGTTGTAAGAATGGTGCAGGTTTCAACGACATCATCGTCCTGCTGCCAGCGTTCCCATAGTCCTGCAAAGGCAAACGGCTGTGCTGACGCTAACTGAAAGTAATAAGGCTGCTTTGTTTTGCGATCGAGCCGCTGCCATTCATAAAAGCCATCTGCCAGGATTAAGCAGCGTCGTTGTTTGAACGCAGCTCGAAAGGATGGTTTCTCGGCAGCGGTTTCGGCGCGAGCATTGATCAGCTTTGTGCCAATTGTTAAATCCTTTGCCCAACCTGGCACTAGCCCCCACCGCAGCAAACGCAGGCGTAATGATTGTGTGGGTGATGCGGCGATCGCGGCCACCCGTTGAGTCGGCGCAATGTTGTAGCGCGGTGTCCACTCTGGCAATGCGTCTAGCTGAAATGCCTCTGCTAGTGTTTCCGCCGATGCTGTTAAGCTAAACCGTCCGCACATGGGCTTCCGTCGCAGTGATAAGGCTTGCGGTGCAGTGCACACCGTCTAAACCTTACTACTTCAAACTTACCAAATCCCCCACCTCTAGCCAGATTTAAGCTGCTCCTAGTACAGAATCAATGGGAAACCCAACGGCCTTCCAGGCAGGCATACCACCCCGAATTTCAGAGACGTAACGATAGCCCACTGCACGCAGTCGATCGGCGCTTTCAGCCGTTTCTTCATCCGTTTCACCGTAGACGTAGAGATCTCGGTTAAGCGGGAGGCTTACCAGTGCTCGATCGGTTAATTCATCCACTGGCATGGAAATTGCACCAGAAATGTGGCTGATGTTAAACAACCTGCGATCGCGGACATCCAAAATGGTCAGCGCCGGATTACCCCAATCAAGGCGTGTTTTGAGATCGTAAACCAGCGATCGTGGCTGTAATGGGGGTGGAAGCGGAATAAGGCCAAAGATGTGGTGCATGAGTATGAGTTGCCAGCAATACCTGAAATGTAACAAGTTAATTTACAGTTTGCAAAAATTTGTGCTGAAACGTTTACAAATTCACCCTCTTATGGATCTTTTATGCAGGGTACGTTTAGCACTCCATCATCTGTGTTCTTCTCCGGCCACTTTCTGCTCGATCGCTCCCCGCGTAGTGCTAACCGAAAGAGTAGTGTTAACTGGAAGAAGTGTCTTAAGAGAAACAACTGGTGTTGAACTACGACCTCATTGTTTGCGGAGCGGGGCCATCTGGCGCAATGGCAGCAGCAACGGCAGCCCAGGCGGGTCTCAAAGTAGCGTTGCTTGAGAAGCGCACCCTACCGCGCCATAAAACCTGTGGTGGTGGCACCCCAATGGTGATGCAAACGCTGTTGCACGAGTTAGTACCAGAAGCCTTTGTTGAAGCCAATGTCGCCTCGTTGCGGCAAACGTGGAAGTTTAGCGATCCATACCTGACAGCGATTAATCCGCCGCAGGTCGATCGCCCGCTGTCCATCTGGATGATGCAGCGGTCTATTTTTGACAATGCGCTGGCACAGAGAGCCGCCAAAGCTGGTGCAGAATTGCACGATGGTTTGGCAGTGCGGGCGATCGACGTCGATCAGGATGGCGTTCGCGTGCGTGCTCAGGCCATTAAACCGAATGGCGATCGCAGCAAAGGTGACGCATGGGTCGCAACGGCACGGGTTGTGATCGGGGCAGATGGGGCGAATGGAGTCACTGCGAAAGCCGCAAACCTTCGACAAAAGCCGACGATCGCCTTGGGGATGGAAGTGGAGCTACCGCACACCTGGGGCACTGGGCATCCCGATCTGCGTCCAGAGGTGGCTCATCTGGAATATGGTGCGATCGATCGTGGCTATGCCTGGATCTTTCCCAAAGCCGATCATTTAAATGTCGGTGCGGGGTTGTTTCGTCCCAATGGTCAGGATGCGCGAAATGTTCCTCACATTCGGGAAGCACTGCAACAAACGATCGTTGATTATCTGGAGGCGATGCAAGTACCCTACGATCGCGCTCAACTTAAGTTTCATGGTCATCCGTTACCGCTGTGGGGCGGCAAAGAACCACTGAACACAACAGACGGACGCATTCTGCTGGTAGGCGATGCCGCAGGGTTGATTAATCCTGCCTTTGGGGATGGCATTTTGTATGCGGCTAAAAGCGGCATCATTGCAGCCAATTGCGTCATTAATGGCACCACAACTACCTACAGCGATCGCATTCACACAGAGTTTGGCAATAGCTTTGATGCTGCCCGCAGACTGGCCTATTTCTTCTATCAATACCCTAAGTTGTTCTACCAATACGGCGTGAAAAATCCCAGAGCCGCTCACATTGCCACTCAACTACTTGCCGGAGAAATACCTTTTGATTCCATTCTCGGTCGTGCATTCCGTCGCGTTGGTACGGGTCTATTGAGTAGTTTTTTACCAGGAAAGATGATGCGATGAATGGTTAGCGGGGGCCAGCAGCGATCGCGGAGTTCGCCATTTCAACTAAATCTTGCTGCTGTTCTCCCCTGCCTTTTATTCGATATAACACTCCTTGATATTTCCACTCAAGATAGGAAACACAGTAAGTACCACAGCTCTCACTGAAAATACCTTCGATGCCGTTTGCTAACTGAATAGCTCTAAACGTATCTTTTAGTAGCCTTGACGAGCTGCTAAAAGCTCCATTCTTATGTGCTGAGAATCCATCAAAATCTCTTGTTAGCGGTCTCTTAATGCACGATCCGGAGAACTTATTATAAAAGCTGTAACCACTTTTATCCGCACGACAAACCTCATAGTGAAGGTAGTGAGGTAAGCCGAGTATCGTACTAGGAAGTAAGATGGGAACTTCAGTCTTAGTTCTAATTTTTGGTAGGATTTCATTAATGGGAAAGGGACTTCCAACAAAAAACTTGTTCTCATTCTCTGGTAGCGGTCGAAACTTTTGCACGTAATTTATCCACGTTGGAATTCTTGAACCCGTAATATTCAAAACCGGAATCGCTTCCTTTCCTAAACGCATAATAGGGCGATCGCTTTCTCTCGTAAAGCGACCATTTTCATCCAAAGGTGGGCGAATCGCTGTTTGCTCTGTTTGACTGAAGCCATAAGCTGTTACGATTTCACGGGCTAATTTGCAGGCTATTATGAACCGCCCCATATCAACATTTCCATTTGCCGCTTCATAATGCCAGGTAAAGCCCTTAAGTGTACGACGAGCAATGTTTTGCTGGCAGAGATAATGCGTTACTTCAAACATTTTGGCGACGTGAATATCGTACCGCCGCAGTTCTCCACCATAGGCAGAGATTGTAGTGTCTTGATCCGGCACTGTAAGCTGAATCGATTGCCAGGGATCTTCAGGAAACTTGGTGGGAAACCAGTTCCACCAACGGAGGTCTGTGATGGGAAAGTCAGGGGCAGCGGCGAGGCTGGGTTTGGGTGTCCAGGGAACGACCATCAATGTTGCTACACATGCTGATGTCGCCCATGCCACGAACCATCTTACTGCTCTCATACCCGCTACCGTGCTGCTTAAATTAAGCTATAGCGTATCTTCTACTGGAACGGAATACTGGAGTCAGCAGGTGATTAGCCATTCGCTCTTAAAAACCGTTCCAATTGCTTCTGGATTTGCTTGCTGAAGCGGTGTATTAACCGAGATTCCTTTTACAACCCTGCTTCTTCGTATGCGTGTTTGGAAACTAAGTTGGTGGAAAGTCGCGTTATTGGGTAGTACGATCGCCCTTCTGGGCTGGGTTAGCTGGCGTTATGCTGACCAACGCAGACCGACCCTGGTAGCTCTCAATACTCAAACGGGTAAGTTGCAATGGGTGCATGCTCTCACCGCAGACGCAGGGTACAGCAAAGGGCCGATCGCGGGTGATGGGAAGGTTTTGCTTGGCTTTTGCAGAGAGACCGCTGAGCAGCGGTGTGGTGCTTACCAGCTTCAAGCTTTTGATGCCCAATCGGGAAAGCTGCTTTGGAGCGATCGACCCGCAGGGCGCTACGATCCCTACGAGATTGCATCCAATCAATCGGCCCTGCTGCAAGACAATCAACTTTACCTTCAGCTTGAGGAGGAGTTGCGATCGCTCGATCCGGCAACGGGCAAGCAACGCTGGGCGATACCGCGACGATGGTTTTTTGCGCCTGCGGGCGTGTGGCACGGTATGGGATTCATTAGCCACTCTGATGCTGTAGCAATCATCAACCTCGATGGTAAACAGCAACAACTGCAAACGCTTGATCCCAAAACAGGCAAGCTGTTGCAACAGACCAAACGATCGTTCGACAAGCTCACAGCCACCCAAAATCTGATTGCCGCGAACGATCGCACCCTGTTTTTAGAAACATCGGGATTGGTGCCAGCAGATGTTCCAAACACCTTTTTTGATAGTGGCACATCCATTGTTACCGCTTACGATCGCAAGACGTTAAAGCCGCGCTTCCGCACAACCATTCAAGGCAATATTTCCCATCTACAAGTTGCGGGTGAAACATTACAAATTCGCACCGCCAGTCAATACGATGGACAGAAACAAACGATCGTGACGGGAAAAGTTCTCGCTGTCAGTACCACTTCCGGACAAATACTTTGGCAAAAAAACAGGGCGCAATTGGGCTGTCGTGAAGATGGCTACTCCTGGCGAGTGGATGCAGACACCGTGTACCTCAACTGCGATCGCAATGGTCGTGTCCGGTACAAGTCGCAGGAGAGCAAAATTGTGGCGCTGCCTGCCCAAACGGGACAGGTCAAATGGCAAACACAGATCAGCCCGGATCGCTATTCCTACAATTTGCCCAATGCTGTGAGTGCTCAACAATACTTTACTTTTCGCCTGGTAGGAACGGCAGACAAACGGCAAACGCAAGCGATCGCGCTCGATCGTCAAACCGGAAAATTACTCTGGGCGTTTTCTCTTTTCGACCCGGAAGCTAAATATGTGGATACTTTTCAATCCGTTGTAGCTGCTGAGGGCGATCGCTTCTTTTTCCTCGATTCGCTCTCTCGCTGGCAACTATGGCTGCTGCAAATAAACCGCAATTGGTACTTGAAACAGCCTCTTTCTGTCAGTAGTTAAGTCAATGGCAGCGTTCTAATCGTTCTCATCGAACTAGCGTGGCCCAGCAGCGATCGCGGAATTCGCAATTCTAGCCCACCACTCTTGTTGCCCGCCCTTTCCACCGATTTGATACAAAACTCCCTGATATTTCCACTCAAGGATAGAGATACAGTAAGTACCACAACCCACCTTGTAAACACCATTAATACCGTTTGCCAACTGAATCTTTCTGAATGTATCTTTTGGTAGCCCTGAAGGTTTGCTAAATGCTCTATTTTTGGATGCTGAGAAGAAGTCAAATCCTGCCATCAATGGTCTCTTACTACACGGTGTGGCGACCTTGTAACACAACCTATAACCATTGGAATCAACGCTGCCAACTTCATAGTGACGGTCTAAAGGTAGGTCGAGTACGGTACTAGGAAGCAAAATATAGCGATCCTATTTGGATTGTGAGAAAGGATTCCACTGGAATCCTTTCTCACAAAGCCTCTCAATCTCACAAATGATTTAGGATTGCTATAGGTACTTCAGTTTTGTCTTTGATTTTTGATAAGACTTCGTCAGTAGGAAAAGAATTTTCAACGAGAAGGTGTTTCCAAGGATCTGAGGCTGGTTGAAACGTTTGCACATAGCTCATCCATGTCGCCACTTTTGAACTCGTAATATTCAAGACGGGGATGGCAGGTTTTTTTACACCAATGATGGGGCGATCGTTTGCAATCATAAATTGCCCATTTTCATCAAAAGGTAGGTTAATTTCTGTTTGTTCTATATGACCCAAACCGTATGCCGTGATGATTTCACGGGCTAGTCTACAAGTAATTTTGAATCGCCCCATATCAACATTTCCATTTGCTGCCTCATAGTGCCAATCAAAGCCTTTGAGGGTACGACGAGCAATATTTCGCTGGCAGAGGTAACGCGTCACTTCAAACATTTTGGCAACGTGAATATCGTATCGCCGTAATTCACCACCATAGGCAGAGATTGTGGTGTCTTGGTCGGGCACAGTGAACTGAATCGACTGCCAGGGGTCGCTGGGAAACCAATTCCACCAGCGTAGTTCTGTGATGGAAAAATCAGGGGCAGCAGCGAGGCTGGGTTTAGGTGCCCAGGGAACGACCATCAGTGTTGTCATCGCACATGCCGATGTTGCCCACGCCAGTACCCGTTTTACTGCTTTCATACCCACTATCGTGCTGCTTGAATTAAGCTATAGCGTATCCTGACTTGTTAGAAACGCCTAGCTGTATTGCCCAGGCTTAGCTTCCGTTATCGATGGGAACCCAAGAAACTGCGCTAAGATCCACTTGAGCAGTCATCATGGCAGGCCAAACACCCGATCACTCCACTGCAATCGAGCAACAGCAACAGCAAGATGCAGTAGTCGCTCAAATCCACGAAATTTTGTTGCTAGTGGCTCAACGGCAAGACCGCAACGCCGCTTAGAGTGAAGTAAAGACGATCGCGATCACTGAACTGTGGGCACTGATGCAGAAGCGTTACAACGGTAATCACAATGCCTAACCGTTCTCTAAACTTTGAGATGTACTCTTTCATATGCTGATCGATATGGTGGCAGCTTCTCAATTAACTAACGGCCTTGCTCTCGGTACGCTGCGGAAGGTGCATCACGTTGCCTTTAACGTGAAAGATATGCAGGCATCCCGCCAGTTTTACGGGGCATTTTTAGGCCTGCATGAGTTGACAGGTGATGAGGTGCCCAGCACTCTTAAAGCTCTAGTCGCTAAAGGTAAAGTGGCTAATTTTGTCACACCCGATGGAACGGTGATTGATTTATTTTGGGAGGCAGATTTAGAGCCACCCCATACCGATCCGTATCAACAATTCACACGCGCGAATCATCTGGCGTTTGATGTTGCGCCTGAAGTGTTTGATCAGGTCGTTGCGGTACTGCAACAGAGTGCGGTGACGATCGATCACGGCCCCGTTACCCGCCCCACTGGACGCGGCATCTATTTTTATGACCCCGATGGCTTTTTGCTGGAGATTCGCTGCGATCCTTGAGGTCGAATGACTAGATTCTCGCTGCTCAGGTGGAGCCACTTCGCGATCTCACAAACGCCTCTAACCGCTCCATGCCTTTCTCGATGGTGTCCATATCCGTGGCGTAAGAAAGACGAATATGATCGTCAGCACCAAAGGCGATACCAGGAATGAGGGCGACCTTTTGCTCATCCAATAGAGCATCACAAAATTCCAGCGAGGTTATCCCCGTTTTGGCAATGCTGGGCATCACGTAAAATGCGCCGTTTGGTTTGGCACAGCTTAAGCCCGGAATCGCATTGATGTAATCAAAGATGGCTTGACGACGCTCGGCAAACGCAAGCCGCATGGTTTCTACACAGTCTTGAGAGCCTTCGAGGGCAGCGATCGCGCCCCACTGTGCAAACGTACATACATTTGAGGTGCTATGCCCTTGAATTGATGTAGCGGCTCGAATGATCTCCACTGGCCCTGCCAGGAAGCCCACACGCCAACCTGTCATCGAATACGCCTTGGCAAAGCCACTGCTGACGATCGTACGTTCGTAAATTTCGGGACTGAGTGCACCAATGCTGACATGCTTTGTATCGTCGTAGACTAGCTTTTCATAGATTTCGTCTGAGACAACGAAAATGTCATTCTCCACCACCACTTCAGCTAGTGCTGCCAATTCCGCTGGTGTGTAAACCATTCCAGTGGGGTTGGAGGGCGAATTGATAATAAACAGTTTGGTCTGTGGCGTAATGGCTTGCTGAAGTTGAGAAGGCGAGATCTTAAACTCGCTTTTCTCATCGGTATGGACGATGACAGGCGTACCGCCTGCCAGCTTTACCATCTCCGGGTAGCTCACCCAGTAAGGCGCAGGAATAATCACCTCATCACCTGGCTCAATGAGCGCCAGCATCAGGTCAAACAGAGAATGCTTGCCGCCATTCGTGACGATAATATTTTCTGCGCCAAAACAAAGCCCATTGTCTGATTGCAGTTTTTGGGCGATCGCGGCTCTTAGCTTGGGTTCACCCGCCGCAGGGCCATAGCGCGTTTTGCCACTGTCCAGCGCTTGCTTGGCTGCTGCCACAATATGTTCAGGGGTCGGAAAGTCAGGTTCGCCAGCGCTAAAGCTGCAAATATCCACGCCATCGGCTTTCAGTGCCTTCGCCTTCGCATCGATCGCCAGGGTGAGTGACGGAGTGACCTGCTCAACGCGCTTCGCCAGTTTCATGCTACTTTCAGAGCCTTTCTTGCCGTATGTTTCTGCTGTGATTACGTTCAGAATACCCCAGTTGCCGTTGACCGCGCATCGATTTTACCGGTTTGTTAGCGAACCACCATCCAACAAAAAGGCTCCCGCCAGTAAGGAGGAGCCTTTCGATTGTTTCACTGTAGCGTCAGCAATGCTTTAACCCTAGTCAAGGTTAGGCATCGATAGTACGGGTTCAGTATCGCGATCGATCCCCTTCTCAAAGCCAGCCACCGCAGCGCGAGCACGACCCGCGTGCCAGAGGTGACCCACCAGGAAGAAGAAGCCCATCACAAAGTGGAAACATGACAGCCAGGAGCGAGGCGATACATAGTTGAAGGAGTTGATCTCCGTCGCCACACCACCTACAGAGTTCAAAGAACCCAGAGGCGCGTGCGTCATGTACTCAGCCGCCCGACGTGCCTGCCAGGGTTGAATGTCGTACTTGATCTTGTTCAAATCAAGCCCGTTGGGCCCACGCAGAGGCTCCAGCCACGGACCCTGGAAATCCCAGAAGCGCATCGTCTCACCACCGAAGATGATTTCGCCAGTCGGAGAGCGCATCAGGTATTTACCCAGACCCGTTGGGCCTTGAGCAGATGCCACGTTCGCCCCCAAACGCTGGTCACGAATCAAGAAGGTCAGTGCTTGAGCTTGAGAGGCTTCAGGCCCCGTCGGACCGTAGAATTCGCTGGGGTACGCCGTGTTGTTAAACCAGACAAAGCAAGCCGCGATGAAACCCATTAAGGACAACGCACCCAGGCTGTAGGAAAGATACGCCTCACCAGACCAGATCAGGGCGCGACGTGCCCAGCCAAAGGGCTTGGTGACAATGTGCCAAATGCCGCCTGCAATCAGGATCAGCCCCAGCCAAATGTGCCCACCGACAATATCTTCCAGGTTGTTGACGCTGACAATCCAGCCATCGCCGCCAAAGGGAGACTTCACCAAGTAGCCAAAGATGACTGCGGGGTTAAGCGTTGGGTTTGTCACCACGCGAACGTCGCCGCCGCCCGGTGCCCAAGTATCATACAGACCGCCGAAGAACATCGCCTTTGCCACCAGCAAAAACGCGCCCAGCCCAAGCAGGATCAAATGAAACCCGATGATGCTGGTCATCTTGTTCTTATCTTTCCAGTCGTAGCCGAAGAAAGAGGAATAGTTTTCCAAAACTTCAGGGCCACGCACAGCATGATAGATGCCGCCAAAACCAAGCACAGCAGAGGAAATCAGGTGAAGCACACCGACAACAAAATACGGGAAGATGTCAATGACTTCGCCACCCGGCCCCACGCCCCAACCCTGGCTAGCCAGGTGAGGCAGCAAGATTAAGCCCTGCTCGTACATGGGCTTCTCAGGAATAAAGTGGGCGACCTCAAACAGAGTCATCGCGCCAGCCCAGAAAACGATCAGCCCAGCGTGAGCGACGTGAGCACCCAGCAGCTTACCAGAGAGATTAATGAGGCGAGCGTTACCGGCCCACCAGGCAAATCCAGAGGATTCCTGGTCGCGGTTGCTGCCGACGATGTTACTAGAGAGCGTTACCACGTGGGAGTACCTCTTCGGGGAAGCTAAAGTGTTCATGGG
>NZ_JCACKR010000064.1:0-86447 GCF_059505485.1 Stenomitos rutilans
CCTGTGTCAACAACTCAAACATCCATCGCTCAAAATGGCTTGTGCGTAAGTCCTACTTAAATTCGCTCCAAAGGTTGCATGGCTTCCAAAACAGACAATTTTCGGATACATAGCCACACTTCTCGTAGAAGCCTGTTGCAGTTGCATGGGCAACAGTAACAACTGTGATATTGTCCTCTCCACCAACCGCCTCTCGGATACGAACTAACAATTCACTGCCGATGCCTTGCTTTGCATAAGCCCGATCAACACCAAGGTCTGTGACGAAAAGGAAGTAGGCAAAATCACTCACGCCAAACGCAATTCCAATGAGCGTCCCTTTATCATTCCTGGCAGTAATAGCGATCGATCGCCTAGCCAGAAGCCTTTCTATTCTCTCTTCAAAGTGCTCTTGAGGATATTGACTCCCAAGATCACTCCTTTTCAAGAAGTCATAATACTCCTCAAAAGATAAACTCTCGTTCTCCCGGTATTCAATCATCTCTATCACTCAACAACACGCAAAGCGTCTCTATTACCAACCTGGGTTGCCGTAACCTGGAAGCAGACAAGCTCAAAATTCTTTGCTTACCCATGCTTGTTCAAAGCCTAACAATTCAACACGACCATACTGTTGTTAAAAGCCCGAAGGAATCTGCTTAAACATCTGTAATGATTGGTGCGTCTCGTACTTTCACCAAAGCGGTTACGCACTGCGGTAAGGTGGAGAGAGTGATTTTTGAAGCTCGTTTCAAGCCCTGAATTATGTCGCCTACTGCAACGCCTACTGCTACTCGCACGATTCGGATTGGTTCTCGCAAAAGCCAGCTTGCACTGGTACAAACCCATTGGGTGCAGGCGCAATTGCAAAAAGCCTTTCCCGATCGCACCTTTGAAGTCCACACCATGAGCACTCAGGGTGACAAGATTTTGGACGTGGCGCTGGCAAAGATTGGCGATAAAGGTCTGTTTACCAAAGAACTCGAAGTTGGCATGATCAGCGGTGACATTGATTTTGCCGTGCATTCCCTCAAAGATTTGCCGACTCGCTTACCAGAAGGGTTAGTCTTGGGCTGCGTCACGGAGCGCGAAAATCCGGCTGATGCGCTGGTGGTGCATGAACAGCATCAAGACAAGCAGCTTGGCACGTTGCCACAGGGTGCGGTTATTGGCACCTCCTCTCTTCGTCGTTTGGCCCAACTGCGGCATCATTACCCCCACCTCAGCTTTAAGGATGTGCGGGGTAACTTAAATACTCGACTGGCAAAGCTGGATGCAGGCGAGTATGATGCGCTGATTCTTGCAGCAGCAGGATTGCAGCGGCTCGGCATGGCTGATCGCATTCATCAGGTCATTCCAGCAGAGGTGTCGCTACATGCGGTGGGTCAGGGTGCGCTGGGCATTGAGTGCCGGGGTGATGATACCGAAGTGCTGTCGCTACTGAAGGCGCTGGAGCATGAGCCAACCGCATACCGCTGCTATGCAGAGCGATCGTTCCTGCGCGAGCTAGAAGGCGGTTGTCAGGTGCCCATTGGTGTGAACACATTGCTAGACGGCGATCGATTGACCCTCGCTGGCATCGTGATCAGCCTGGATGGGCAAAAAGTGGCGAAAGATAGCGTGAGTGGACTGACTACTGAAGCAGACGCGATCGGCGCAGAACTCGCTCAACGCTTGCGTGAACAGGGTGCCCAGGAGATTTTGGACGAAATTTTGGCAACGGTGCAACGGGGATGAGTGGAAGTTGTTAGCGTTTAGTTGTTAGTTTTTAGAAGGTTTAGAGGGGCAACCGATTGCTGGCTTGACGCTCTTGCTTCGACGATCGGGGAATGGGTAGAACAAGAATTGCAACATTAAGCATGACTGCTTTGCTGCCAGTTACCTCTGTCTAACAACTAAAAACCAACAACTAACAACTATAAGGCTGGGCTACATGCTGGGAACCCTGCTCAACGGACGCTTTAGAATTGTTCAGGCTTTGGGTAGCGGCGGGTTTGGGCAGACATATATTGCTGAAGATGTGTCGCAGCCCGATTATCCTCAGTGCGTCATCAAGCAATTTCGACCTGCGTATCAGGAGCAGGAGTTCTTGCAAGTTGCCCGTCGTCTGTTTGCAACCGAAGTTGAAACGTTACGAAAACTGGGAAGCCACGACCAAATTCCCACACTCATAGCGGATTTTGAAGAAAGCAACGAATTTTATCTGGCGCAAGAATACGTTGAAGGACTGCCGTTCAGTAGTGAAATCGCCTCAGCTCAGCGGCTTGATGAAGCGATCGTCCTTGATCTGCTGCGCGATGTGCTCAATATTCTGGCGTTTGTGCATCAAAACAGCGTCATTCATCGAGATATTAAGCCTGCCAACATCATTCGGCGGCAGCGAGATGGCAGGTTTGTGCTGATTGACTTTGGCGCAGTCAAGGCAATGCAAACGCAGATGACAGGCATCGTGCTAGCACAGAGCGATCTTACGGTGGGTATTGGTACGCATGGCTATGGGCCTAGCGAACAGATGATGGGCAAGCCGCGCTACAACAGTGATTTGTATGCACTGGGGATGACCGCGATTCATACGCTGACTGGGATACAGCCCTTTCAACTGCCCACCCACCCAGACACAGGCGAACTAATTTGGCGAGATCAGGCGCGGGTTAGTTCTGGTTTGGCAGGCATCCTGACGAAAATGACTCGCTATCACTTCAGCCAGCGCTATCAAACGGCAGACGCTGTACTGTACGCGCTGGAGCATCCCACCGAAATTGTAGCGGATGATACGCAGTTGCCGCTGACACTGCCAGAGTATCCGCCGACAGCAGCGCTAGACCGTGCCCTCGATCGCGCCAGCCTGCCTCAAACCGCCCGGCTACCGCTGACCTACTGGCAATCAGCTTCCAACGCTGTCTTGGGAGCTAATCCTAAGCCAAAGGGGATGCGATTGGCAGCGCTCTCTATTGGCATTGCCAGCGTTGCAATCACTGGTTTGATCTGGGGAATGCGTCAATTGGGTTGGCTGCAACCGCTCGAATTAGCGGCCTACGATCGCCTGGTGCAGCTCAGCCCCGATCCGGGCATCGACTCCCGCCTTTTGATTGTAGGCATCACAGAAGCCGATATCACCGCACAAAAGCAGTTTCCGATCGCTGATCGACCTCTGGCGCAAGCGATTCAAGCTCTACAGGGCTACAAACCTAGAGCGATCGGGTTGGATCTGCTGCGAAATCTTCCTCAGCAGCCCGGTCGAGCCGAGTTTTTAGCAGCACTCAAGGCACCAAACGTCATCACCATTACGAACCTGGGGAGTGCTAATCCACCAACAACCCCTGCGCCTGCAGAGGTTCCCTTTAATCGCGTTGGGTTTAATGATTTAGTGCTCGATCCGGGCGACATTGTGCGACGCAATTTACTTTTTGCCGATAGCGCCACCGCAACCAGTAAGACCCCTGTCACCTTCTACTCGTTCTCCTTGCGCTTGGCGCTGGCATATCTTGCACCTCAAAGGATTGGTCTTCAGGCACGTTCTGGTAATCCTGACAGTTTCCAGCTTGGTAAAGTGCAGTTTAGTCCGCTAGAGAACTATGCAGGAGGGTATCAGGCGATCGATGCGCGAGGCTATCAAATCTTACTCAAATATCGGGGACGAACGATCGCGCGGCAGGTGAGCTTGAGCGATGTTTTGAACGGCAACGTGGAGTCTGACTGGGTGAAGGATAAAGTTGTCCTTATTGGCACTACAGCTCCCAGCGGCAAAGACTTTTTTTCCACCCCGTATAGTTCTACCAGCGAAGATACGCCCCGGATGGCTGGGGTCTTCATCCACGCTCAAATAGTGAGCCAGTTTTTGAGTGCGGCCTTAGACGGTCAGCCCTTACTTTGGGTGTGGCCTGAGTGGGTAGAAGCACTGTGGATTAGCGTCTGGGCAGTCATTGGTAGTCTTTTGGCCTGGTACATCCGCCAGCCGCTAGTGCTAGTGCTGAGTGGGAGTGTGCTCTTGCTTAGCCTTGCAGTCATCAGCTTTAGCGTATTTCTGCAACAGGGCTGGCTACCGTTTATACCACCTGCTTTTGCAGCAACAGCAGCAGGGGCAATGGTGGTTGCCTATCGTGCTTACTGGTCATCACGATCAGACAACTTTGGGCGATCGTAGCAGTGCCGTTCAAGACACAAAAACATCAGACGAGCATTCAGCCACCCGCTTTAATAGTAGGGCTGCATGCTGACCGCTGACTGCTGACCGCTGACTGCTGAAAGCCGATACTCATAGCGATCGCCACAGTACAAGTTTTTACAGCCGCTTAGATTCTTTGGGCTTGCACACGAAGCGCCACAGAGGATGGCTCCGTCCCTGCTGCCGAATCCGCTGCACTTGTCGTTCTAAGCGTTGGCGATCGAGTTGCGATAGGCCAAAGATGGCATCATGGCTTTGTCGAAGTAGAACAGCAACGGTAAATCCGATGCAAACTGCTAGCCCGATGGCCGGAAAGCGGTTAAAGATCAGCCCATAGCGGACGGCAACCCACGTAAAGTAGTCTAAAAGCAGCGAAATGGGGTAGCGCAAAGCCCACAGACTGAGTGCGCCGATCGTGAGCCACAGCAAAACAACGACGCACCAGCGACCATAGATGGTCAGACGGTAAAGCCGCTTTACTTCCTGCTGCAAGGTGGTTACAGAATTGCCGCTCGTCTGGAGCGATCGTGGCTCCTCAGGCTGGTTCATATGGGGCGACTGGCTCAAGCATCATCTGACCTGGCAGAGAGATCGTCCACGTTACGATCGTCGGCGGCAAGATCCACCATTGCGGGTGTGGGAGGCAGCGCCTCGGCCCGTTCGCGCCAGAGGGCTAAGAGGGTACTGGCAATAAAGATGCTGGAATAAGCGCCCATCGTGAAGCCGATAATCAGCGCCAGAGCGAAGTTTTTTAAGGTTTCGCCACCAAACAGAAAGATGGCAAACAAGGTGAGCAAGACAGTGACGGTTGTGTTGATCGAACGGGTCAACGTCTGGTTGACGGCTGCATCCACAATGTCATCAATCGGTCGATCGGGTTGTGCAGCTCGTGTCTCACGAATGCGATCGTAAATAACGACGGTATCGTTCACCGAAAACCCGACGATCGTCAACAGCGCCACGATAAAGAGGCTATCGACCTCTGTGCCTATGGTCAATCCCAAAATGGCAAAAATGCCCACCGTAATCAAAACATCGTGAAACAGGGCAAGGATGGCAAAAATGGCGTAGTCCAACTGAAACCGAAAGCTTAGATAGACCGTAATCAGGGCAAACGACACCAACAGCGCCAACATGCCAGACGCAAACAACTGCTGACCAATGACTGGTCCCACCGTATCAATCTGATTTTTAGCCGGATCAAAGGCTCCAATTTTGCTGCCAAGCGCATCCAGAAGCTTCACCCGTTCCTCTGGATTCAGTGGTTTCGTGCGAATCGAGAGCGCCCGTTGTTCCTGCCCTAAAAGCTGAATGCTGCTGTCACCCAAACCCTCAGCATTCATGACCTCGCGCACGGCGGCAATGTCGATCGGCTTGTCACAGGCATTCGGCTTTGAGCAATCCAGTTCCACCTGAAGTCGCGTCCCACCAATAAAATCCAGACTGGGTCGCAACGGCGAACCAAACTTTTGCCAGGAGAGCAGCATCGCCAGAATGCCAGCAATGATCATCACCGACGAAAGCGTCCACCACAGTTTGCGTTGCCGAATAATTTGCAGTTTCATGGGGTCGCCTCCGCTTGAGATTGCGTCGTGGGCAGCTTCGGGCAATAGAACTCAAGCTTTCGTAATCCCTGAATGCTTTGAATGTAAAACAATAAGGTACGGGTGCAGGTCAAAGAGGTAAACAGGCTCAATAGCACCCCCAGCGCCAGGGTGAGGGCAAACCCTTTAACCAACCCTGCCCCTAGCCAAAACAGTGCTGCACATGAGATTAGTGTGGTCACATGTCCATCCAGAATGCTGGGAAACGCACGGTAAAAGCCAGCTTCGATCGATCGATAGAGCGTCTTTCCAGAACGGAGTTCTTCTCGCGTCCGTTCAAAAATCAGCACATTGGCATCCACTGCCATTCCAATACTGAGAATAAACCCCGCAATACCGGGGAGAGTCAGAGTTACTCCCAACAGATTAAACGCGGCATAGGTGAGCACGGCATAAATGAGCAAGGCAATATCAGCAATAAGTCCTGGTAGCCGATAGTACACTACCATAAAGACCAGCACGAGAAACAACCCGCCAATGCCTGCATAGATACTGCTTTGAACACTATCTCGACCTAGCGTTGCGCCTACTGTACGGTTCTCAACGACTTCTACGGGCACTGGTAAGGCACCCCCGCGCAACTGTACAGCGATATCAGTGGCTCGTTCAGCCGTAAAGTTGCCCTCAATAACGGCTCCACCGCCTGTAATGCCTGTTTGAGCGTACTGGACATCAACGGTATAAGCAAAGTCAGCACTAATCGGAGCGTCATCTAAGAAGATGCCCAAGGTGCGGCCCGTACCCGCAATACTTTTTGTCAACTCAGCAAACAGTTCACCGCCACGCTGATCAAACTTCAACCCAACGTGCCAGTTATTGCTAGCACCTGCTGGTTCAGGATAAGCGTCTTTGAGGTTTTTACCTGTCAGTTCCGTTTTCTCAAACAGACTTGTGATGGCCTCGTTGGTAGCTTTCAGTTCTGCTTGATTCTTGGCGATCGCAGCCTGATCTTGAGTCTTCCTCAGTTGTGCCTGACGATCCAGCTTCTCGCGCAGGTTTTGCTTTTCGATTTGCAACTGGGTTTCGGAGCCAGGTTTCTGCTTGCGAAAGTCTAGCTGAGCGGTGCCACCCAGAACGCGTTCTGCCTGCTCTGGATCGTTAACACCGGGCAGTTGCACCAGAATTTGATCTTTGCCAACAGTCTGCACCAATGGTTCTGAAACCCCCAGCCCGTTGACCCGCCCTTCAATGACTTTGCGAACGGCTTCGAGTTCCCGCTCGGTAATCTGTTGAATCTCCTGAGTCGTCTTCACCTGAATCGTAAGCTGTGAGCCGCCCTGAAGATCCAAGCCCAGGCGCGCTGGCACTTTGACAATCACCACAATAGCGGCGATGACCAGCACTAAAATCAAGCCTAAAAGCGATCGCTGTCTTCCCATACTGTGACCCCTGTAACAAACGCTATGATAGCGCTTTAAAGAATTTGAATTTTGCCTTGTGCGGGTCAACTTTGCCTAGTGAGGGGCGATTGTGTCTGATTAAACGCCTCTTTAGCCAAACGCTCCTCATTAAACTCCCTTGATGCGCTCAATTTAGAAGAGCGTAAACGATCGCGCTGCAATGAGCGTGCCCAAGCGACTCTAAGACTCTCACTAATGAGGCAGGCCGAATAGCCTTGTATAAAGTCAGGTGGTTCCAGTATGCCAGAAAGCAGCCGCGTAACTCACTCCACGCTTGTGGTTGAGAGGCACTCAACCAATAAAAAAGGGAGCTAAATGCTCCCTCTAAACAATCCAATACTTAATTGGAAAAAACGCTTATGCCTGCCCTCTCGGTAAATGAGCCATTGGGTTAACGGCTCCCTGTCCGGGCAGATGCACCTCAAAGTGAGAGTGCGGACCAGTACTGTAGCCAGTGCTTCCCATTTCAGCAATCTGCTGGCCTTGAGTTACTTGTTGCCCCTCGCGAACGATGAGACGGCTATTGTGTGCATAGAGGGTAACGCTACCATCTGGGTGCTGGATTTCAACCAAGTTGCCATAACCACCAGAGTTCCAGCCTGCCGTAATGATCACCCCCGCTGCCGCTGCAAACACAGGTGTGCCAACAGGTGCAGCAATATCGATACCTTTGTGCATCCGGCCCCAGCGCCAACCATAAGGAGAAGTCAAAACTCCCTTAGCAGGCCAGATGTAGCCGTTAAACTTACCTGAATTACCCGGCAAATACGCATCAACCGAGCCAAGAGGCGGCAAATCTGGAGACACCATTTTGCCCACGGGTGAGGAAATCAACGGCTCATAATTTTGAGAGCCGATCGATGCCGTTGCCACAAGCTGAGGTGTTTCTGGAGTAGCTACAGGTGCTAAATCGGCTTGCGCTGCCTGCATTTCAGCGTGCTTATTCTGCTGACGGCTGGCCTGCAACTGACGAATTTGAGCCTGAAGTGCTTTTGTATATGGAGTTAGCTGTGGTGCTGCGTTTGCTTCGTTTGATAGCGTGGCAGCGTTGGCTGGTGCCGCAACATTGAGAGGGACAGCCGCAACCTTGGTACCTTGTACAGTAGCGACCTGAATCAGACCTGAGGAACCCTGATACTTCTCTCGAAGCTTCACAATCTCAAGCCTGAGATTTTCAACGTAGTTGCTTTGTATACCCGAAGTTGATTGGTCTACCTGTGCTGGCTGCTTGCCGACGAAAGAGGCTGTTGCAACTTCAGTGCTACCACCCATCGCCGTGGGTGCTACTGACGAGTGGGTAAGTGAAACAGTTGGAACCAACTCAGCCGATGGCACTGTATTCGATTGAGTTGACACAACAGAGACCCCAGAAGCCTTACCAACGCTTGGTTCGGCGTTAACGGTCGTTGGACGCGATGTCACCGCTTGAGAGCGATCGACTGCAAGACGGGCACTTCCTGCTCGTGGCAGCGTCATTTGATCTGGCTTCGCAGATGCAATGATCACAGGGGCCTCAGCCGATGGCGTTAGCGATGCTTCACCCACGTCTTGAGGAATGACCAACACCTGGTTAACGCGCAAGACATTAGGGTCTTTCAGAGCATTGGCGGTCGTCAACTGCTTCAGAGAAACGTGATGGGCGTTTGCGATCGCCTCTAACGTGTCTCCAGTCACAACCGTATATGAAGGAGACAGAGGGTCACCAGTTGCCGCTGCCGTTTCCGGTGCTGCTTGAAAATTGGTCTCTGCGCGATCGTTCTGTTGAGTGTCTTTTAGTTGAGTGCCTTTTAACTGTGTAAGACCTTGTTGGAGTCGATCTTGCTTCTGTCTTAAAGCGTCGAGCACCTCATTATATGGAACTTGGGCAACCGTTTTCTGATTGGCGTCGATTGCCTTAGCACCACTGACCAGACCGTAGTATTCAGGTCTGTTGCCAGCAGCTTCAGCAGCTTCTGCGATGACAGAAACCTGTTTCGTGGTTGAAATCTTCAACACTTGCCCAACGTGCAGCACCGCATTCGTAGAAATGCCATTATCTAGTGCTACTTTCGCTGCATCCACCCCGTAAAATTGAGCAAGCTGCCAAAGCGTCTGGCCTTCTTGCACGGTGTGTTCAACAGTTTCTGCGGAAAAAGAATTTTGAGTTTGTTCAACATTGTGAGGCACAGTTGCAACATCAAACTCTTGAGGAACTACATTTGCAGCTGGCTCACCAGTAACTGGCTCTGCGGCAACTGCTTCATCGCTCTGGTTAGGCAGGGGGAGACCGTATGCCCCCACTGAAATTGCCAAGCCGATCACAGCGGCAGAAGTACGAACCAGACGATTGACCTCCAATGGAGTCTGCCTGCTTTGACTCTCCATCACACCCTCTTCAACCTCACAGGAAGGAACAGGCTTAACCTTCTGCGGAAATGTTCGTTCCAAAAAACGACCTCCTAAAATGTCCAGCGTTTAACTGTCCTTGAGTCACATCAGCTTGCCATCTGCCAATGATAGAAATCACGTCGAAAGGCGATCCAGATCACTAGCGGCAAACACTTAGGCAAGATTACCCTGCTTTCTCAATTTAGACAAGTTAACATAACCCCAAAAATCTACAATCCGTGTTCAAAAAACCTTTAATCGCCTTTTGTGAATCCGGCTATCGTGTGCTTGCACTCTTGTTGCTAGCCTCTTCTCAAGTGCATTGATTCAGATCTTGGAAGAATAAAGGTTCTTCCGATTCGCTGACATGCATTTGGGATTGTAACCGTCTAGCGCCATTTTTGAGAAGGTGGGAAAACCCCTTCCAGTCAACTCTACGACTACATACCAGACGAGTGTTAGACCACGATCGCTTACCGTTTCTGAGATCACGTTACGTTGAGAATTGGCCCTCAACAACCGTGAAATTGTGTACGTTATCACAATTAGTAACTCCCGCTTTATTAGCTGCTATGTCAGACAGACTGCTTTAAGCTTGCGAGAAGGCATCAGTTGTACTGCCAAGTGGGGATCAATCGCAACGATAAGAATTGAACGATCTGATATCGGTTTGCCATTGGAACTTATAGAAATTTCTTATTACATTCGCTCACTATTCGTGCTGCGTAGAACAACCCTTTCTCGATCTTTATCGCTTTGTAGAGACGAATGTAGCTGAATGATCGAAACGCAGTCGGGCTATATTTAGTTCATTCTTAAATAGCTGTATGCGCATTAAGTGTTTTGCGTTGTCTGAGGGCAAGGCTTAGTTGCTGGTCACAATCATCTCGGCCAGCACTCAATAGACCTCTAAAGACAGGGCTGTTTAGCCACACATGGCGCGTGAAGACGTGTATATGCTTGTGCAGTTAAGGTTTGTTTTGGCGGTCAAAACAAGGTGCATACTCACTGGAGTTGTTTACTAAGAGAGACCCAATTGTCGCTGTGCCTCAAAGAGGCCGACGGCTGCACTCACCGATAAGTTGAGGCTGCGGACATGCTGGCTTGCCATTGGAATATGGACGGTTTCGTCACAGGCGGTGAGCACATCAGCAGGCAGGCCTTGAGTTTCACTGCCAAACAGAAGCCAATCTGAGGATTGGAAGGCAAAATGAGTATAGCTACAGCGTCCAGAAGTGCTAAAGCCAATACGACGCCCTCCCTGGTGATGTTGTAGCGCTTGAAAGGCTTCGATCGATGGGTGATAGTGCAGGTTGACATGCGGCCAGTAGTCTAGACCGGCACGCTTCAAGTGGCGATCACTAATTTCAAAGCCTAACGGCCCCACTAAGTGTAGTTCGGTATTGGTTGCAGCGCAGGTACGAGCGATGTTGCCTGTGTTTGGCGGGATCTGAGGATGAACTAAGACGACTTTGAGCATGTGTTCGAGTAGCCAGCGTTGCTGTTTAAAGCGCTGTTAGCAGGGTAAAAAAAGGTACGACTGATAGCTTTTCTTAATCAATCAGCCATACCGTAAGGCTGGTAAAGATTTTGTTCTCAATCTGGCACCGTCCGCAGGGGGAGATCTCGCAAAATTATGTTATCGCTTGCAGACAGCCCACCTGTGTAGACGATCGACCGAGGCAGTCCAGTGGTTTAGCCCTAATGCGTTGCGTTTGTGCAAGCGTTCTTCTCCAAGCCTTCTGACAAGTCGAATACAGCGTAGGCTACTGATCGCTTGCTGTTCAGCCCCTTTAAGGGCAGCGAAAGCTAAATAGGCTAAACAGCAAGTACAACCCCGCCCGCTGTCTGACGCTAGGCGACTAGTGGCTCGCAAAGGTTGTCTTGCAGCGTAAGTTCGTAGGCAGCGGCGGCTTGAATGGCATGCTGCATGATCGGTTGGATCGCTAATCCCTGCTCATGAAGTTTGAGCCACTGTTGGGCTTCATTGCCTTCTCGCAGGATTTTTTTCAGCGGTAGAAGGAAGCAGCTAAAGCCCTCCCGTTTAGCGATCGGCCAGACATCCTGATAGAGCTGCTCAATCCAGTCTCTTGCCACAATCGTGCTGCCATCCTTCCAATGCTGTAGAGGTGCTTCTAAGCTACGGTGGGCTGCTGCAATTTCATTGGCGTCTGCGAGAGCTGCCAGAGCTTGCGATCGAGTTTCAGAAGGCAGTTGGCTGCTAAGCAGTGGATCGAGCGTTGGGTCGTCGATAAGTTGTATCAGGCGCGCTTCGAGGAGTGCTGTGATGGCTAGTAACGCGACTGGATCAATCACTAAATCGCAAATGCGCAGTTCCAACCGATTGAGATTGTAGGGGCGACGATCGCCGTTTGGTCTCACAGACGACCAGAGGTGACGCACATTTTGCATAGTGCCTGCTGCCAATTGCTGCTCAGTCCATCGAATAAAGTGGGCGTGACTTTCAAAAAGCGGCACTTGAGCTGGCGTTTTAGGAAAAAGCCCCCAGCGAGTCGAGTGGTAGCCTGTGGCGTTGCCCCCCAAGAACGGAGATGATGCGCTCAGCGCTAGGTAGAGCGGTGCTTCGACTCGAACGAGGCGGCAAGCTCGCATGAGAACGTCAGGGTCACTGATGCCGACATTAATATGGATACTGGCCGTGACGACGCTGGTGCCATAGGTTTGCTCGATATAGCTGTGGTAGGGATTACCCGGATCGGAGCGCCAAAAGCGATCAACGGAGCCTAGAGAAAGCGTGCTGCCTGGTATAAGGGTGTAATTTCCCAGTTGTTGCAGGTAGGTTCGTAGGTGCAAGCGGGGACGTACTAAATCACACAGTAGCCGCTCATAGCGGTAGCACGGGGGGGTGGTGTATTCGACGTTGCGGCTATCGGGTTCACGAACGAAGCCATCCAGGGCTGCGACAATTTTGTCAGAAAGCCCAACGATGTCTCCTTCAGGGGTGCTGGTGTAGATCTCAACCTCAAATCCTTTTGATAGCAGCATGAGTCCTCCCTGATTTGAGCAGCCTTCTTTCAGTATCGAGGAAAAGGTCAACAATGCATCCACTGAAAGTCGTGTGACGTATCAGACAAATTTTATGCGACACGGCAATTGCGGTTAGTAGGTGGTAGACGTTCGAGCGTAGAAAATTTCCTTTAAAGCTAATCAAAAAGTTTTAGAGGTTTGTACAACTTTGTCGCTCACCCACGCGATCGCCGCGTGATCCCGTTCCAGTAGAAGGTTCAGTTCTCTCTGCGGGTTCTTGCCTGGTACTTTAGCGCCCCTCGAAATTCAATCTGTTATCTCCTATACAGAATTAACCTTCCCAGAATTGGTGCAATCACTCCTAAGAGTTAATCCCTCTAAAGGGGTATTCGCGCTTCCATCACCTGCCCCGCATGGATAGCAGTCCGAAAATTGCCACTGAGGTCTTCTGTCCTCTAGTGGCTTGAGTAATGCAAGCAACGCTCAAGCCGTTTTCTAGCCATTGTGCTGATCTTGCTTGCCATCGGTGAGTTGCCTACCGTTTCTATTGACGTTTTCGCAAGGATTTTTGGGTCAAAATGTCTAAATTAATGCTTCATAAAAGGTCGAAGCACAAGCGTCGGCGTTTTTCCGGCTCTTTCGCTCGCTCAGTTTCTTCAATCTGGCGGAGTCTTGTTTCGCTGGCGATCGGCGAACCAGATGAACGAAGCAAAAAAACGCTGCGCCGATTGGTGACAGTGCTTGGGCTATCGTTACTCGCGATCGTGGTGTTCAGTCTGCTCACAGGATCACTCGTTGATCCAGCGGTTGCTCAGGACGCGGCTGCACCTGCACCACCGAAACTCGATACGGGTGACACTGCGTGGATGCTGACGTCTTCAGCTTTGGTGTTGTTCATGACACCCGGTCTGGCGTTTTTCTACGGTGGACTCGTGCGATCGCGTAACGTCCTCAACACCATGATGATGAGCCTGGTAGCAATGGGGATTGTGGGCGTAACCTGGATTCTCTGGGGCTATAGCCTAGCCTTTGATGTCACACTGGCTCAGGGGCAAACGTTTGCGCAAGGGATTCAACAGTTTATTGGTGGGCTGGGCTGGTTAGGGTTAAATGGAGTGGCCTTTGATGCTGCTGACCCCATTGGTTATGCCCCAACCATTCCCCACCAGGTGTTTATGGTTTACCAGATGATGTTTGCCATCATCACAGTAGCGCTGGTGTCGGGGTCGATCGTAGAGCGGATCTCGTTTAAGGCCTTCTTCTGGTTTATCGTGCTCTGGTCTACCTTTATTTACTCGCCCCTCGCTCACATGGTCTGGGGTCGAGGTTTTCTAGGCGGAATGGGTGCCTTGGACTTTGCAGGTGGAACGGTTGTACACATCAGTTCGGGGGTTTCGGCTCTGGTAGCTGCTTGGGTGCTAGGGCCGCGCAAAGACTGGATGGCTAAGCCAGTCATTCCTCACAACGTGCCGTTTGTTCTGCTGGGGGTTGGTATTCTGTGGTTTGGCTGGTTTGGCTTCAATGCAGGTAGTGCGTTGGGTGCGGGAAGCCTAGCAACTGTCGCGTTTGTAGCTACAACCGTGTCTACATCGGCAGCCGGGTTAACGTGGCTGATTGCCGAGTGGTTGCTGAAGGGCAAGCCAACAGCGGTTGGTATCGGCAGCGGCTTTGTTGCTGGTTTGGTTGGCATTACTCCCGCTGCGGGCTTTGTAACTCCACTGGCTGCCATTGCTATTGGGGCCTTGACCGCTCTTGCCTGCTTCTTCGCCGTTAATTTGAAGGCAAAGCTGCAATTTGACGACTCTTTAGATACCTTCCCCGTTCATGGTGTGGGTGGCGCGGCTGGTGCACTTTTGACTGGCTTTTTTGCAACTAAAGCCGTTAATGCGGCTGGCAACAACGGTGTTTTCTACGGCAACCCCGGTCAAATCGTCACCCAGATCATTGCGGTGTTGATTGCCGCTGCGATCGCCGCGATCGGCACCTTCGTGATTCTCAAAGTGCTTGGCCTGTTCATGGAACTTCGCGTCAAGCCTGAAGTGGAAGATGAAGGGCTGGACATCTACGAACACGGCGAAGGTGCGTATGGCGAAGAGTTTGCGGGCGAGGTTGCGTTTGCAAAACAAGCTGAATAGAGACGCCCGGAAAAACCTGAATAAAGACGCTTGAAAAACCTGAAATTGCCACTACAATCTGACTCAAATCATCTTAAATCTGAGCCAGTGTTTAGGCGATTCATTTCTCTTCCTGGTTGGGCTATTCTGTCGTTTAGCATTAGTGGGCTGTTGCTTGGGTCTGCATTGCTACTACGTTCGGGTAGCCTGACTAGTTTTTTGCAGGTTAATGCGTCAACGGTGCCAGCACTGCCTGCTAAGGTACCTCCAGCGGCTGAACTGGGCCAGCGCCGTCAGTTAACGTATGAACAATGGGTTGCCCTCTTAGGGCGAGAGGCCAACGTTGTGGCAGAGTCACACCCAAAAGGGCTTACAGTCCTGGCAGGAGACTCTCTTAGCCTATGGTTTCCGCCCGATTTGTTGCCTCAGGGGTCTGTTTGGCTGAACCAGGGGATTTCAGGTGAAACATCGTTTGGGTTGTTGAGACGGCTCAAACTGTTTGATCGCACGCAGCCAGAGACGGTCTTTGTCATGATCGGTATTAACGATCTGATTCGAGGTCTCAGCGCTGAGACGCTGCTGGCAAATTATCGTGAGATTATGCTGCATCTGAGAAAGGCGCATCCTCAGGCTCAAATCGTTGTGCAGTCGATTTTGCCTCACGCGGGGAGTCGGTTGCCGCGATCGCCCATCCTGAGTTCCCCATTACCCAATCAGCAACTCGCGCTCTGGGAGTCTCGGTTAGCCATCATGCCCAATCGCCGTATTCAACAGTTGAATCAGACCTTGGCAGCGATGGCAAAAGCAGAAGGTCTCGACTATCTAGATTTGTATCCATTTTTTACAGATGCTAATGGCGATTTAGCGGCTGATCTCAGTACAGATGGACTGCATCTAAGTGTCAAAGGGTATCAAGTGTGGCGATCGCGCCTCCAACTGTTTGCACAGCAGCAAGCCACCGCCGTCAGGCAGTTACCCCAAACACCCGCAACACAGGCAGGCATGAAACGTTAATCAGTCTATGGCGCTTTAGCCCAAGAGAATGCCAAGATTGGAGCGGAGCCGCATTCTTCCGCAACTGCTATGACGGACTTTACCGTATCGATCGCCCAGCACTATCACGAGCGGACAAAATACAATTCCGAAACGATCAAAACGAAACAGCAACCGCTCGATTGGGGCAAGCAACCTTTACCCTTTAAGGAATACAAAATTGGTGTCTCGATTGATCTAAAACCCCATTTGACCGATGCCCCAACTACTTTCGACACTGACCCAAACAGCATCTGGTGGCGACGGTTATCGCGATTGCTCCTCTGTAGCTATGGGTTAACTAGCAAAGTTGCGACCCCTAGCGCCTTCCATTACTTGCGGGCTGCCCCTTCCGCTGGCGGGCTTTATCCAGCTGAGTTGTATTTAATCTCCCGTGGCACACCGCTTTTGCCCGCAGGGCTATACAACTATCAAGCGTATACTCACTCCCTGATACATTTCTGGGAGAGCGATGTGTGGACAAAGCTGCAAGCCGCCTGCTACTGGCATCCTGTGCTTGAAAATACACAGATTGCCCTAGTGACAACGGCTGTCTTTATGCGCTCAGCGTGGCGCTATCAAGATCGTGCCTACCGTCGCATCTGTTTGGATACAGGTCATCTGCTCGGCAATCTTGAGCTTGCCTGCGCGCTCACAGACTACCGCCCTCACTTGATTGGAGGCTTTATCGATGATGCTATGCAGCAACTCCTCTATTTAGACGCTGAGCAAGAAGGCACGATCGCCATTCTCCCCTTGGCGGATTTGCTGGATGTTAAGCAAAATCTCTCTCTGGCACGCACAGCGCTACCCGCTGCCACACACCGCGAATACCCGTCTCTTTCAGATGGACAGATCCTCGGCTATCTACATCACGCGACTCAACTGCCTCTCGATACAACCGTTAAGGTGAATTGGAAGCCGCCAGCAACCTACGCACAGCGTGACGATAAGTACAATTTTCCCTTTTGCCTCAAGGTGTCTACGCTGACGCCACCGATCGACTGGGGTAGCCAACTGGAGCAACTAGAAACGACACTGCTTCAGCGGCGATCGACCCGTACCTACAGTGGCGCAGCGCTAACTCTAGAAGAACTGATCGCCCTGCTAGACTTTACTTACCAGCCTCAGCACTACATTGATCAAGGGCTGGACGGTTCGCCCGACTATTTTGACGTAAGCCTCGTCGAAACCTTTATTGCCGTATCTTCCGTCACCGGGCTAGAAGAAGGTTGCTATTACTACGCCCCGAAAACTCAAGAACTGCGCCAAATCCGGTTCAAAAACTTTCGCCAGGAATTGCACTTCCTCTGCTTATGGCAAGATTTGGGTCGTGATGCAGGAGCCGTCCTGTTTCATACGGCTGATCTCAAGGCCTCGATCGCAGCCTATGGCGATCGCGTCTATCGCTACCTTCATATGGATGCAGGCCATTTAGGACAACGGCTCAACCTGGCAGCCATTCGACTTGGGCTTGGAGTGAGTGGCATTGCTGGCTTTTTTGACGACCAGGTCAATGAAGTGCTGGGGATTCCGATCGATGAAGCCGTTCTCTACATCACAACGTTAGGGCGTTCTGCCGAGCGCTAAAGCGGCATTGAACCTTTTGGAATTAACCGTGGTCTTAACCCATACAACTGCTACCGCGTTGCTGGAAGGCGAGATCAATGAGCACAACCTTTGCTCATTCAGCCCGCTTTTTATCTCCAAAATAGCAACGTCAAACGGAACCATCAGTTGTTTTTTCCACGCGTCCATTTCAAGACACACAATCACTATGAACGTAAAACGCTTCTTACTCCTACCCGGTGCGTTGGCTCTTGCACTTTCCTTCGTAGCTCCCATGCTGCCTGTGGGTGCTCAAAGCCCATCGCCCTCTGCGGGTCAGTACCAAAAACGTGGTGTTAACCTCAACCTTACGGCTGAACAGAAAGCACAATTAAAGCAAATTCGTGAATCGACTCGCAGTCAAATTGATGCTGTTTTAACACCGGAGCAAAAGGCTCAAATCGCTGCGGCCAAACAGCAAAGACAAGCAGGTCAACCAGGCCAACGAGTCAAAAAAGCACGCGGTGTGTGGGCTTCCCTAAATCTCTCGGCTGACCAAAAAGCCAAAATTCAGGCGATTCGTCAGGATGCCAAGCAGCAGAGGGATGCGGTGCTGACCCCCGAACAACGCCAGCAACTGGAGCAAGCTCGGCAACAGAGACAACAGAGACGCCAACAGCCCAGCCAATAAGCCAGCACATATGCTTAATGTGAGGCCAATTGTGTTGTTTCGCTTGCAAAAATAATTCGCTCTGAGTTCTAAACGAAAGAGGGTGTGGGATGTTATCTCCCATACCCTCTTTTTGATCGTCCCCCTTAACAAGATGTTGAAAGAGATATAGAAAGCCTCATCACTCTGTTGCTATCCTAACTGCGCTTAGCAGCCGGGCTAATGGTGCATGCTTCCTCGGCTGTACTTTTACTGAAGCGACACACGATCGCGCGAACGGCAGGCCTGGATAAGACATCAACTGCAACTGGAAAACGATGAAAAGGCAATTCTGAAGGGGTTTATCTGTCTTTTAACAAGCAGTTACATGCTTTTAACAGTTACTATCAGTGACAAGAGCGGTTAGTGGGTCGCTACGATCGTATTCCCTTCCCAAGAAATTAGCAGTTAAGGCATGAGAAAAACGATACGGACAGTGTACTATGATTTGATAGGTAAGAACGCAGCCCTCACCTTTACCTTCTGGCAAAGGTCAGTAAATTTGAGATCCACTCCATATAATTCCGAGCTAAGTTGATGAGTAAAAAGAAAAAAATTGAGCCTCTTACTGGTGAAGCGCTGCTCAAGAAAGTGAAAGAGTTGGAGCATCACAGCAAGGAAGAAAAAGCGCGGGAGTGCGGCTATTACACCTTGACCAAAAATGGTGTAGAGCGAGTTAATATGATGAAGTTCTTGAACGCGTTGATTGATGCTGAAGGTATCGAGCTTGACGGCAAGCAAAACGCAAATGGTCGAGGCGGTCGCAGCGCCAGCTATCGGATTAGCGTTCAGTCTAATGGCAATTTGCTGATTGGCTCTGCCTACACTAAGCAGATGGAACTAAAGCCTGGTGATGAATTTGAAATTTCTCTAGGTAGGAAGCACATTCATCTCAAGCAGATTGACCAACTTGATGAAGAATCTTAAATGGACACGATCGATTGGATGACTGCCCTCCCCGCTGCATTGGCAATTGCCATTTTTGTGGGTGGTTTGCTGATGATGTTCAGTAATATCTGGACGATTCGTAATAAATAGCTAATTAGACAAGTAGGCATCAAGCAGGTGCTTGTGAAGGCGGTGCACTTACTGGTTCGCTGCTCATGCTCACCGTCTCAGCAAGCGTCGATTCCACGATCGCTGCTCCAGGGACGATGGGTTCGGCAAGCAAAATCTTTGCTGTAGATGCGGCATCCAGATAGGGATGAAGCGATTGCTGCATCAACGACAGGCTGCATACCAGCGTAATTTTTTCCTGCTCAAGCATGCCTACGATACGGCGAGTGTCATTACGATCGACTACGGGCAACTGACGCAAGCCTCGTGCAGACATTCTCACCAAGGCATCATAAATTGGCTCATCTTCGTAGGCGTACAGGAGGTCTGTGGTACAAATGGTGCTCAAGGTCTGGCTAGACGGGCTGAAGTTAAGCCCATCGATCGAGATATAGGTTTGGCTATACTCCCATCGCGAAATAAAACGGTGGATGTCCTGCAATGTCACAATGCCAATGAGCTGATGCGCCTCATCGACAACCAGCACACTCCGCGATTGATGCTGCATCATCGCTACCCCCGCTTGCAACACCGACAATGAACCAGGCAAAGCCAGGAAATGCTGATGCATGGCTTGAAAGACTGGCAGCAGATGTAACATCTCTGAGTCTTGATCCGGTTGGAGTGTGAGACCGATTGATTGTACGGTTGCTGTGTTGTGAGTAATGGGTCTAAGACGGTCAACGAGCCAGACGCTTAAACTCACAGCCGCCATGAGGGGCAGAATAATCCGGTAGTCGCGGGTCAGCTCAAACAGCAACAGAATTGCCGTTAAGGGCGCACGAGCACTCGCAGCCAGTACAGCCGCCATGCCCACCATGGCATACGCGGGGGGAGCCGCAATGCTGCCAGGTGCGATCGGCAGCACGATCGCCATTGCCTTCCCATAAACCGCACCGAGTGATGCACCCAGAAACATCGCGGGTGCAAATAATCCGCCTACTAGACCACTCCCTAAACTTACAGCGGTCATCACCAGCTTTGTGATGAGTAGACTCAGCAGTAGCAGTAACGAAAAGTGAGCATCTCGCAGCATGGCTTCTACGGTTTCGTAGCCAATTCCCAGAATTTGGGGAAACTGCAACGCGACCATACCAACGCATAAACCGCCGACGGCAGGGCGAAGCGCCGAGGGCAAGCGACCCATCCAGCGCAACCCAGAGATCTGCCCATCAAATAACTGTTGGGCCGTCTGAATCGACTGGGTATACGCGATCGACACCAGACTAGCAAACAGACCTAACCCAAGATATAGCGGCAGCTCCAATGGGCTGCGCACTTCATAGCTCGGCAGCGTAAACGGAGGTTGTCCACCTAGCCCAATTTGGGCAATTAATGCTGCAACGACTGCCGATAGTAAGACAACGCTTACCGCAGAGGTGGCAAACGTTGTTCCTAGCACCACTTCGAGAGCAAAAAACACCCCTGCGATCGGGGCATTAAAACCTGCCGCCAAGCCAGCAGCAGCCCCCGCCCCCAAAAGCAACCGCTGACGCTCCTTTGACATCTGTAGCGTTTGCCCAATAAGCACTCCAATGTTGGCACCAATCTCAACGCTCGGCCCTTCAGGCCCAAGGGATGCGCCCGTGCCCAGCGAGACGGAAGCTGCAACCGCTTTAGCACTAGCTCGTAGCGGGGAAACGTTTCCTAGCCCTTGCGCTGCGGCAATCAACGCCGATAAGCTAGGGCCGAAATCTTTGAGCAGCCAGCGCATCGTGCCAACCAGGAAGCCACCCAAAACGGGAACACAGGCAAGCGTCCAGAAGCCTAGAGGCGCGATCGCCCCCATCAAATCCTCTAGCATGAGGCTCTGGATCTGCTGAATCAGATAGTGGAAAAGCACCACAGCACAACCTGTACCGCTACCAATTACCAGCGCTAGCAGCAGCACAACCGTTTCTGGCGAGGGCTGAAGACGATTAAAGGCACTGCTAAGGAAAGGAGCGGATGGCTTAAAGCCTTCGGGCGTAGCAGTCAACGCATCAGAGGGAGAACTGGCGGTCATTAAACAGTAATGGCGATTATGAGATCAAGTTTAATTTTTGTTGCTAGCAATCCCATTCTCACTTATTTTTAGCGCCGTAGCGTGCCTTGTTATGCCCGAATTGTCACCCAAACAAAGAACTTCACCATGACTCGTATAGATAGAAGCCGCACAGGTTTTGGGCTGGTCTAAAAGTCTTGACTATTCCAGTAAGCAGAACGACGCTCACAGGGCTAATTTTGCTTAATAAGGGCGATCGACTGCGTAGCATTCCGTCCGAAAGACTGTAAAAGAATTTTGGCGGCAACGCTTTATGTCTGAACCTGGAAGATTAAAAAAAACGAAGAGGCGTGCTGAAAAGGTTCTCAAACCCGAATACAGCAGGTTACACTGAGCGAGGCAAGCATCTGGATTTAACCCATATCTAGGCGACGTCTCCGCCCTGTCCTCTGGTTCTGCAAGTATTAATTTGGCCGCTATTTAGACGCCTGGATTCCTTAAGGGAATACTCATTGAATTGGTTAAGTAAGCCTCTGTAACAGTGAACGATTCAGATGAACGCTCATACCTTCGATACAGATTCTCCTGTCTGCCCCATTTGTCATCGGGCGGGTGTCATTAAGCCCCACAAAATTCTGAAAGGATTGCTGACGTGCCAAAACTGCCGCGAAAGGCTGGTAGTGAGTTGGAGCGGTCATTATGTTCGTGACCCATTTAGCCTCAAGCCTCTTGCAACAGGTCAAATGCTGCGACGTGAAAGCCGTCCGTTAGCTCGAATGCAGCGTGACTTCAGGTTAGTCATTCCTTCACTTGTGTGGACGGTTCTGGGGAGTGCCATTGTTATAGGCACGGCAGTGTTTCTCGTGCAAAACGCTCCGATTAAACGCACGCCCTCAACGCACCCATTGCCATCGCCAACCAACGTTGAACGATCGCCCAAACTCAACCAAGCGTCTGGCCTTAACAAATCGTGAATATCACACCATTCCAGCGCGTGAGTTCAGTTGTGCGGTGAAACTGCCTAAGCCTTATCCAAATTAACCTTCGCTTGCCGCTCAAACCAGATGATGACTTGAGAGACGGTGAGCGCTTCGATCGCTACGCCTGCCTCCTGAGCTATCTGCTTTAACGGCTTCAGTGATGCGATGACTAGTTGGGCAAAAAACTGCCGGAACTCTCGATCAAGCCCTGTTTGCAAGCTCTCATCTTGATAGACCCAATCTTCAATCTGTTGTGGGTCTAGCTGCGTAATGGACGTAGTATTCTCCTGAGCAATTTGCCTGAGCGATCGCAGCGCATAAATAGCCACCCGCGCTGAAAACTTTTCCCGCGAAGTCAATAGCGCCTTGTCAACTTCGGCACATTCTTCAGGTGTCAGAAATTCGTTAGATGGTTGCATAAAAGCACTCAACGATTGGCTATTGACCTAATCAGACAACGTATACATCGTAAACCGCTCGTCATCTGGCCCATGCTTGATTAACAACTGCACCGCATTGGGTTCTCTCCAAGGTTGCTCCCTGACAACTTCAATAAACTCATCAATTTTTAAGAAGTTGTATGCGCCGCCGTAAACACAAGCAGTCATTGCTTTCCCTGTATTCACATACTGATCCAAATTAACCAGTGAAGTAAAGCGGTATTCCGCGAGCCAAGCGTTAACAGCATTTAGCGGTACAACCTCTTCAAAAGCCTCGCACTCATCGTCGCAGACTTCGTCCAAGCTGAAAATTAGCAGGACATCGACCACCCAACCCAATGCTAGAACTCCTTTGGCATCAAGTGTTACTTTGGCTGAATGAGATAGCCGCAGCGATGTTCACCGTTGACGAGCCAGTGAGTTCGCTCAACACAACATTCCAGCGCCACGGCAAACATTTCTAGTTCGTGACCGCAGACGCTAGGGAACGATTCGGCAATGTGGGAAATGGCGCAATTGTACTCTGTCAAGATGAAGCGATCACCCTCCTCATCGCTTGCGCCCGTCTCGTTAACCGGATGACACTCCGCCATATACCCTTCAGCGCGCCGAAGCTCAACCAGTTTGGAAACTCGCTCTTTTGAGGAACCAGCACCGATGCGATCGCGATATTCCATTGCTTTGCGTTCCCACTGCTTGCGCAGGATCGATCCCATTTGATCGGCTCCAACCGTTTCTGCCAGAGTATCGAGCAGCGAAACGGCAAAATCATCGTAGCGATCGGGAAAGCGATCGCGCCCTTCTTGGCTAAGGACATAGCTATAGTTTGGACGACCCATTCCAGTCTGTACGACCTGATGAATAATCAACCCATCCGTTTCCAAATCTTTCAGATGTCGCCGTATTGCTTGCGGGCTTACATGCAGTTGATCCGCAAGTTCCTGCACCGTGCATTGTCCTTGCTTCAACAAGTGCTCAAGGATGTCTTGCTTGGTAGAAGCTTGCTTGGTAGAGGGTTGTTGAATAGTCGTCATTCTTTTTCCAGCGGTAAAGCCGACTCCTAAAAGACACCCGTTGACTTGATCATAACAATGCCCATCTGCCAAAGCTCTGACAGCGATCGAACGTTTTTCAAGCTGTCCCTCTTATGACCATGCAACCGTTTGCCGGGTGCAACACTTGACAGTGACACTTTGACAACAACAATGTTGCTAAAGTATCTTACAATGTAGTTAAGCAACAACTGTGTTGTTTTAATTATAGAATCGATCCGTTGTCTTGTCGCGCTGCCTCATGAACTCAGAGACTCAATCCAACGCACCTGCTCAATCTACCGATAAAAGCCTCGAAGCGATGAGGCACTTTTCTATTACGTATGCCAAGCGAACCGGCACCTACTTTTGTGTCGATCCGGGCGTGACAGCGGTGGTCATTGAAGGATTGGCGAAGCACAAAGATGATCTGGGTTCGCCGCTATGCCCCTGTCGTCATTATGAAGATAAAGCGGCTGAAGTTGAGGCCGCTTACTGGAATTGTCCCTGTGTGCCCATGCGGGAGCGCAAAGAGTGTCATTGCATGCTGTTTCTCACGTCTGATAATGACTTTGCAGGCGACCAGCAAGACATCACCTTTGATGATATTAGAGCGACTACCAATCAGCATCACGGCTAATGATTAACTGCCCTCTGTCCCGATCGTCGTCCTAACCGTAGACCAGAGAACACTACTAATGAGTCCCACTGTTCAAAACTTAGTTAACCAACCCTACAAGTACGGCTTCATCACCAACATTGAATCCGATACGATTCCGCGTGGGTTGAGCGAAGATGTTGTGCGGCTGATCTCGGCGAAGAAAGAAGAGCCAGAGTTCATGCTGGAGTTTCGGCTGAAGGCGTACCGTCAATGGTTGAAGATGACGGAGCCAAACTGGCAAAATGCGAGCTATCCGGCGATCGACTACCAGAATATCGTCTATTACTCTGCGCCGAAGGTCAAAGAGAAGAAGAAGAGCCTGGAAGAAGTCGATCCTGAACTGCTGGATACCTTTGAGAAGCTTGGCATTCCGCTCTCAGAACAAAAGCGCTTGAGCAATGTGGCGGTGGATGCCATTTTTGACAGCATCTCGATCGCCACCACCTTTAAAGAAAAGCTGGCAGAGAAGGGCGTGATCTTCTGCTCCATTTCAGAAGCGGTGCAAGAGTATCCCGAACTAGTGCAAAAATACCTGGGTAGCGTCGTTCCCGTTGGCGACAACTTCTTTGCAGCACTCAATTCTGCTGTCTTTAGCGATGGCTCCTTCGTCTACATTCCCAAAGGCACTCAATGCCCGATGGAGCTTTCCACCTACTTCCGCATTAACAACGGCGATTCGGGTCAGTTTGAGCGGACGTTGATTGTGGCAGAAGAAGGGAGTTCGGTCAGCTACCTCGAAGGCTGTACCGCACCCATGTACGACACCAATCAGCTTCATGCGGCTGTGGTGGAATTGGTGGCGCTCGATAATGCCGACATTAAATACTCCACCGTCCAGAACTGGTACGCGGGCGATGCCAACGGTAAAGGCGGCATTTACAACTTTGTGACCAAGCGCGGGCTATGCCAGGGCGTGAACTCCAAGATTTCCTGGACGCAAGTAGAGACAGGTTCTGCGATTACCTGGAAGTATCCCAGTTGCGTTCTGGTTGGCGACAACTCAGTGGGCGAATTCTACTCTGTCGCGCTGACCAATCATCACCAGCAAGCAGATACGGGCACCAAGATGGTGCACATTGGCAAGAACACCCGCAGCACAATCATTTCTAAAGGCATCTCGGCAGGACAGTCGAAGAACAGCTATCGCGGCTTGGTCAAAATTGGACCCAAAGCAACGGGCGCGCGGAACTATTCTCAATGCGACTCGATGTTGATTGGCGACAATGCTCAGGCGAATACCTTCCCCTACATTCAGGTGCAAAACAACAAAGGCAAAGTGGAACACGAAGCGTCAACGTCGAAGATTGGCGAAGATCAGCTCTTCTACTTCTCCCAGCGCGGTATTTCCGCCGAAGATGCCATCTCTATGATGATTAGTGGTTTCTGTAAGGATGTGTTTAACCAGTTGCCAATGGAGTTTGCGGTGGAAGCCGATCGGCTCCTCAGCCTCAAACTCGAAGGCAGTGTTGGCTAAGTTCAGGTTTGAGCAGTTGGTTGATAGTTGTTAGTTTCAAAAGCGTTCTCCTGCTGGCTGATTGCTGGGGACTAACCGCTAATCTTTTAGAGGTCAAGGATGATTAACGAGAACGCAGAAGTAATTTTGTCGGTGCGGAATTTGACTGCCGATGTAGACGGAGTTCAGATTCTTAAAGGGCTGAATCTTGAAATCAAAGCGGGTGAAGTTCACGCCATTATGGGGCCGAATGGCTCTGGTAAAAGTACTTTTTCTAAAGTGCTGGCTGGGCATCCTGACTACACCGTGACAGGTGGCGAAATCATCTTTCAAGGCGAAAATCTGCTGGATCTAGAAGCAGAAGAACGGGCACGATCGGGCATTTTTCTCGCCTTTCAATACCCCATTGAAATTTCCGGCGTGAGCAATCTTGACTTTTTAAGAGTGGCATACAATTCCAAACGCAAACATCAGGGCTTAGACGAACTGGATGCGTTTGATTTTGATGATTTGGTGCGACAAAAGCTAGACATCGTGAAAATGGATGCTGCCTTTCTCAGCCGCAGTCTGAATGAAGGTTTTTCGGGTGGCGAGAAGAAGCGCAACGAAATTCTGCAAATGGCGATGCTGGAACCGAAGCTTGGCATTCTGGACGAAACGGATTCGGGTTTAGATATTGATGCGCTCAAGATTGTGTCGAACGGGGTGAATCAGCTTGCGAACACAGAGAATGCGATCGTCCTCATCACCCACTACCAGCGCTTGCTCGACTACATCACGCCCGATTATGTTCACGTCATGGAAGGTGGACGCATTCTCACCACAGGCGGTAAGGAATTAGCTCTGGAGCTAGAAGCACGTGGTTACGACTGGGTACGCGAAGAGGAAGCAGCGGAGGTCGGCGCACGATGACGATTCAATCTACTGTGTCTGACATCGTGACGGGGAATGGTAAAGCTAAGAGCGATTCTCCGGAAGAGAGGCTTCGCCAACGCGGTGAATACCTCCAGCAATGGCTGCGCTTACGCCCGGACCTAGGTGAAGAGTCAGCTTGGTTAAAGGCGATTCGCGATCGGGCTACGGCAAGCGTCAAAACACTCGCGGTACCGTCTACCCGTGACGAAGAATGGCGGTTTACAGATTTATCAGGTCTCTTGCAGGTTCGCTTTCAGCCAAGCAGTGAGAAACCTCCCACTTTAGGGTTTGAAGCGATTCAACCGTTCATCCTGCCAGAAGCGGCCAGCAGTCGTCTCGTTTTTGTAAATGGACAGTACGATCCGGCGTTATCGGCTGTAGATGACTTACCCGATGGCGTGATTGTCACGAGTCTCGCGGCTGGTGCCACACTCCTCAGCAACCTGCCAACCTACTTAGCACAGCAGCAAGGCGCGGAGGAAACTTTCACGGCACTGAATACAGCGAGTTTGACGGATGGTGCGCTCGTTTGGGTTGAAAAAAATCAAGCGATCGCCTCACCTATCCAAATTCTCTACGTTTCCACCGCGACCCAACCAACGATCGACCATCCTCGTACCCTCGTTGTGGCCGAAGCGGGTAGCCAACTGACGCTGGTTGAAGCGTATGTCGCGATCTATGACGGCATCTACTTTACCGATCCCGTCACAGAAATCTGGCTGGATGCTAATGCTGAAGTGAACCATACGCGCATTCAGCACGACAGCGATACCGCCTTTCATATCGGTAAGACAGCCGTTTCGCAGGCGCAGGATTCTCGTTATACCTGTAATGCAGTGAGTCTTGGTGCGAAGCTTTCGCGTCACAACTTGGAGGTTTATCACACCGGAGAGCAGACTGAAACAACGCTGAATGGCTTGACCATCATTGATGGTGAACAGGTGGCGGATACGCATAGCACGATCGCCTACAGCCATCCCCACGGCAGCAGTAATCAGATTCATAAGTGCATTGTGGACGATCGTGCCCACGCCGTCTTTAACGGTAAAGTCTTCGTGCCCAAAGCGGCTCAGCTTACCGACGCAAAGCAACTTAGCAGCAACCTGTTGCTGTCGCCCAAAGCACGGGTAGACACCAAACCTCAGCTTGAGATCACGGCTGATAACGTGAAATGTACTCATGGTGCAACCGTCAGCCAGCTTGACAGCGATGAAGTCTTTTACCTGCAAAGTCGCGGCATCGACGAAGACAGCGCTCGCAAGCTGTTGACCTACGCCTTTGCCTACGAAGTCATTCGTGAAATTCCCGTTGCGTCGCTGAGAGAGAAGTTGGCGGCGATCGTCCGTACTCAGCAAGCCTGAAGATTCAGAAGTCAGGAGTCAGGAGCCAGAATCAACTCAAGGCCCTTCTCTTATTTCCTCCGCTTCCCCTTGCCCCCTCCGCTCCCCCTGCCCCTCATTTCCTCCCGCCATGACCCTCATCCAAACAAAACCCCTCGCTGCCAGAGTTCGCGCTGATTTTCCCATCCTGCATCAGCAGATTCACGACAAGCCGTTGGTGTATTTGGATAATGCAGCAACCTCACAAAAGCCGATCGCCGTTCTGGATGCCTTGCGCCACTACTACGAGCACGACAACGCTAACGTGCATCGGGGTGTGCATACTCTGAGTTCACGGGCAACGGATGCCTACGAAGGGGCACGGGACAAGGTTGCAGCCTTCGTGAATGCAGCATCACGGCAAGAAATTGTTTACACCCGCAATGCCAGTGAGGCGATTAACCTGGTTGCCTATGCGTGGGGCAATACCAGCCTGCAACGGGGCGATGAAATTATCCTCTCGGTGATGGAACACCACAGTAACCTGATTCCTTGGCAACTGCTGGCGCAACGAACAGGGGCAGTGCTGAAGTTTGTCGAGCTAACTGAAACTGAAGAGTTTGATCTAGACCACTTCAAGTCGCTGCTGTCAGACAAAACGAAGCTGATTTCGGTGGTGCATGTATCCAACACGCTGGGCTGCATTAATCCTGTGAAGGAGATTTGCACGATCGCTCACCAGCATGGTGCGAAAGTCTTGATCGACGCCTGCCAGAGTGTCCCTCACATGTCGATCGACGTACAGGCCATTGATTGCGATTGGCTTGTCGCTTCTGGACATAAGATGTGTGCCGCCACGGGGATCGGCTTTCTTTACGGCAAGTTAGCGTTACTGCGATCGATGCCTCCCTTCCTGGGTGGTGGCGAGATGATTGCCGATGTGTTTTTGGATCACTCGACCTATGCGGATTTGCCCCACAAATTTGAAGCGGGTACGCCTGCTATTGCAGAGGCGATCGCGCTGGGTGCAGCGGTGGATTACTTAAGCGCGATCGGCATGGATACCATTCACGCTTATGAAGAAGAACTAACTAACTACCTGTTCCAACAGCTTCAACAAATTCCTGAATTAAGGCTGTACGGACCTAAACCAAAAGCAGATGGTAGTGGACGAGCAGCCTTAGCGGCATTTACAGCAGGAGAGGTGCATCCTCACGACCTGTCTACCATTCTGGATCAAGCAGGTGTAGCGATTCGGGCAGGACATCACTGCACCCAACCGCTCCATCGGTATATGGGCGCTCAGTCTACGGCGCGGGCAAGCCTCTACTTTTACAATACGCACGAAGAGATCGATGTGTTTATTGCCTCATTGAAAGAGGCGATCGAGTTCTTTGGCAGTATTTTTGGCTAAACTTTACGGCAACCTCATCGCTTTCTTACGGATTATACGGATTCTAAGTTGCTAGAACGTATGGTGTTGTGTGAGACTTGAGCTGTATTCGCTGTTGCCCCCGGCAAATACGGCTTTTCACGCCCAGCACAACTACACTTTACTGGAGCAGCTTAGTGAAAACCGTCATGCGTGAGCGGCGCGCCACTCAATCGAAGCGGCAACCCACTTTTTTTACGCGGCAGTACGCGGTTGCGCTTGCAGGCGTCTGCTTTTCAACCGTAGCAGTCACCCACTACAACGAAAGTAAAGTGTCTCAATGTAATCGCCTAGTTGCGATCGTCAATCAGGCGGCTGATGCTCAACCAGACGCTTTAGGTCTGACGATGGCTGAAGACAATCATCGTCTTATGAAGACGGCAATTCAGCTTGAGGGCTATGCCGATCGACTCGCATTTACAGACTTTTCTGACCCCCAAGTGCAAGTGTTTCAATCACAGTTTGTTCAGCTCTACCGCGATATCAGTCGGGCAAGCAGTGCAGTGGTTACGGCTCCTACAGACAACTTTCAAATTGTGAGTCAGGTCAATCGATCGTTCATCGAAACGCAGGAGCGTGAGAGTCCACTGGTGCAAAAAGTGAACCAGTATTGTAACGCTCGATAAGGGCTGACTCACGATCGCTCCAACGATGGATTAAAGTTCGCTGTCGTCCCAGCATAATGAGTGCATCTGTCTTGCCACGAGAGCAAGATTATTGCTGTGGAGTCTATAGAAGAATGATTAAATCCTGGATGGTGATTGGAGGGGTCGCTTTTTTAATCGCGTTTGTCAGTGGCATTCTGCGACCGCGAGATGTGAAGTGGTTTGCTCGATTGCAACGCCCGCGTTGGCTCACGTTTGAAGCCCTGATTCCTGTTATTTGGACAGTTGTGCTCATCTGTGGAGCCTGGTCAGCGTACATTGTTTGGGAGCGCGATCCTGGCAGCAGCAAGACCTGGCTACTCATGGGCACTTATGCACTACTGGAACTGGCGATCGTCCTCTATTCCCCAGTGACGCTCTGGTTACGCAGCCTGAATGCAGGTACGATCGTGGGTGGCATTGGGGTTGTGATTGGGCTCATTTTGGCATTTGTCGTTTGGCCGCTTTCAGGTTGGGCCGCACTGCTGCTGGTGCCTTACTTAATTTGGAGCCCGATCGGCACGTATACCACCTGGGAAATGGCGAAGCTCAATCCTGAGTCTGCTTGAAATATGAGATCGCCTGTAAAGCCGCGTCGATTGTGTTCAGCCCCTGCTTGAGTGATAGATCCTTTGTCATCGGTTGGATGAACGGCGTGAACCCTGACGTCAAGCTTGCTTTAGTTAGGTTACGCTAACACTCCTCTGGTGTGCTGGAACGGCTGTGCCCAACCGAAGTGGTTGCACGGGTTTCAGGCGTTTTGTCAGTCAATCAGAGTGCAGCACCCAATGCAGATGTTCTCAGCCAGCCAGCGATCTACCCAATCTGCAATCTATGAAAAATTTTGATCTGAAGCTTGCAACGTCTTTCTGAGCGTTAGGATCTAAAGGCATTTTCACCAGTCGTTGAACGCTGGAGCAAGGAGACCTCATGACCCGCGCCATCATGGAAACCAATAAGGGTACCATCAACCTCGATTTATTTGACGCTGATGCGCCAAACACCGTCAAAAACTTTGTCGATCTGTCTGAGAAAGGGTTCTACGATGGGCTTGCCTTCCATCGCGTGATTCCTGACTTTATGGTGCAGGGAGGCTGCCCACTCGGCACTGGCACAGGCGGTCCAGGCTACAAAATCAAGGATGAACTGAACCACAACAAGCACCTCGCTGGCACTCTATCAATGGCTCATGCGGGGCCAAATACGGGTGGTAGTCAATTCTTCATCTGCCATTCGCCGCAACCCCACCTAGATGGCGTGCATACCACCTTTGGGCGCACTCAAGATATGGATGTGGTAAATGCCATTCGGAAGGGCGATAAGATTCTTTCGGTGAAGATTGAAAAGTAGCGATCGCGCTTTAGCCTGATGGTTTATGCCTGCTTTCTCTCAACGCCTTTGACCGCGAGAGGAAGCAGGCAGTGTTTTGAGAGGCGTGGCTGAATGAGCGTAAGCCAATCGATCGCACCCTTACGTATCACTTCAGAAACATCTATTACCGCAGAACTTGCAGCAAACCCGTCCTGACTTTCAGCATGCTCTGGAGATTCTTCAATCTGAATCTGCTTGTGCGTGTATCCATAACCAAACATCTCAGATTTCAATCCAGGGTAGACAATCTAATACTACAAGTGTAGTATAAAGGTATCCAGACTTGTAATACGAATACTACAGCCTTCCATGATACGTATTCTTCTCGCCACCTTGAGCAGCGTCCATGTTCGACTCCAACACAGTTTGGGCAGAGCAGCGGCGCTGTGTGCGTTTGAGGGAGCGTATCGGTTTAATGGCGGCAAATCCGTCAGCGAAGGCATTGATCGCACAGTCACCGGGTGGCTCAATCCGGCTCAAGTGACGAGCAGCGGGAGGTGCAGGGCAATCCTGACACCGACATAGGGAAACCCATATCAACTTCCCATCCCCCGCCTCTGATCACCAGGAGTGGGGGTTATTTTTTGAGGAGAAAACCAATGCAAACCGAGCAGCGACAGAAAATTCCCATACTTCAGAACCAGGTTGTGGTGTTCTCTAAGAACTACCTGCCCCTGGCACGCATCAACCTTAAACGGGCGATCGTGCTCCTGGTGACCGGACAGGCAGAGACCCTGGAGTTTAGCAGCACCCAGCAATGGGAAGTACGATCGCCCAGCGTCGTACTACAAATTTCAGGTCACATCCGGTTGACGAGCGGCAATCCAGAGCGGCACTGGAAAGTTCCTCCCGTCAATCGGCGGGAAGTCTTTCGCCGAGACAACCACACCTGTCAGTACTGCGGCAGCACCAAGCATCTAACGCTGGATCACGTCATTCCTCGCTCGAAAGGTGGAACCCATACCTGGGACAACGTGGTGGCTGCATGCGAGAAGTGCAATTCAGCTAAGGGCGATCGCCTTTTACATGCAACCGGAATGGTTCTGAAAACGAAACCGAAAGCACCTATTCATCCTGCGATCGCATTTGCAGAACTGTTCTGGAAAGAACATGACACTGTAGAGAGCTAAGTGGTTAGTGCTGAGTAATGAATAAAAAGTCTTCTCAGCACCCATTTAAAGCTGCTCACTCAATGCTTCTACCCTTGTGCTCACCAATCTTCAAAAAAAGTTGTAGTACGCTCTTGACACCTTGTAGTATTTTGTATTATGTTTGTAGTATGAGATGAGACACAGAGGAGCCAAGCCAATGAACACTCACTCCCTTACTCAAAACAGTTACCTCTTGAAGCGCTTAAAGTTCTTAAAGACTCCATGTCCTGGCACTGCCAAGCCACTTCAAGATCCATCGAATCAGGGAAATTTATCTCTCAATCAACACACGCAAGCAATCCGCCAACTTCAGCAAACCTATTACCTGGAACGGCGTTGCTTACTCTAATTCCTGCTGAAAACAGCAACCTGAACCTTGAAAACTGAATTGCCACCTTGGGGGTGTAGCTTAGCCCGGTCTAAAGCAGTCGCCTGTCGAGCGAAAGATCGTGGGTTCAAATCCCATTTCCCCCGTATAGCCGTGTGGACGACTAGAGAAGTCGCTCTGGTTCTCAGCCAGAAAGAAGCGGGTGCAACTCCCGTCACGGCTCCCATATGAGGATGTAGCTCAGACGGACAGAGCGCCTGTTTCCGAGGCAGGAAGCCACAGGTTCAAACCCTGTCATCCTCGCTCGTGGGGGTGGATTGGCATCACCTGCTCCGAAACCAACAAACGGACGGCTGCAGGATTGGGATACCCTGCGGGAAGGCAAAGCCTACAATTCCCCGCATCTCCACCAAATCTCCAGGTCGCACCTCCAGGATGCCAAATGGGAAGGCGTTGGTCTGCAAAACCAACTAGCGAGAGTTCGATTCTCTCCCTGGAGTCCAACCATTGCAGTGTCACCTAACGGCTAAGGTACTCGGCTCATAACCGAGGATATGTGGGTTCGACTCCCACCGCTGCGACCATGCACAGATGGTGTAACGGCAACATCACGGTCTCCAAAACCGTTGTTCGAGGTTCAAATCCTCGTCTGTGCGTTCTATGATGTGCCCTCATCCAGGAAGCTTACATACTGGTAAAAACTGATTTTCCCATCAGTCTATAGGTTCGAGTCCTATATCCTGTTCGCAGGTTAAAAACAGCTTCTTAAACTCGCACATTGTAGAAACTTCAAGTTTTGGTGCCGTAGGCAAATGGGTAAAGCCACAGGACTTTCAATCTTGTGTTTGCGGGTTCAACTCCCGTCGGCACTGCCTGAGGAGTTTTGAGTTTTAAGTTTTGAGTTGAATTGTTAATTCATAACTCAACATTCATAACTCAAAACTCTTGCATAGGTCGGCTCGCCTATCAGCGTGGGCAACTGTCTGTAAAACAGCCGCTTCTTGCGTTGCAGGTGCGACTCCTGCCCGACCTACCAATCATGGAGAGTAACCCGATCGGGCGATCGGCGCTGTTTGCTAAACAGATGGATGCACAATTGTGGTTCGAGTCCACTGCTCTCCGCTGCGTGAGGACGTGGTGTAACTGGATGAACATCTCAGATTACGAACCTGAAGAGTGGGGGTTCAAGTCCCTCCGTCCTCGCCAATTGGGAATGTAGCTGAGTTAGGTTTAGCGCCAGGTTGAAGCCCTGGAGACGCGGGTTCGATCCCTGCCGTTCCCATCCTTGAGTGCAGGGAAATTATATTGCCCCATAGCTCAATGGCGGAGCGGGCGGCTGTTAACCGCAGGGTTGTAGGTTCGAGTCCTACTGGGGCAGCCATTTTGGAAGGATGAAGGATGAAGGATGAGGGATGAACTTAGTTTGCATTTAATCGCTAACTATTGCCGAGTGGACGAATTGGTAAAGTCACCTGTCTCTGAAACAGGGGTTTTGTAGGTTCAAATCCTACCTCGGCAGCCATTTTTATTGGGAAGTACGCAAACAGGCAAAGCGGCTTGACTTTGAATCAGGTGTTTGAGGGTTCGATTCCTTCCTTCTCAGTCGGGGGGCATGAGAAGTTATTGGGTCAATTTCTCTATCCTCCTATTTCACGCTCCTGTAGCCCAACTGGCAGAGGCGGCTGTCTCAAAAACAGTCTATGTGTGAGTTCAATTCTCACCAGGAGTATGGAAAGTTATGAGTTCTCAATTTTGAGTTTTGAGTTAAATCTTCTCATTCAAAGCTTAAAATTCAAAACTTAAAACTCTCACCTTGCTGCTGTAGCCCAAGAGGAAGAGGTGTCGGTCTTAGAAACCGGAGGTTGTGGGTTCAAATCCCATCGGCAGTACCAATTTCAGTGCTGAGGTATGAGTGCTGAGTAATTGCTCAGTCCTCAGTCCTCGCTACTCAATCCTAATTCTCATCGGGATGTAATTCAGTGGTCAGAAGCCTTGGTTTGGGACCAAGGAGTCGTGGGTTCAAATCCTACCATCCCGACCATTTGCCCTTGTGACGGAACTGGCAGACGTGCTGGCTTCAGAGACCAGTTTTTGTGGGTTCAAATCCCACCAAGGGTACTGATGCTCCTGTGGCGGAAGGGAAGACGCTCTAGACCGAGGCTCTAGATTTTGTGGGTTCGATTCCCACCGGGAGTACCAAGCACCGAAGGCGGAAGTGGTGGACGCGCACGCCCGATAAGCGTGTTATTAGCAGGTTCGACTCCTGCTCGGTGTACCAATTGAAAGGCTAAAGGATAGAGGACAAAGAAAGTTAATTTCCATTCATCCTTTATCTTTCATCCTTTTGTTTGGGTCGTTGGCAGAGCGGTTATGCAGCCGCCTTTTAAGCGGAATTATCCAGGTTCAACCCCTGGGCGACCCACCAAAATTCGATCGCAATGGGCTAATGGGCTATTAGCTAAACGGTAAAGCAGCCGCCTCTTAAGCGGAAGAGCGTAGGTTCAACTCCTACATAGCCCACTGGAAAAGGCTAAAGGCTAAAAAACATTTCATTCTTCATCCTTTCTTAATGCCCCTGTGATGCAATTGGCTAGACATGGCTTGCTTAAAACAAGTTTGTTACTGGTTCGAGTCCAGTCAGGGGTATGGCGGAGATGGAGCTATGGTGCGCTCTGGGGTCTCATAAGCCTTTACGTAGTGGGTTCAAATCCCACCTCCGCAACCAAAATGCAGGTGTAGTGCAACTGGCCAGCATGTGGGTCTCGTAAGCTCACGATATGAGTTCAAATCTCATCGCCTGCTCCAGATGCAGATGTGGTGTAACTGGCAACACAGGGGCCTGGTACGCTCCCGATATGGGTTCAATTCCCATCATCTCATCCAACTATGCTGGTGTAGCTCAATTGGCAGAGCAACTGTCTTGTAAACAGTCGATCGCAGGTTCAATTCCTGTCACCAGCCCCAGCATGTGGACATGGTGTAGCGGTAGCATGTGAGGCTTCCAACCTCTTGGTGTGGGTTCGAGTCCCACTGTCCATACCAAAACGCGATCGTGATGTAGCGGCGAGCATCTGAGTGCGCCACACTCAGCGCATGGGTTCGAGTCCCATCGATCGCTCTCGTAGTCCTGTAGCTCAATGGTGGAGCATCTGTCTTACAAACAGAGGGTTGTAGGTTCAAATCCTACCGGGACTACTGGAAAGGATGAGGGATAAAGGATGAAGGATAAAATGCACATTTTCATCCCTCATCCTCCTAATTCATCCCTTCACTCATGGGAGTGTCGCCTAAGGGAATAGGGTATCGATCTTCTAAATCGAGCGATGTAGGTTCGACTCCTACCACTCCTGCCAAATTACCAAACTTGGGTCTGTAGCTTAACTGGGAAAGCGTCTGCCTTGCAAGCAGAAAGATGTCGGTTCAACTCCGACCAGAATCCACCAAACCTGGGTCTGTAGCTCTAGTGGCAGAGCGCCCAAATTACCTTGTGCCCTAACCTGCAAAGCTTACATACTAACTTCCTGTTAAGAAGCCAAAAACTGCTTTGTGAACTTGTACGAGGGATGAGTGCAATTCTCATCGGGAGGAGATCGGTTCGATTCCGGTCAGATCCACTGTGACTGAACCCGAAATGGTGGAGGGGCTGGTCTGTGACACCAGTGTTAGCGAGTTCGACTCTCGTCGGTCACTCCAATTAGTTTTGAGTTTTAAGTTTTGAGTTTTCAGCATCGGTTTTAACTCAAAATTCAAAATTTTCAACTCAAAACTCTCTGATGGAAGGTGCCGCTGAATGGACGGCAACTGGTCTTGAAAACCAGGGTGAGGTTACACTCAGGGGTTCGATCCCTCCACCTTCCTCTGAAATTTTGGGTAGTGCTCAAATCGTAATGATTTTGGAGCTGTTAACGATGGCGGCTAACGCCGCACATCATTACCTTTTTAGGTCCACCAAATTTTTTATTAAGAACAAGAGGTGATAGCAATGGTTCACATTCGGTTTGAAGGTCGATCGCTCGACCTACCAGAGACTCAACTGGGAATTACTACAGGTATGAATGATGTCGCAGTAAAAGAACAAGTTTCTCGACATTTAGATGTCAATGCAAATCGGCTTTCGGCGTATGTGGTTGATCGTCGCCCCAGTGGCGATGTGATCGTCCGTCCTGAAGCGGTTTACGGTTAAATTGTGCTTTCCGCACCCTAACCAGAAAAGCTTACATACTTAGGGATCAGAAGGTTGTAGGTGCAAATCCTGCTCACTCCAATTGGGGTAATAGCTCAATTAGCAGAGCATCTGAATGTAGTGAACAGCTTTTCTAACTTGTGTGGAACTCTGACTCGTCAAATCATATTGGTTTATCAATACAACTCAATCACACACGGAGGTGATCTTAATGATGTTCGCTAATGCAATTGCACAACTAACTTCAGCACAACTGTATTTAGACAACCAAAAGTATGAGCGAACATCGTTTGAGCGAAATTGTGATTGAACGTCCTCGTGGTGGTAGGCGGATGAGTCTGAGAAAGTTGACAGGCTTTAAAAAGCAACTGCACCAACTTACGGAGGAAGCGAGTCAGGATGGATTATTCAACTCCTACCTGATCAAACCCAGAAACAAATCCAAGTATCTTTCTGATCATCTCGGTCCGTTGCGTCGGTTTTTGCGATCGAAGGTAGGACAACCGTGGAACGACGTTTACAGCGAACTGTGTCAGCGGTTAGACGGCAGCACAATGGCGGGACAACATGTGCTCGATCATGTGCAAGATTATGTGGAACGGCATGTCGAACTCATTAATGGGATTCCTTGTCAGAAATCACGTAGACAATATCGGCTGACTCAGGGTTATCGCTTCAAACTTTATGTGCATCCTGAAACGGGCATTCTTTGTGATCCAGCGGAGAGTTCTCTAACATCGATCGCAGACCCACCACCTAAACCAAAGTGGCAGACGGACACCATTAATCTTGACGCATATCATCAATATCACAAGCTTGACGATATCTGGTACTTGATTACCTATCAAGAGATCCCTGCGACCGAAAGCGTCTTTGATATATTGTATCGAGTCACCGTCACGCGTGGACAAAAGGGCTTTAGCGATCGACTCTACGCTGCGAGTAAACATCAATGCAACAAACGCGAAATCAAGCTGATTCAGAAGAAACTCAATCAATTAAATTAATCTCCACTTCGTGCCCCAACCGAAAAAGCTTACATACTAGCTCAGTGGTAGAGCGCTTTCCTCATAAGAAAGGTGACGTAGGTTCAAATCCTACATATGAACAACAGCTTTTTTAACTTGCACGGAGTGACCTTTTCAACTACTGGCAGTTGTTGCCGCGCCCCGATCGCAGAAGCTTACACACTCTCCACCAAACCACGGTGCGTATCTGGAGGGATACGCTGCAAGCCTGAGACCGATCGCAGGCAAAACTGGAGGAATAACGCCTTCAGCCAAGCTTCTGTAACTTGCGCGGTGACGCTTCACCGTTGCATGCAACATCTGCCTCCTTTTCAGAGTTTTGAATGATGAATTTTGAGTTTCGAATTGATTTCTAACTCAAAATTCATCATTCAAAACTCATAACTTTCACAAAGGAGGTTCCCATGAACAACACTGAACGGGATTTGCGGCTAGAAATGCTGAATAGCTTGCTCACCACTCCCCACCGCAAGTTGGAGCAGGTTGCAGAAATCCACAAATTGATTGTGGAGCTTGACCCGATCTTCTACGGACACCTGGCAGTCTGGTATCAGCGGAATGGCGATGTGCGCGACCACAAGGAAGTGTTTGTCGCCCATCTGCTGACCAGTGATTTGACCGAACACCGCGATGCTGGTTTTGTCATGCTGCAAGAGTTTCCACCGTATCAGGTGGCTCGTGTGGTGGACTTCATGAAACAGCACTGCAACAAATTACCTCGTTCTGCCCGGACTGCGGTGCAGCAGTATCTGAAGGTGCGGGAAAGCAACCCTACTCTGTTTGATCGCGCTGCTCTGCGGGGACGTAAGGCCATGAAGCACCTGTATGCCTCGTTGCACATCAAGCCTGACGAACGAGCAAATGCCATTCTGTTCCGTGACCAACCTCCAGTGGGTTCGCTAGCAGAGGTGTTGAAGCAGCTTGCCAAAGCTGAGAGTGCGGCAGAACAGGCCCGCTTGATTGTCGAATTTAAGCTGCCCTACACGATCGCCATCGGTGCGGTCAAGCAACTGACTCCGGTTGTCCTAGTGGCGTTAATCAACAGCATGTCTTCCCAGGAAGTGATCAACAACCTCAAGTCACTGAAGGCAAGAGGGGCAATGAATCACCCAGAGGTAAAAGCGTTGATTGATGCCAAACTCGACGAGGCATCGAGAGGTGCGCGAGTTGCTGCATTCAAAGCACAGATTGCAGCGGATGCAGCCGATTTGGACGCAGACACAGTTGCTCGGTTGGAAAAGGTAACGAATGAACAGGTCAAGCGGCGCGGTGTAATTACCCGTTCGACTGCCCTGCTGGTGGACAAGTCGGGTTCAATGGAAAGTGCGATCGAGATTGGTAAGCGGCTGGCTGCTCTGATCTCTGGCATCACCCAGGCAAACCTGTTTGTCTACGCCTTCGACACCATTCCCTATCCTGTAACGGCTCAGGGTAGAGAGTTGACCGACTGGGAGCGGGCCTTCCAGCACATTAAAGCAGGCGGTGGCACCAGCATCGGCTGTGCGTTGGAAGCCATGCGAAAGAAGCGGCAGATTGTGGACCAGATCATCATCGTCACAGACGAAGGTGAGAATGCCGCTCCTTACTTCGGTGAGGTTTACAAGACCTATTGCCGTGAGTTAGCAATCCTGCCAAACGTGGTGATTGTCCGCGTAGGTGGTTACTGCAACTGGCTGGAGAGCCAACTGAAGGGACAGCAGGCACCTGTGGAAACGTTTACTTTCGCGGGAGACTACTACAGCTTGCCGAACCTTGTGCCGCTGCTAACCCGCCCGTCTCGCTTAGATCTGCTGCTGGAGATTCTGGACACATCGCTACCCGTGCGATCGGATAAGTAAAGGAAAAAGGTGCGTGAGGGTAATACTGATCGCACCTTTTTCTTCCTCAACAAAGCTGGGTTAGGATAAATCCCAAAACAGCTTGAATGTATGGGTGCTGAGGGTGAGCAGAAACAGAATCGTGAGGCTGTGTTTCAGCCTGAATTTATTGAGGATCTGGAATATTGAGTTGAAACGGATCGGAAAATGGCACTCCGCGCTATCAAGCTGGTCAAAGAAATTCTGCAAGATCCCTTTGATGGAACTGGCAAGCCAGAACTTTTGAAGTATGACCTGGCTGGATGCTGGTCACGTCGTCTGAACAAAGAACACCGGATTGTTTACAAGGTCAGCGATCGCCAAATTGATTTTTTGCAAGCACGCTATCATTACGAGTAAGACGATTGAGAGGTTTAGAAAATGTCAACTCAAATTCCTTATGTTGATGCTCAAGTGAATCTTGATCAACTGTGCGATCGCGTTGTTAAAACAGGTGAAGCAGTCATCATCACTCGTCCTAATGGTAAAAATGTTGCCTTAGTTTCTGAAGCTGAGTTGTCGAGTTTGCTGGAAACACTTTATCTATTGCAATCGCCTGCCAATGCAGCTCGTTTAACCACAGCGCTAGAGCGATCGAAGGCAGGTGAAATACAACCGCAAGCGATAGATGAAATATGTAGGAGACTTGAGCTTGACCAAGATGATACTAACAATGAATTAGCGAATTAGCTTCTCTGAGCTAAAGAGCCTACATAAAATCGAGAGATCATGAATAAAGTGAATAAGCAAGAACTGTTATCACAATTGAACAATGCTCAAAACAATTTTATGCTGGGTATTGCAGCCCTTGGACTGTTGGTTCAAGAGGAGAGCCATTCAGTTATGGAGAAACTTGTATGCATCATAACAGAGACATCTTTTTCGTTCGTAAATGATGTTTCTCAAGTCCGTAGTCAATTTCACAGTAATCAGTTTCCAATAAAATTTTCATCTTTTCCATTAAGTGTAGCTGCAAATTACATAAAGATTGCCAATAAGGAGCGAATACAAGAAATACAACAGGAATTCTTTAAGATGTTGCTGAGGTCTCTTCTTAAAGAATCTTTTGAAGTTATTAAAGAATACTGCACTAATTCAAATCAGCTACCTCTTTTCAGGAAACAGGATTGGTATCATTTTGCTCGATTCGTACGCAACTGTTTGTCTCATAACTTCTTAATTGAGTATAGAGATTTTGACAAAAAACTTTTACCTGTTTCTTGGAAGGGAAGAAGTTTCACCCTCTGTATGAACGGCAAACCTATTGATGCATCTTTTTTAACTATTGATCATGCACTTGAATTGTATAAAGACATGAGAGGTTTCGTAGAGAATTCGCTGTAATCAAACAGTAGTTTCATCCCTGAGTTGTCAGCGTTTGGCGTTCTCGGTCTGCCACATAGCTCAAGCAACCGAGAATATCCTCCTGCGTGAGATAGGGAAAGTCATCTAGAATTTCTTCATATGTCATGCCCGAAACAAAGTAGGGCAATACATCATAAACTGTGATTCGCATTCCACGAATACAGGGTTTACGCCTCGCTTTCCAGGTTCGATCGCAACAAGCAACAGATCAAAAGCATTGGTCATGGTAGCGATCGTCCTTTCAACCAAGAAGAGAAGCGATCGCTCATCCAATCATTACCTAACTCCTTGTGAATTACGTTCGGAGGCCGTGCCGATCCATTGTTGAGAATTTACCGCAGCATCAATTTTGTTTTCCAATGCCGTTAGTTCTTTGGGTGCATTGGGTGAGGCAAGGTAATGATTTACGGTTTTTTGTCGTTTACCCATCATCAGCGAGGTAATTGTAGACGGTGCATCGGTGTGTCCTCCCGTATAGCTGTCTTGCAACTGAAAGTACTGAAGCCGTTGAAACTCTGCTATCAGCTTTTTCACTGCCGACTGGCTAATCGTGATCGTGCGAGTGCCAGTTACCTTCACAAACCGCCTCCCCTCGTACACCACTTTGCCATTGCCGTAAACGGTGAGTTTATACATCGGGCAAAAGCCAAAACAGGCTGTACGTTCCAGTGTCAGCATCACAGGTTGCCGCACTTGTTGAGGTTGAACAGCTACTCGTCGGCTCAAGGAAGTAGCTTCAGCCGCTAAGAGTGGGGCATGAAAAGCAGGAATGATTAAAGCACTGCTAAGACCAATTAGCACACTCAGTAGCATGGGCGATCGCATTATCATCTCCTCCAAAACCAGCAATATTGTGTTATCTCCAAGTCTATTGATTGCTACTGAGTAATGATTCGCGGTTGCCAATTTAGATACAAGTTGAAGTCACTTTAAAGAACGGGGCACTATAGATCATCAAATCACTTGTAGTATAATGTATTATTTATGTAACATGCTCCTACTGAATGAGGTATTGATAAATGGAACAGATACGCCTGGTAAAAATTAGTAAATACTTGAGTAGGCATCTGCGGCATACACCAGAACGCCTCGGACTCACGCTGGCGACTGGCGGCTGGGTTGGCGTTGATGAGTTGCTGTCTGCTTGTGCCGCGCATCAGTTCTCCTTCACGCGTGCAGAGCTAGAAGAAGTCGTTGCCGCCAGCGATAAACAACGCTTCTCCTTTGATGAGTTGAAAACGCGCATTCGAGCCAACCAAGGGCATAGCGTCGAAGTTGATTTGCAGCTAGAACCACAAACGCCACCAGAGGTGCTGTATCACGGTACAGGTGAACCATCTGTGCCAGCAATTCTGCGATCGGGTTTGCTCAAGCTGTCACGGCATCATGTGCATTTGTCTAGAGAGATGGAAACGGCCCGAAAAGTTGGAATGCGGCATGGTCGTCCTGTAATCTTTGCTATCGATGCCGCCGCGATGCACCAAGCAGGCTTTACTTTCTACTGTTCAGACAATGGTGTTTGGCTTGTGGATGAAGTTCCGTCCTGCTATCTGAGAATTACAAAGTAACTTCATGAGGAAACTGAACTTATGGCTAACACTAAGCAAACCGTTCAGCCAAAGAGCTTTATTAGATGGGAGATTGTTTGTATTGGCGTTTTCCTAAGCCTTTATACAACAAATTTAATTTTTCCATTTTGGAAGTTATATGTTCCTGTTTTTGGGGCGGGAGAAATTTTTATATGGTTTTTAGCTCTGCCAGTAGCTCTATTAAATCTATTGCTTGTCATACTGCTATTAACCATTAGACGAAATAAGCAGCGGCTTGCCAAAATTTTTATTGTTGCGCTAGGGCTTGTCATTCTGGCAATCGGTTATGCTCATAATGCTTCTATTAGCAGTTTTGATGATAATTTTAGAGCGTACTTTAAACAAAGAGAATACATTGTCGGATTAATAAAAGAAGAAAAACTAAAAGGGGTAATGAAGTGCTTAAACAAAAGGATTCAGCATTCAGAAAAACGTCCGTTAAACGCTCAGATACCAATCTGTACTGAGGCAATCTCTTTACCTGAAGATTATAAAGGCTTGTCCTTTGGAAGTACACGCCTAGTTAAATACAGCGATCGCTTTGAGATTCATTTTACTCATAGTACCTATGGGTTTGGAGATGGCTCTAGAGAAATTATCTACGAAGAGAAGCCTGATCAGTCACCGACTTGGAAAACATTAGGAAGAACCCTATATCCACCATCACATTAATTTAATTACATCAAGCTTTTCTCCTAAACCATCCTTTTTTTGTAAGAGAGAAACCATGACCATTTACTTTTATATAGAGCGCGAAGAGCCTTACGGTTTTTTCTCCAATTTCTCAGCGCATGGCTTTGTGTTAGATGAATTGTATTGGGCAACGAGTGAACATTATTTTCAGGCACAGAAGTTTGTGGGTACGCCTCATTTAGAGAAAGTACAACAGATGAGAACGCCCAAAGATGCCGCTAATATGGGCAGGAATCGCGCGCTTCCGCTCCGTCCTGATTGGGAACAGGTGAAGGATGAGGTGATGCAAAAAGCGGTGATGCAAAAGTTCACCACGCATGCGAATATCCGAGAAATTTTGCTTTCAACTGGAAGTGAAATGCTGGTGGAAAACTCTCCGATCGACTATTACTGGGGCTGTGGCAAAGACGGAAGTGGCAAGAACAAACTGGGGCAAATCTTGATGGAAGTGCGTGAGGCTTTACGCAACAAGAATTGCTCAATGTGAGTGAGGGGAGGTGCTTAGTATGACTGATATCCACAAGCTATTGAATCAGATTGCCAGTGCTGAAGCGCAACTGCGATCGACCCAATTTCTTGCACCTTGTGTCAGAGGTGGACGAGTTCACACACGGGTAGCAGGGATGGTCTATACCTTCACTCCTCAACCTCAAGTGTTTGAAGGGTGGGGCATTTTTCAGCCTGTGAATGAACAAACTGCAACACTGGTTGAAGAGGCAGAGTTACCTCAGATTTCTACTTACTTGCAACAGTTTTCGACCATTCGGTTGCGTTTGGCCTACCGCTTACAGCGTCAAACTTGGCTAGCCTATCCAGTCAATGAAGCGGATATGCGGCAGCGGTTTAAGGTCGTGAAACCTCTGCCTGTGCATCTAGTGACAGAAGGCGTTGCCTTTGAGCAAATCCTCGCTCGCTGGAATGGCAACTCCTGCTGGTTTGCGGAAGTCGATCGCCGTGCTGACCCTACGACCGCCGAAACTCTGCAATTCAATCTCAAGCAATTGATTTCCGTTGAAAACTTGCAATTTAAGGGGATGACTCCAGAAATGCGAACTCTCTACGAATTAGCAACTCAGCAGATAGAAGGATTTGCCCAACCTCACCGCGATGAAAAGCAATTACGTCAAGCGCTCAAGCTGGGCGGTGGCGAACTGCATCAGTTCCAGGTTCGGGGGGATTACTGGACGGTAGATTGGACAACATCGGATGGCATTCATCACACGAGTGCGATCGCCAAAGATGACCTGACTGTGGTGAGTTCTGGTATTTGTCTCAGTGGGCGCGATCGCGACTTTGACCTGCAATCGTTAGTCGGTGTGATGGAGGAAAGGGAGTACTGAGTGCTGGGTGCTGAGTAAAAACAAGGCCTGATCAAAGGCTATAACTGGCAACATCTCCTCTCAGCACTCAAATCTCAGCACTCAGCACTATTCATGTACTCAGCACTATGACTATCTTTTTTCATGAGCAGCTTTATCGAACAGACACGGTGATGGCAAAGCTGAAAGAGTTTCCTGTGACCATTTGTGGCGCAGGAGCACTGGGCGCGAATCTGGCTGAGAATTTAGTTCGTGCTGGCTTTGGCAAACTCAAAGTCATCGATCGCGATCGCATTGAGGAACGCAACCTTTCAACTCAACCCTACTATCGTTCAGATGTGGGTGCATTCAAAGCCAGGATTTTGGCGAATAACTTGTATCGAGCGATAGGGACAACGGTAGAGACAGAAGTAAAGGAGCTGACTGCAACAAATGCTGCTCAGCTACTCAGCGAGAGTGGATTAATTGTTGACGTTTTTGACAACAGTACGTCTCGCCAAGTCGTGAAAGATTACGCCGATCGCACTGGCATTCGTTGCCTTCATGCTGGGCTTTCTGCAGATTATGCCGAAGTAATCTGGAATGATGTTTATCGCGTTCCGTCTGATGTCAATGATGATGTCTGTGATTACCCATTAGCACGTAATTTAGTGATGCTAACGGTTGCTGTGGTGTGTGAGGCGATCGTCTCTTTTGTCATGACAGATGAACAACGTCACTTCACGATCACGTTGAAGGATCTGAACGTTCAATCTCTCAATCTGTAGCCCTGGAGGGTGATTGAACCACTCCCCGCAGACCGTCACCAGCACTTCGCACTGCCAAGCTCTGACAGCACATTTTACATGGAAAATCTGCTACCACAGTCCCAGAACTATTAACCTGGCAATCAAACGGCATGAGCGGCTGTCCAAGACTGGTCAGCTACCAGTGTTCCATCGACGCCATCACGTGCCAGTTAACTGCTTTGTGAACGTTCTGGGCAAGTGATTGCCATTGCCATCAGCCGAAGAAGCCTGTCATCGCCATCGACCACAATCTGCTGCTTCTGGCTTAACCCGAACTCAGGTTAACTAACAAGTCCATACAGAATCTTTCTTAAACTATGATTTACAGTCGCTCCCGCCAAACACCGACCAGGCTACCCTGAACATCAAGGTCTCTTGCGGGGACTTCGATCGGCGGATAGGTATCAGCATCGGGATTACCGGGTTGCAGAACGACCTTACCACCTTTGCGATGGAAGTACTTCAGCGTTGTTTGGCCTTCTACTCTGGCCGCAACGATCGTGCCATTTTTCAACGCTTTGGGGTCGGCAACAGGTTGCAAGATGACCACATCACCATCGTCAATGAGCGCGTCGATCATGCTGTGTCCTCGCACACGCAGCGCAAAAAAGCGAGGATTCAGGAGCAGATTAGAAAAATCTAAATGCTCGACCTCGGTATCCTGGAAGGTTTCTACCAAGCCACCCGCCGCGATCGCGCCGCGAATGGGGACACCTGGAGAAGATGCCTGAGTTAGGCGAATCGTCCGAGCTTTACCCTCATTCCAATCGATATAACCCTTTGTCTTCAAGTGCTCCAGGCGGCTTTGAACGGGTGCCGGAGACTTCAAGCCCATCGCCTTCATCATTTGCCGAATGGAAGGTGAATGCTGATACTCACGAATGTAGCCCACTAGCCAGTCGTAGAGTTCCTGTTGGGCTTCGGTAAGGGTTTCCATAATCATTACTAAGCGATCGCAGTATTTAGAACACTTGTACCATCAAAATCGCGACTTGTCTAGTACTTTTCTGATTAAGAAGATTATTTTTTAGATTGCGAGACGTTAAGCGTTCGCTTGGAGTAAATCTATGAGGCTGGGTAGTTAGAAAAAGGCAAGAGGCAGAAGGCAAAAGAGAGGGATCGTTCTGGCTGCTGGATGGAGTCTGTAAAGGCTCATGGCTTAGCTTGGTGGTAGAAAAACTGCCCTACCACCAAGCTTGTGGTTGCCTGGTTGAAGATGGTTAGGCTTCGATGACGACGCGCAAGTTGCCGCGTTTTTTGGAGACACGGCAGGCTGTGCTAGAACCCGATCGCTCAAACTCCAGATCTAGCAGCGTTGGGCCGACGCGAAGGTTTTGAAGCGAGAGGTAGTTAATCGATTCTGGCAGAGCAGGGTCAATGATGCGGAGGTGGTTACCAGGAGCATCAGGGACGAGGTTGACCATCATCTGCAAGAGCTGAAAGACGCTGCCCGTTGCCCACGCTTGGGGTGAGCAGGCGACGGGATACTGCACCGGATCGTTGTCTTCTATGCGCTCATAGCCACAGAACAGTTCAGGCGGGCGCTGGTACGGTTGGCGTTTGGTCATGTCCAAAATGCCTTTGGACACTTCGAGGGCCTGATCGATTAGACCCAGCGATCGCAGCCCGATCGCCGTCATCGCATTGTCGTGAGGCCACACAGAACCAATGTGATAGCCCATTGGGTTATAGGCAGGCGATAAGCTGCTGAGTGTGCGAATGCCCCAGCCATTAAACATATCGGGCGCACGCAAACGTTCGGCGACGCTATAGGCTTTTTCGGGGGTAAAGATGCCCAGGTTGAGGCAGTGCCCAGGATTGGAGGTGATGCTGTCTACAGGTTTACCATCGCCGTCCAGCGCCAGTGCGCAAAAGTCCTGATCTTCCATCCAGAAGTCGCGGTTAAAGCGAACTTTGAGGTCTCTGGCTTCGTCTTCCCAGCGATCGGCGAGATCAATCCGCTTCTTCATGCGGGCGATTTGCGCCAGCCGAATTTTCGCGGCGTAGACGTATGCCTGCACTTCGCAAAGGGCGATCGCGCCTTCTGCCAGTTGTCCGCGACGGTTGATAATGCAATCGCCAGAGTCTTTCCAACCTTGATTTGCCAACCCTCGACGGGAGGTGCGGAGATAGCTGAGGTAGCCTGTTTCGCGGCAGTTGCGATCGAGCCAGTCCATCGCTGCCAAAGCGTTTGACCACAGAGCATCCAACGTTTCGCGATCAGCCGTCCAGGCAAAATACTCGGCATAAAGCATTAGCCAAAGCGGAGTCGCATCAACTGTACCGTAGTAGGGTGTATGAGGAATTTCCTGGCAGCGCGCCATTTCGCCAAACCGAATTTCGTGCAGGATTTTGCCCGGTTGCTCGTCGCGCCATTCATCGTCGTTTTTACCCTGGTATTGCGCCAGGATGGTGAGAGTTTCGCGGGCAATTTGCGGGTCGAGCATCAAGATTTGAGAGGACGCAATAATGGAATCGCGTCCAAACAAGGTAGAGAACCAGGGCACTCCGGCAGACAGCGCTTTGCCCTTACCAAACGATTGCCGTAGCAGGTAGATATCTTGCTCGGCTCGTTCGATGATCTGGTTAAAGGTGTTTTTATCTGATCGAATCCGCGTGACCTGTTGTCGCCAGGTTTGCTCTTCCATCAGTTCTGCTGCTTTCGCCTGAGAGAGCGTCACAGGAGCGCTAACGACAGAAATCGCATGACTGTTATTAAACATTTGCAAGCGATAACCGATCTTCAACGTTTCGTGAGAGTCGATAGTCAACTGCCAGACAGCCGTAAAGCCTTTCAGCACATCGGGCTGCTGATGGACGAAGTAGAGGCGTGACTCCATCAGCGCATTGTCTAGACCTTTATAAGCAAGCGTCATTTCCATCGACTTTGCAACTGGCTTAGCGGAGTCGTCGATCGCAAACGCTTCGCTCTGGTCAGCAGGCGTTGGTTCAGATGGCACCAGATGCAGTCGTTTGCCGTGATGTTCGCGTGCGTAGCCTCGAATGTCGAAGAGATCTTTGAAATCGGCATCAAAGCTCAGGCTCATTTCAAAGCTGACGGTATTGGTCGTGTAGTTAGAGATTTCGATTTCCTCAAATAGCCCACCGTTCAGAACCAGTTCACGCTTGATGCCGATCGATTCAGCGCGGATACGCTCATCAATCTGCGGGTTTGTGCATAACACTGATAGGAAAAATCCCTTGTCTGCCGTGCTGCTCAAAAGAATGGGCGATCGTCCCTCAATTTGCAGTTCCAGGCGGCTAAGAAAGCGGGTATCGCGGCAAAACAGCCCCATGCTAGAGCTGCGATCGTTCTCCATGCAGCCGCCAATATTGCCGAGTGTATCGGTCAGCAGGAATAAGTCGTCATCCTTCAGTGTCAACGTGGTGTGAGGGCGTTCGCTCAACACACAAGGCCATTCAGAGATGGGGAATTGGTCAGCCGGGGCAAATTTACGACCGTCAAGTTCAATCAGTTCCAGAGTTTCTAGTGTCATTCGATCCACAGGTTTCGGTAACAGGACAAAGTTGGTAAGGGCAAAACTCAGGGCACTCAAACACACGTGCGATCGAACGCTAGAGAGCATGAGATGTAAAACAGTGAACGTAACCATAGCCAGCTTCAAACGTCATAGATGGCATCACCGATGAGAGGTTTGAACGGTTTCAGTTTAAAACGTACAGTCGCATCTCTCCCTCATAGCGCCTTGAATAGAAAGGTATTGGATAGGCATTGGATGCATCACATTCGATCACGTGTAACCTGGCTCTACCAGGCAAGACTGACCGTAGTCATGCAGCCGACGACAAAACGACGATTTGTACAGGATTAGCCCATACTCAAGGCTACAGAATTTTTGCAGCTTGTGGCGCGATCAGAGTATTCACTGACAAGATCTCACAAAATCTTGATAGAACTGGTTTTCGGGCATTCAACACACTCATGCGATCGCCGTTTGCTTTCTGCATAAATGTTGAATTTATTGTTCCAGCCTGTCAGCGGTTCTAAACAATTGGAAGGCAAAAGAGGGTAGAAGGAGAAAAGTTTTGAGTTCAAGAGTTGGGCGCTGGGAGATGAAGGCTAAAAAGCTGACCGCTGATTACTACGGTTTGAGTTTCCCTGCCTTCCCTGCGTCCCCGCTCCCCACGCCCTCAGACAGCGAGTATTGGCGGCGGTTGACAGGTAAACGTCATTGACTGCCCGTTGGGATGGGTAAAGCTTAACTGTAAAGCGTGCAGGTGGTAGCCGCAATCGCCTGGTACAGGCAGTTTATCGGTTTCAGAGGCGGAGCGGATGACGGGTATCCCGCCGATCGCATACAGTGGATCGCCAACGAGAGGATAACCAACCGCTGCGAGATGAATGCGAATTTGATGGGGTTTGCCCGTCAGAATGGTCACTTCGAGCAAGGTAGCTGTGGCATCACGGCGCAGCACTATACAATTGCTTTGGGCGAACGCTCCCTGAGAATGGGCGGCATAGACATACCCTAAGGTGGGATGAGGCTGCTTGCCGATCGGCTCTGTAATGGTGAAGCGATCGGGCATGGAGATGCCCTTTGCCAGCGCTCGATAGATTTTCTGCATCTGGCGTTCGCGCAGTTGTTGGCTCAGGTATTTACGGGCATTGGGCGATCGTGCCAGTAGCATGACTCCAGAAGTCCCTCGTCCCAAGCGATGGATGGGAGTCGGTGTGTCTTGGGGATAGCACTGCTGCAATTGCCAGAGCAACGTGTGTTCCAGGAAACCTCCTCCGGGTAGGACTGGCAGACCGGGTGGTTTAGCGACAACCACCACATCAGCATCCTCGTAAAGCACATCGAATGCTAGCGGCACTTCCGGTTCTTGCCAGGGAGTCCGTTGGTAGGTCAACCATTGCCCTGCTAGCAGGCGCGTCTCTGCCGTTGTTTCTGCTTCATCGAGCAATATTTGTCCTGCTTGAATCCGACCTTGCCACTCAGACCTAGTAGAATGACGATATCGCTGAGTGTAATAGTCCAGCACCGTTACACCCTGTGCTGATCGATCTACCTGCTCTCGATACGTCCAACCACGATTCACATTTCAGCACTCACATCACGCAGCAACGGCTCAACTCTTGTATTCTGAACGGTGTAGCACACTTCAATCCAGAAGCATTCGTTTTTGTGAGTCGTTTTGCTGTAGTAGCCCTGAAAAGTAAATGCCCCCAGCCAGAAGCCAAGGGCAATATCAGGGTGCATCTACCACTCCTCTATTCCAAAACGTCTTGCTTGATCCGGAGGAAATGGTAGAAGGGGAAAAGTTCTGGATTAATTTGTGAACAAAAGGTAGAAGTAGAAGGTAGCAAAGGGGAGTAGGGAGTAGGGAGTGGGGCTAAAGGCTGACGGCTCTCTTAACTCAAAATTCAAAACTCTCGCCCTTTTATTAACAACCAACAACTAACAACTTTTCCGTGATTTCTTTTGCTCAACTCCAGGCCCACCAGTCGCTACCCAATGCTGATCGCCCACAGTATAGCTGTCGGACGCATCTAAACCTCTACAAATCTCCAGCATTAGAAGGATTGGTCACGCAGGCGGCGGCAGGACGCTATTTACGCGTTGTGCCACTGTCCGAGGCGGAGCAGGGAACAACACCAGCGGCGATCGCAGTCTGTCTCTGTGAAGACGATTATCCCGGCTGGCTGGCGATCGCCGATCTTGAACAGCTCGACATTGCCGATCCACCTTATCAACCTGTTTCTCTTTCAGAGGCAGAAATCAGGAAGCGGGTGCAGGGTGCGATCGCCTTTGCAGAAGCAGCGATGGCGCGACCCAACCAGTACCTCTGGGGTGGCACGGTGGCACCAGACTACGACTGTTCTGGTTTGGTGCAAGCGGCGTTCGCAGACGTAGGCATCTGGCTACCTAGAGATGCGTATCAGCAGGAAGGCTTTACGCAGGCAATTTCGTCATCAGAACTGCTGCCTGGTGATTTGGTCTTTTTCGGGCCACCCGCTAAGGCAACACATGTGGGCTTATACCTGGGCGAAAGCTGCTACATCCACAGTTCTGGCAAAGATCAGGGGCGGAACGGTATTGGCATCGATCGCCTGTCGGAGTCGGGCGATCGTGTTAGCCAAGCATACTTTGCTCAACGGCGGGGTGCTGGGCGGATTGTCGCCTGCTATCAGCCAGCAAGTTGCACCTGACTGTAACAGATTCGTGACCAATCTTTGATACAGTGCTTTCAGTCTCTTTAGTTGTCAGCCTTATCTTTACTATTGCCATTGACCATGAGTATTTCATTGCACCCTGACGGCAGTCTGATACGGGCTTCCAACGCCACTCTTCCCGAAGTCTCGGTCGTTGTACCTATTCATAACGAGTACGATAGCCTGCCTCATCTGGTGGACGCGATCGCCTCTAGCCTCAGTGCAGAACAGCTTCGCTACGAGATTATTTGTATCGATGACGGTTCAACTGATGGTTCAGATGCCTTGCTCAGGCAAATGGCACAGGCACGGAACGACTTACGTGCGGTGATTTTACGTCGTAACTATGGTCAAACAGCGGCAATGGCGGCAGGCTTCAGCAGTGCGAAAGGACTGGTCATCGTGACGCTCGATGGCGATTTGCAGAACGATCCAGCCGATATTCCCATGCTGCTTGCCAAGTTGGAAGAAGGCTACGATCTGGTGAGTGGTTGGCGCAAAGACCGCCAAGATGCGGCGCTCACAAGGCTACTGCCCTCAAAGATTGCGAACTGGTTGATTAGCAGGGTGACAGGGGTAAAGCTGAATGATTACGGCTGTTCACTGAAAGCCTATCGATCAGAACTCGTTGCCGATATGAATCTCTACGGCGAACTGCATCGGTTTCTACCCGCCCTGGCTTTTATTGAAGGGGCTAGAATTACCGAAATTCCAGTGCGCCATCATGCCCGTCGCTTTGGCAAGAGCAAATATGGCTTAGACCGGACGTTTCGAGTCATTATGGATTTGCTCACCGTCTGGTTTATGCGGAAGTTTCTCACCAAACCGATGCATGTCTTTGGACTCTTTGGTGTAGGATCGATCGCCATTGGTACAGTGATCGGCGCATACCTTACCGTGCTGAAACTGGCTTACGGAGTCAGCATCGGCAACCGTCCACTTTTGATTTTGGCAGTGGTCTTAGTCTTAGCTGGCGTGCAGCTCTTTAGCGTGGGGTTGCTGGCAGAGCTTTTAATGCGCACCTATCACGAATCGCAAGGCAGACCCATTTATCGTATTCGTGAGACGATTGAGCCTGGTCATGCCACCGATCGTTAGAATGATCAAAGCAACATGATGAGATGCATGCGCGATCGAGCTCTAATGGTCATACCTCACTGATTTAGAAAGAGGACTTACGCAAAAGCGGCCAATCTTTCGCCTCCTAGCCCCCAATGCTTGGGGGAACCGAGCCAATTAAAGCCCCAAAAATTGGGAGTTTGGGGGCAAATGCGTAAGTCCTAAGAAAGCACCACAAATGAATGATTGCACCCTATTCCTGAAGGGCTTTGGAGTTATATCCTTTGGCAGATTGGTTAATAGCAGGGCCTTGTTATTGTTGATTTGTCAACAGTTGATTTATCAACATAAAGAGGTTTAGTAAGCAACTATGAACATCATTGCTTGGATCGTATTAGGTTTGATTGCGGGTGCTATTGCGAAAGCAATTTACCCAGGTCCTCAAGGTGGCGGCATCCTTGGCACGATCGTTTTAGGTATTATTGGCGCGTTTGTCGGTGGTTCTTTGTTTAGCTTGTTGAATACTGGCACGCTTCAATTGGCAGCTACAAGCTTGAGTATTCCTGGCGTTTTTGTAGCGGTTCTTGGTGCAATTATTGCCATTTTCTTGTGGGGGCTGCTCACCCGCCGTGCAGTTTAGGTCGTCCCTCAATTTAGGTTTAGTAACGCCTGACTGGGTGCTGTGCCTTGATGTTGCCGATGTGTGAAGGTAAGTAGTTTTCAAACTTCACGGCTAAAGCAAGAAGCTTGCTCAGAAGGCGAAAGTTAAAACTAAGCAGGTTCAGTGAGAGCTACTATTTCTCTTGCTGAACCTATTTTTTGCAATCGGGCTTGCGCAAACCTCGGAAGCTTTAACCAAGAATCAGGTATCAAACCAAATGTTGTCGCTTAGACCTTCGAGGTTCATGAGAAATCGTTGATTAGTCGCGTCTCAGTAGTCTTTATTCGTCAGGCAAAATCCATTGAGGTGGCTCCATACGCTTTTTACGAATAGCCTCTTCTGCCATTTTCAGCATTTGATCAAGCGAGGTTTCGCTAATAAATTTAGTTGCTTGGGCTTTGTATTCCAGGTTTGGACATTTATCACCTAATACACAGCCGTTTTTGCAGGCTTCAGCACAGTCGATCGTCATTCTTAGCTCCAATCTCAAAATGAGATGTCATTGAATCTTTACGTCTAGGTGAGAAAGCTCCAGCACTGTAGGCACATACCTTGATTGGCGAAGCAAACCCATCCAGCATTTATTTTACCGTTGTAGCTTTGAACTATAGTCGTGACAGAGCAATCCTCTTGCTTTATAAAAATTATTTTTGGGTTAGCTATCAGCTACCAGCCTTAAAGTCTATGTTGAGGGCTTAGGACTGATGGCTTAAACCACACATACTTTTGACGCACCCTTTCGGACTGCTATAGCTGAAGAGAAATTAGAGGAAGGAAGCGTTGCCTGCGTGCATACGATCGCGTCGTTCAGACAAGCTTCCGTTGATATGGCCGTTGCAACGTTGAGGCCACATTTACTCTGCGGACGTAAATTTTTGCTAACAATTTTCCTGATCGGGCGCAGCAATTGTGACTAGGAAAACATGAGTTTCCTGTAGCAAAATGACCGATCTTTCTCTGTTGGCAACCGTTTTGTCAAAAAGCTTGGCTCAGCAACCGTCTACCAGTGTGCCTCCACCAGCCGCCCCACTAATAGCCCGCGATTGGAAGACATCGCCTTTGCGTCAAACCGATTCTTCAGAGGAAGCCACTCGAACTAAAGCTATTCTGAAGCCCAATGTGCAGCCTGATATTGGGCAGGAAGCTACAGAATTTTCTCAGCCCGCGATCGCCTTACCCCGTTCAGGTAGCCAACTCTACTGGCAGCGTGTGGCGGCCCTGCGATCGGGCAAGCTCTACACCCGGTTGCCGATCGATAGCTTTTATGAAATCTGGTCACGAGCTACTAGAAACCCAACCGACGCCCAGTGGCGACGGCTGCTGGCTTTAGAGGCCAAGGCTGCAACTAGAGGGCAAGGAAACCGCCGTTTGTCGGTCATGGTTGGTGATTCGCTCAGTCTGTGGTTTCCGAGCGATCGCCTGCCGTCAGGTCAACTCTGGCTCAATCAAGCGATTTCTGGCGAAACCACTCAGGCGATCCTCCACCGCTTGCCCACGTTTTCGATCGCTCGCCCACAGGCAATTTATGTCATGGCTGGCGTAAATGACCTCAAGCAAGGCGCAACCGATAACGATATTCTGTGGAATCTGCGCCAAATTGTACGCCGCTTGAGGCAAACACATCCTGGTGCCCGCATCGTTCTACAATCCATTCTGCCTACCCGCACAACGATGGTGCCCGGCAATCGCATTGGTTGGCTGAATCAACGACTCGCCGCGATCGCTCAGGAAGATGGAGTCACCTTCTTAGATCTCTACACCCAATTTACCGACGAAGAGGGCAACCTGCGCCCTGAGCTAACCACGGATGGGTTACATCTCAATGCCAATGGCTACGCGGCTTGGCAAGCCAAACTAGCGCAAGCAGATACGTGGCTTGCGCGGGGTGGGTGAGAAGGAAAAAGGTAAAAGAAGTTGTAAAGCCTTCGGCATAGCTTCGCTAGGGTTTTTAGTTGTTGGTTGTTAGAAGAAAGCTGATGGCTGGGCTGTTGATAGCTAATAGCTCTTTAACTCAAAACTCAAAACTCTTACATCCTTACACCTCTCACCTCACTCCTCACTCCTCTCTTCCAACTCAAACTATCTGACGACTCTCCTAAAAATCTCTTCATCTGATTGCGGTAGCATTTTGACAGGAATCAATCGTCCTCCTTTACTGAGTGATTTACTGTGAAGCATCAGTTTGCGATCGCTTTAATTTTCCCATACCTGCTTATAGCCGCAGCCCCTGCTCATAGTGATGGCCTGCCCCTGGAGCAGCAAGTTGAAGCAGTTGCAGCGCGGCTTGAGGGCGTGATGTCTACAGCCGCTCAGTCACGGGCCAATCTCAAAGCGGCTAACGTCCGTATGACGACGTGCCGGGTGACGTTGGCAGGTAATGCCGCACCGAGCAACACGATCCTGCTCTATCAGGAGCAAGCACTGGCTAAGGAGTTAGCTAAACCATATCGGCAACGCTTTTTGCAGCTTAGCGCCAGCCCAGTGAGCCAAAGTGTGCGATCGCGCTCCTTCAAGCCTGTGAATCCTACCGCCTGGATCAATTTCTGCGACAAGCCTGTTGGCGATCGCCTGGTGCAAACTAAAGACCTCGGCACTACCATTTGTAGCGTTTTCCTGCGGCGCTCTGGTGATGCTTATGTGGGTAATACTCCTGCTGATGGCTGTCCTGCGAATGTCCGAGGTGCAGTGAGAATTAAGAACCATATCGTGCTGCGTCTTGATGGCATGGACACCTGGGATCAAGGCTTTGATGCTGCTGGCAAACAGGTATGGGGGGCGAAAGCAGAGTCTTATCAGTTTCGCCGTCAATAACGAGGGATGAGGGATGAATTAGCTTTGACTATTGGCGGTAACTGGGAATTAACTCCTGAAAGCTTCCTTCCCTGCTCCCCTCGCTTCCCCTACTCCCCACCTCCCGGCCCCCACTCCCCCTTGTTCAAGCTCAAACCGTATGGGGTACCTTACTCTAATGAAGAGTGATTGTGGCTGGAGATCAACGACAGAGCACCTTTGTGCTTAACATGGAGTATTGGCATGGCTCAGGGCATGGGTAAAAAGCTCAAATTAATGGTGGTCGATGACGAACCCGACAACCTGGATCTGCTCTATCGCACGTTTCGTCGTGACTTTGAGGTGATCAAAGCCGATAGCGCGATCGCGGCACTGCAAATTCTAGAGCAGCAGGGAGAAATGGCGATTATCATTTCAGACCAGCGCATGCCTGAAATGCTGGGCACAGAATTTCTGAGCAAAACGGTCGATCGCTACCCCGACACGATTCGGATTGTTTTGACTGGCTACACCGATGTCGAAGATTTGGTCGAAGCCATTAACGCAGGCAAGGTGTTCAAATACATCACCAAACCCTGGAATCCTGACCAGCTAAAAGGGGTCGTCCAGCAAGCGGCAGAAACGTATCAAGTTTTAAAGCAACGCACTAACGAACTGCGGCGGTCATTACGTCGTGAATCGCTGTTTAACACGATGACCACGGCGATTCGTGAGTCGCTGGACTACAGCAGCATGCTACAGACCATTGCTGAAACGCTGGGACAAACCTTTGCGGCAAGTCGGTGCATGTTGCATCCTGTAGTGGACGATAGCCTGGAACCAAAAGCACTGGTCTATCACAGCAACCAAGCGGCAGAAACAGCACTCGGTCAAGAGTCCCCCCCACTTGCAGATCGGCTTGAGGAGACATCACTCCTGCAAGCGGCGTGGCAAACCCGGCAGCTTCAAGTCACACCAGCACTGACAAAACAGGAGCAGGCTGAGAAAGAGTATCAGTTGGTGGTACCGCTTCTGTACCAGCAAGAACTTCTGGCGGTATTGTCGCTGTATCGGGGGGCGATCGACCAACCCTGGTCGCTTGAAGATATCGAACTCATTCAAGGAGTGGCCGATCAGGCAGCCCTTGCCCTTTCGCAGGCCAAGCTTTACCAGCGCACTCAGGAGCAAGCCGAACAAATGCGGGCAGAACTGGCCGTTGCCCGCCAGATTCAAGGAAACCTGCTCCGCCAAAGCCTTCCCGACCTGGATGGCATGAAAGTACAGGCGTGCTGCTTTCCGGCACGGGAAGTGGGCGGCGACTTTTTTGAGGTTTATGCCCATCCTCAAGGCGACATTTGGCTAGCTGTAGGAGACGTGTCTGGCAAAGGCGTGCCTGCCGCTCTGTTCATGGCAAGCGCAATTTCCGTACTGCGGCGAGAACTGTCTCAAGAATCACCGCCAGAACCACATCTTGTCATGCAGAACTTAAACCGCAGTCTTTCTGAAGATTTGGTGAGTACCAACTGCTTTATCACAATGGTTCTGGCACGCTATAGCCCTGCAACCAGGCAGCTTGTGTATGCCAATGCGGGACACATTTACCCCTTAGTGTGGTCTAGCCGCAATGTAGCCGCGCAGGTAGCAACTCAAGGCGCATCAGCCGTGGAACCTAACTATCTGAAAGTACGTGGCGTGCCGTTGGGTATTCTACCGATCTGGAAGGCAGCATCCGGTAGCGTGGCGCTCAACCCAGGGGAGGTCATGCTCCTGACCAGCGACGGCATTACCGAGGCGACAGTGGCGACGGCTGACAACGGCAGCACCAAGACCCCCCAAACGGTGACGGCGATGCTGCAACAAGCTGGTTTGTGGCAGCTGCTGATGCAAGAACATGCCCCTCTTGACCTCAACCGCTTGCTTTCGCGGATTCGATCGCACAATACAATTCAAGAAGACGACCAGACCATACTCTCCCTGGAGGTTCTGTAGTTAATGAGAACTGAGCTACACGTACCCAGCGACCTGAAGTTTTTAGCCATTGTCGAAAATTGGCTTCTAGGCGCGCTGGAAGTAGAACTTGGCAACCACGTCGATTGGACTCGACAGTCCAATCGGCTAAGGCTGGTTCTAGTCGAGGCTTATTCAAATGTCGTCCGCCACGCGCACAAAGATCAGCCCGCTCTGCCTGTCCTGATACGGCTAGAACTGCGAGAACGCGACATCGCCCTGGAACTCTGGGATCATGGCGCTGGCTATGATATCGCAACATACATGGAGCCAACACCAGAATTGATGCAAGAAGGCGGCTATGGCTGGCTCATTCTCAACCGCTTAATGGATCGTGTCGAATACCAATTGCAAGTAGACGGTCTCAACTGCCTCAAGATGGAAACCAGCTTGCCAGAACCATCACAGCCTGCGGAAGTGGGAAGGGAGTAGGGAGGGGAAAGTAGGGAGTCGGGAAAAGGGGAGGCAAGGGGGTAAGGGGAGCAGGGGAAACGTGGGGGGCAGGGAAGCAGCCTCCAGTAGTTAGTTCCCGTTGCCTCCAATATTCAAAGCTAATACCAATTTGAATTGAAAATGCGACACATCCTGTAGGGGCAAGGCAATGCCTTGCCCCTACCCACCGATTGATCTGTAGCCGTCATTCTTTAAATCGGTATAATTCATCCCCTATCCTTCTGCCCTCTGCCTTCTTCTACCTTCTGCCCCCTACCCTTTCAAATTCTAAAGATGCTCTAAGCGCTATCGCTTGCTTGTGAAAATCGGGTAGACTGCTCTTCTGTTCATGCATCAGGGAGCCAATTTTGTGATTGATCGCGCTACTCTAAACTGCTCGGAGAGGCATGGCAGCGTTATTCGCCCTTCTTGGACGGCGGTCATAGAACGGTCTGCGGCAGAGTGGTTGTCTAGAGGGCTGCTGGACTGTGCTCCAGAGCGACGTTGTCAGAGAACGATCGTCTCCAGCAAGATCTGATACGCTACTACTAAACTACTTCAATAGACTAAACGCTATATGTAGAGCTAAATGCTGGCTTAGCACTTTTTCCGTACAGTAAATCTACTCATTTTGGACTTGCGCTTCAGCTAATTTCGGTGCATCGTTTGAGGGCAACGCAGTAAGGTTGGGGCAGCGCTTGCCGCCCAGAGAAGGAAGTCGGGATCTCCGGTTTGCCTCGGTTTATGTCGCCATTCACGGGTAAGAGGTGAGGATTCGTGGTCGAAATTACGCTCGATAATCTCTGGACAAAGGTGCTGGAACGCTTGCAGATTCAGCTCAGTCGTCCAACCTTTGAAACTTGGATCAAAACGGCAGTTGCAGAGCAGTTAGATGACAATTGCCTGGTCATCCGTACCCCTAACCCCTTTGCACGTAATTGGCTGCAAAAGTATTACATCAAGACCATTGCGGAAGTGGTGCAGGAAGTGATAGGGCACCCGATCGATATTCACATCACGATCGCGCAAGGTGACGATGCTATCGATAATGCAGACATGTTCTGGCCGCTGCCATTTCATGAGAACCCTGCTGATCCCCCACCTACCTCTCAAACGGTTGCGCCAACCACTGGCAACAGTGCGCGGAGCGATTTGAATTCTAAATATGTGTTTTCGCGGCTGGTCGTAGGTTCCAATAATCGCATGGCCCATGCAGCTTCTCTAGCCGTTGCAGAGTCACCTGGTCGGGAGTTCAATCCCCTGTTTCTGTGTGGGGGGGTCGGACTGGGCAAAACGCATCTCATGCAGGCGATCGGGCATTATCGGCTGGAAATCTGCTCTACCTCGCGCATCGTCTACGTCTCCACAGAGCAGTTTACGAACGATCTCATTACAGCCATTCGCAAAGACAGTCGGCAGAGCTTTCAGGAGCGCTATCGGGCGGTAGATGTGCTGCTGGTGGATGACATCCAGTTTATTGAAGGCAAGGAGTATACCCAGGAAGAGTTTTTTCATACCTTCAATACGCTGCACGAGACGGGTAAGCAGGTGGTGCTGGCATCCGATCGTCCTCCCAACCAGATTCCTCGCCTGCAAGAACGGCTCTGTTCCCGCTTTTCGATGGGCTTGATTGCCGACATTCAGCCGCCCGATTTAGAAACGCGTATGGCGATTCTGCAAAAGAAAGCCGAGTACGAAAACATGCGTCTGCCGCGTGAGGTGATTGAATACATTGCCTCTAGCTACACCAACAACATTCGTGAGCTAGAAGGGGCACTGATTCGAGCGGTTGCCTATATTTCCATTTCGGGGTTGCCCATGACAGTGGAGAATATTTCACCCGTCCTCAATCCTCCCGTAGAGAAGGTGGAAGCAACACCAGAAGCGGTGATTCTGGCGATCGCGGAAGCCTTTGATGTCTCGGTCGATGACCTGAAAGGCAGTTCTCGTCGCCGTGAAATCAGCGTTGCCCGTCAAATTGGGATGTACTTAATGCGGCATCATACTGATTTGAGCCTGCCCAAGATTGGTGAAGAGTTTGGCGGCAAAGACCACACTACCGTCATGTATAGCTGCGATAAGATTGCTCAGCTTAAGGAGAGCGATCCCAGCATGGCACAAACATTGCGGCAATTGGGCGATCGGATTAATCTTTCGAGTCAGTCACGGAAGTGAGGGCAGGGGAAGCAAGGGAGGCAGGGGGGAACGGGAAGCAGTCTCCAGTTTCCAATATTCAAAGCTAATTCATCCTTCATCCCTCATCCCTCATCCCTTTGCTCCAATCAATCTTGCTGGTTAGAAAACTGACGTGCCCCGATCGCCGAGAGTACAATTGCCGCCAACAGCAGCACCGGAATGACGTACCAGGGAAACTGCGCAAGGGGCAAATAAGCTGCTGCTCGTAGTCCCAGACTGGTGTAGGTTAGAGGCAGCAGGTAAACGATGACTTTTAGCGCGATCGGTAGCGTCACCGGGTCAAAAAAAGTTGCGCCCAGAAATGACATGGGTACAATCACAAAATTGTTGTAGATACCGACGCTTTCTAGCGATTTGACATTTAGCCCCACAATCACGCCCAGCGCTGAAAAGACCGCACAGTTCAGCACTAGCACCAGCAGAAACAGCGGGTTGAGAAAGCTCCACACCTTGCCTGTGCAGAGAATGGCAACCAGAATGACGGAACCTGCGGTGAGCATGCCTCGCACAATGCCTGCCATCATCTTGCCAACGTGAAGCGCCAGCGGATGCACGGGCATCAACAGCATTTCTTCAAAGGTTTTGGTGAAGAGACGATCGCCGCAAATTGAAAAGGTTGTGCCGCCAAAGCTAATCACCATTGATGACAGCGCCACCATTCCGGGCAGAATGAACTGCAAGTAGTTGTCTCCCGCTGAGGGCTTCATGGCTGAATCCAGAGCGCTTCCCAGGCCCAACCCAAAACCCACGATGTAGATCAGCGGCGACACCAAACCAGACGCGACGACTTGCACCAGACGCACCCGCAGATCGAGCCAATCTCCCCAGAAAACGGTGAGGCTATCGCTCCAAAGTGTGTGAAGGGTGGAGCTAGAAGCCGCTTTTTGAAGCAGTAATGGCGTTTGAAAACTCACAAATGAAGACTCACAGTTGAAGCTAGCGGTTACGTTGTCTTTAACTATTGTTACACTCTCCTGTACGTGATCACAGCAAGGATTGTCGAAGTTCTCGTATTGCTACGCCAGTTCCTTGTTCAGCGGCTGTTTGAAGGCAACGAGACATCGGCGATCGCAGATCAGTTCCTGGGAAAAAGCGACTCTCCGATCGCAGTTGATATGCGTCATTGTGCAGTTCATGAATGGCAAGCTGGTTCCGTTTGAACAACCAGACTTCAGGCACACGATAGGGTAAGTAATCGTTCACACTGGAGTAGGACGTAACATCAATTTCAATCACTAAATCCGGTGGCGGATCAATCCCCCAATTTAAGCGGTCTTTGCCGACGGCTGCTTGCCAACGCTCAATATAGAAGCAATAGTCAGGTTCAATGCCACTCTCTTCTGGCAGCGACATGGTGATGGGCGTAAACGCCTCGTAATTACGGTTTTGACTGTCTAGCAAGACTGTCACCACATTTGCAATTAGGTGAGCATCGCGCCCATGCTTGGGTAAAGGACTCATCAGCACGATTTCTCCACTGCGGTACTTGATGCGCGGAATGGAGCCATCCCCTCGGCTTTCGCACAAAGCAAGGTAGTCCTGCCAGGTTCCCGGTAAATGAACAACGGTTCCCGGCGGCAATTGAATGCGTTCGCTTGAAATGACTGCATACATTGCCTTTTCCTCGTCTTTCCCGCTGGTGCCGCTTAGAGCCACTATAGCGTATGGATCAACTCACGTTTGCAGTTCCGCAAGCGGCGCGATCGTCGTTTCTGCATCGTACGTTTCTTGCTCATTCACTAAGCGACCATCTTCCATGTGGATCAGGCGATCGGCAATATCCAAAATGCGGTTGTCATGCGTTACCAGCAAAATGGCGCACGCTTGTTCTTGAGCTAACTTTTGCATGAGTTCCACAATGTCGCGCCCTGACTGTCTATCCAGTGCGGCTGTGGGTTCGTCAGCCAGAATCAGTCTGGGATGGCTGACCAGAGCACGGGCGATCGCCACACGCTGCTTTTGCCCACCAGAGAGAGTTTCCGGGTAATAATCTACTCGATCGGCCAATCCTACAGACTGGAGTATGGCTGTTGCTTTAGTTCTCCTTTCGACGGGCAGCGTCGTTTTGTGGAGTTTAAGCGACATCGCTACATTTTCCCAAGCCGTGAGGCACTTGAGCAAATTGTGGGATTGAAAAATAAAACCAATTTGGTTGCGTACTTGCATGAGCTTGCGCTGGTTGGCACCTTGCAATTCCTGGTTGAGAATTTTAAGGCTCCCATCCTGCATTTTTCTCAGCGCTCCGATCAGCGTCAGCAAAGTCGTTTTCCCGCTCCCAGAAGGCCCGGTCAGAATCACAATTTCACCAGAATTCATCTCAAGATTGATGTTGCTTAATACAGGTTGTTGGAGTGCCCCTTTGCCAAACGTATGGTTGAGTTTTTGGATTGCAATGACGGGGGTTTGCAGCATAAAGAAGTGAGTATGAGTGGCTAAGGACGGTGCATCAGGAGTCAGGAGTCAGGAGTCAAAACTCAAAACTCAAAACTCATACCGATTTAAAGAATGACGGCTACAGATCAATCGGTGGGTAGGGGCAAGGCAATGCCTTGCCCCTACAGGATGTGTCGCATTTTCAATTCAAATTGGTATCAAAACTCAAAACTCAAAACTCAGGAGTCAGGAGGGGGCGTTGTTGGCTCTATAGGCATAGTGGTTAAGCTTGGAACGAAATACTGCGCTAAAAAACATCGGCTGGATCGGCAGACCGGAGCTTGCTGGAGGCAATCGCCGCTGATACGGTACACATCACAAGCGTGAGAACAAAAACTGTGAGGGCAATTTCAGGACTCATGATGAGCTCCAGTCGGGTCAAGCCGCCCAAAAAGCCATACATCCAGACGGAAATGGCAAACCCAGGCAGAAACCCCAAGATGGCAAGGATTGTTGCTTCTTGAAAAATAACCATGAGTAAGGAGCGATCGGAGTAGCCCATTGCTTTAAGCGTGGCGTATTCTGCCAGGTGATCGTTGACATCGCTGTAGAGCACCTGATACACAATCACTACGCCCACAATAAAGCCCATGATGGTACCAAAGCTAAAGATGGGGCCTACCGCCGTACTTTCCTGAAAAGTTAACTCTTTGGCTATTAACTCATCGTGGGTATAGGCTTTCACTCCTGGCACGTTCTTTTCAATACCTGCTTTCACGGCCGCTGGGTTTGCGTTGGCTGCCAGTGTCACCACACCCACGCTCACTTGATCCAGCAAATTTGCACCAAAGATGTCTGCAAAAGTGGCTTCACTCATGATCACGTTCCCACTGCCTAAGAAGAATGAGTTGCCTAGACTAAAAAGCCCTTCGACCGTGACACGACGGTTGTTGAGCAGAGCCATCACAGGGCCTTTCTCGGCGAAAAGCTGGGGAATGGGGCCAAAATCAGGCTTTGCCTGTCGATCGAACAACACGCTGTTGGGAACGTTAAGTCGCTGCTGTTGCTGAGTGACAGCGGGCAAATTAAAGACCGTTTGAGTGGGGTTAAAGGCATACACACGACCTTCAAAAGATTTTTTCTGCTCAGAATAAGCCCAGGACGTGGGTGAAATATACAACGGTGTTGTTGCAACCACGCCTTGAATTGCGGCGGCTTGATAGAGACGAATGCGATCGAACCCATTTGATCCTAAAAATTCAGTGCTGGGGTTGAGTAAGAACAAGTCTCCTTTCAAACTTTGCGGTAAGGCCGTCGCACCGCCAGTAAAAAGCGACAGGAAGCCTAACTGCATAAAAATCAGCACGTTAGCAAAAGAGATACCACCCATTGCCACGGCTAAACGCACTTTTTGATGTGAAAGTTGTGCCCACGCAAGCGGTCGCTGAGTTTGCAACATGTGCCATAGTGCTGTAGGTGGCATGAAGTAGCGTGATTTGGTCATAGCGGTAGGATATTTAGCAATTGACAAGTGTTGAAGGGGGATGGGTTGGGGGATAGGGGGTAGGGGACTGGGGGTTAGCAAAGAACTCTAAGCTGACCGCTGACCGCTATTACCTATTAGCCTGGCGTTTTTCCATTGTTAGCTTGACCCGCACTTGCATGTTGGTGAATGAGGCAACTTTGGCGTTGTCTTTGGGATCGATCCGAATTTTGACGGCGATAACGCGGGCATTGCTGTCAGTCGTAGGGCTGTTGACTGCGTTAGCATCCTGGAGCGATCGCCGCCCTACCTGCAAGCTAATGTGCGCGATCGTGCCGTGGACTTCGCCTATAAACCCGCCATATTCGCTGGTAATGATGGCCCGTTGCCCATTGTGAATCTTGCCAACGTCAATCTCGGCAATCTCCGCTGTAACGACCATCTGTTCCGTCCGCGCCAGTTCCATAATGCCCTGGGCCGTATTCACCTGTTCGCCAATGCGCGTGTTAATTCTGAGGATTTGCCCTGAAATCGGCGCACGCACCTGCACATCTTCTAAGAGCGCTTGACGTTGCTGGACGGCAATTTCAGCCTTTTCAAGCTGTGCGGCAGCGATTTGCAGATCCACTGGACGCACTTCCCGCAGCTCGGCTAACCTGGCACGCTCTTGGACAATTTCGGCTGATACGGTGGTGAGCGTTTGTTGTAAAGCCGCCTGACGCTCTGCCAGTTCAGCACGAGCCGTATCCCATTCTCGTTGAGCCGTATCGAGATCGGCACGAGCGATCGCGCCTTCTTGTTGCAATGCCTGTCGCCGTTGATAGGTTAGAGCCGCATTACGAAGCGTGGCGCTGGCGCTGGCGATCGCAGCCTGTCGCTGTTGGGTTTCAGTCTTAAGCTGTGCTTCCAAACGGGCGATCGTTGCTTGCTGAGCAGTGATTTGTGCCTGTTTAGCGTCTCCTTGCCGCACTTTTGTCAGCGTTGCCTGCTGTAAGCGCACGTCTGCCTTGGCATCTTGCACATCTGCCTGCCGACGATCGATGCCCTGCAATAAAGCAATTAACTGACCCGACTGCACGTGATCGCCCTCTTTCACTAAGATGCGGTTCACACGGCTGTCCTGAGCGTTGGGTACCGACAGTTTAATCACTTCTCCGTCTGGTTCCAATCGTCCTAACGCCACGACCGCTGCCACCGGAGCCGCTTGTACTACTGTCTGGGAGGCTTTTGGCTCAAGCAGATCGCAGGCCATACACATGCTGGCGACACCCACAAGAGCGACTAATTTCTGCAACTGCTGCATAAGAAGTCTGGAAATGCGTGCTATTAACTAGCAGCCATCATAGAAAAGCTACAGGGCATTTGACTCCCACAAACAGCATTAACTGAAGCAGCGATTGGTCATGTAATTTCAATGACTTTAGTCACGATGAAAGCAATGACAAGTATTACAAAATAGTGCCAGTTACTCCAAAGTTGCTGATGGTTGCTAAAAGAATGTTGTTTTTAGTTCTGTGGCTAATTGGCATGAGCGGTGTGCTTTCGGCACTCTGGATTAACCTGCCAGCCTCGGAAGAAGCGGTTCCTTTCTCTCCAGTCGCTATTAAGCTTTTGAGTCTCATTTCGCCCACGTTTCTCCTCTCAATCGCCGTACTTATAGGGGTCAATCTAGCCCCTAAAGTTGGTTTGTCGGCACCATTTGCTGAAGCGATCGCTCAGGGTACAGCGCAAAAATTTCTGCTTCTCAAGCCACAGATTATGCCAGGTTTAATCGGAGGTGCGATCGGAGGCGTCGTGATTTCAGCCTGGTCTTTTCTATGGTGGTCTTCCTTACCGTTAGACTTTCTTGCAAAGGGGGAAGCCTTGTCAGAAACGACTCCATTGCTCACTCGCATCCTGTATGGAGGGATTACAGAAGAAATAATGGTGCGGTGGGGGTTCATGACGCTCCTCGTTTGGGGTCTGTGGCGTATGCTACAGAAAGGTTGTGAAGCGCCTCAGCCAGCCTATGTCATTCTCGCGATCGTGGTTTCGGCCCTGATATTTGGCTTAGGGCATTTGCCACTCGCGTTCGCACTTACAGCCCAGGCAACGATGCCGCTCATCCTCTACGTGGTGATTGGCAATTCATTCTTTGGGTTTATTGCAGGCTATTTGTACTGGCAGAAAGGGCTAGAATCGGCGATTGTTGCTCATATGCTGACTCATATAGTGATGATCATCAGCGACGGGTTGAAACGATAATGTCGGTAGCTAGCACCTGAAGATGAAACGACTTGCATGGACTACAGACGCAAAGATTCGGCAATCTCCTGCTGAGAGGACGATCGCCAGTCCTTCAGCTTCGTTGCGCCAGGTCATGCAGTATGCCGAGTGGGTGTTGTTGCTGATGATGACGCTCTTGTATGCCATTGAACGGGTGTTTCCAGTGCCGTTTAATGCCGAATCGTTGCTGCCGAAAGCGATCGGGTTTAACAGTCTCTTTTTTTTGCTGAGCTTTTGGTTTCCGATCGATCGTCCTCTCTGGCAGCGGCGCGTCTATATTGCGATCGAAATGGGCTTAACCCTAATTGCTAGCTTTATGGGCGTTGAAACCAGTATTTTGCTGTATTTCTTTTTGATTAAAAGCTGCTTCTTTCTCAGCCGTCGCGAGGTCATTCTCATCATGCTGACTGTGGGGGCAGGCTACCTGACCAGTGTGGTCGGCAATCTGCGTCAGTTGCAACAACAAACGTTGGCACAACTGGCTCAAGCCAATCAAATAGAGCAACTTTTGAGTCCATTGCCAGTCTTTTCATCAGCCTTAATTGAGTATTCAGGCATCAGCATTTTCGTGATCTTATTAGGCTTTGTGATCGTGGCAGAACGCGAGAGTCGTCAACGGGCAGAGTCTCTGGCACAAGAGGTCAAAACCCTGGCTGCTATGGTAGAGCGCACTCGCATTGCACGGGATCTTCACGATGCACTGGGGCATACGTTAACCACTCTGGGTGTGCAGTTAGAAGTCGCGCAGAAGCTCCGCCAGCGGAACCCTGAGCAGGCATTGGACGCAATCAATCAGGCGAAAGCGTTAACCGATCAGTGCCTGGAGGATGTGAGATTGGCTTTGCAGACGATCCAGCCATCTACCTTTAATTTTGATCAGGCGTTGAGGGTGCTCATTGAGCAAGCCAGTCAGCATACCGCTTTAATCATTACAACGGATGTAAACCTACCGCTCCTAACGCCTCAGACCAGCCAGCAGCTTTACCGCATTGTGCAAGAAGGGCTAACGAATATTCGTAAACATGCTCAGGCTTCTCATGTGCACTTGCAACTGACCGCGACGGCCGATCGCATTCATCTCACGCTCACAGATAACGGTAGCGGCTTTGACCCCACTGGTTCTCACACAGGCTTGGGGTTACAAAGCATTCAACAACGGGTCGATCTGTTGGCAGGGGTGTTTACGATCGAGAGCGAGATCGGCGAAGGAACTCAGCTTGACGTGAGCCTACCCCAATGATCAAGCTTTTACTGGCAGACGATCAGGTGCTCTTTCGGCAAGGACTGGCCGTTTTACTGGCGTTAGAAACAGATTTAGTGATTGTTGGTGAGGCCAGCAACGGTAGGGAAAGCATTGCGCTTGCCGACCAGCTCCAACCAGATGTGATTTTGATGGATGTGCGAATGCCGATCGCGGATGGGGTGAGCGCAACCCGTGAAATCCATCAACGCCATCCCCACATGCGAATTCTTGTGCTGACAACCTTTGATGAAGATGAGTATGTGTTCAAAGCGCTGCAAGTCGGTGCTGCCGGGTATCTTCTTAAAAACACACCTTCAGAGCAACTAGCTGCGGCCATTCGACTGGTGCATCAGGGCTATAGTCAACTCGGCCCGACAATCGCCCCCAAAGTATTTGCCCAGATCCAGTTTCAGGCACCTGAAGCCAAAGCATCAGCCGTCCCGCTATTGAGCGATCGCGAACAAGCCGTGCTGAAACTACTGGGCCAAGGCAACAGTAACCGAGAAATTGCTCAACAACTGCATCTCACCGAAGGGACGGTGAAAAATCACATTACGCGCATCCTCTGTCAGCTTGGCGTGCGCGATCGGGTTCAAGCAGCGCTGTGGGCACATCGGCACCTGCGCTAACACGCGCTCTAGAATCTTGAGGGGCAGAAACCTGTTATCTGTCAGCAGCCAGAATCGGTTATCGGATGGCTTCACAAACGTATGGATTGTTTTCAAAGCTACTAAGAGCATTCATCCCTCGCTGGTCGTTGGGTAGAAGCCTTGTCTCCTCTTCAGAAAGAGGAAGCATCAGTACCAGACACTTAAGCTGATCCCTATTGATAGGTTTGTCAGGAGATACCGATGGCTAAACAACTGGAAGAATTTCCCCAAGAGATCCAAGAAAATCTGGCTGACGGTTCACAGCAGATTTTTGTAACCGCTTACAACAGTGCTGTGAGCGACGGCTTAGATGAAGAAGCCGCTACCAACGTTGCCTGGAACTCGATCAAGCCAAACTACGAAAAAGGAGCCGATGGTAAATGGCACTTCAGACAGCAGCCTGATATCGGCATTCATAATAAACCGATTACCACTGGCGGCAACTAAGCTATTGCTGCTCATTCCATACTGTTAGTGCGGAGGAGCCTTCCATTGCGGTAGGCTCCTTCTTGCTGTTTGAGGCAAAAATACGCTAGGGTGACGCGGAGAGTGTCTCTTGTAGGTACAGAGATTCTTTGTGTGCAGACCGCTGTCCATTCGCGGCATACTGGAAGAAGGTCACTTTTAACGCGTTCAACCGGGTCAGATGACTATGAAACGTAAACCCAGGAACTCAGGCTCTAGCTATGACCGCGAGGTCGATCGCGACTACGATCGTGATTACGACGGCTACTCCAGTCCAGAATCCTCTAAGCAAAAGCCAGCTAAATCGTCGATCGCGGCACTGTTCAACGCGACGGCTCTAGCGGTGCTGGCAGGTGTTTTTATTCTAGGCATTGGCATTGGTCTTGGCTTTAGCTCTGTTTCCAGTTCTGGTGCGGGCAAAATTGTCACCGACCTTGACCTCAGCCAACGTGCGCCCAATGCCGAACTTTGCGCCCAGTTTGGTTCTGCCGCCATCACGATGGATGCGCGTGTCTTTGTCACCCTCAATCCGCTGAACGTCTACATTTCTCAGCCTAGTACCCAGCCAGGATGCGTGCTTCGGACCAATAACTGGTCGATCTTGGAGCAGCGAGGCTTAGTTAAATCGGAGCAGGTGCGTGACTGCAAAAACCGCATGAATACCTTCGGCTTTACCGATGCACTAGAGCGATCGCCCAGAATTGACTGCATCTATCAGAACGATGCCGCGAAGAACCTCTTCCTAAACCAACCCGGCACAGGCGGCGCACCGAAGCCGGAGAACGAGAAATATTAAACGGTCACAGCTAGAACTGTCTAGAATCCAAACCGTCTCAAAGAGAGTCATGACTTAACTGTTGCGGCTCTCTTTTTATGAATGGTTTTGCATGAACGGCGCTACAAACCTTACTCGAAACTCCGAAGGTCTTGGGTTAAACGCACCTGCACCACCTGACCAGGTTGAATGGCAGCAGGCTTGGGTGCTGTTAGTAGTGTAGCCGCCGCTCCAGCCGCCGCTCCACCGATCGCACCTAGCCCAGCCGAACCGCCCACAGCCCCCAGCACGCCGCCTGCCACTAGCCCAATGCCAGAATTAACTGCCAAGTTGTTGCCTTGCACTTTCCGGCTACCATCTAGTGTGTCAGATTGTGCGGTGAGTGGAATAGTACGACCTGAGACTGCGATCGCCTGCGTCACAAACTGGCTACCGCTGGTCGTGGTTTCAAAGCGTCCCGTGACAGCACTGCCAGCGGGGGCTAAAAGGTTGCCAGACGCGTCACGCAATTCTGTGAGCAGCACCATCACTTCTTGCTGCGGACGAGCGGTTTGCAACAGCAGCGTTTCCTCACCGGGATAGCGCAGATTGAGCACGGTGCCAACAGGCAACAAAACATCTGGAGCGGTTGGCTTGAAGGCTTGGCGCACACCTTGAGATGTGGTCAGACCATTGAGCGGTTGACTTGGCCTTACAGCACTGTTTTTTGCAGGCAGCGGTTGACCAAATTCAACAACTGAGGCCGAGGCCACTTGAGATGGCGGCTGCTTAATGGTATCGGCATTGTACCCTGGAACTGCCGTTGGTAAGGGTGCAGCAGCCTGCTGTACAGGTGCTTGCAATGGCACCACATTCAGCGGTGGCGCAAGGTCTGCGCTTGAGGACGGCTGTCTAATCGTATTGGCATCGTAGGAGGTCTGTGCTGGCCTAATGGGTACGGCGGTAGGGGCATCTAGCGGTTGCAGCGGTGGGGTTTTCTGTAACGGCGGCACGCTTACAGGGGGTTCGATCGACGCATTCGGAGCAAAAACCGACATGGGAGGGGCTGAAGCATTCGCTGGTGTGCCATTCGCCAAGCCCAGATCGGGGGTGCCAACCTGAATGAGCGGTGGAACGCTCACACTCGGTTGCGTACTTGCAGCCGGAAGTGATCTACCAGACGGAAGACTCGATGGGGCGTCGGGTTGCCTTGCTTGAGTGTTTGTGGTTTGGGCATCAGGCGTACTGGGTGTCCCAGGGGGAGCATTCAACGTGTTCAATGGCGGTACGCTGACGCTGGGTGCTAAAGCCGTCGTAGGGGGCGCTGCCATGACTGGTTTGGCTGTGGCACGCAAACGAGCAGCCTCAGATGGTTCAACCCGTGCTATTGGCGGAGAGCTAGCAGCCTGAGCATTGGTAGCAGGTGTCTGAAGCGGTGCTCCTGTAACGGTCGAAAGCGTACCTGGCGCAGGTACCGCGATCGCCACGCCACGTTGAGTATCGACTGCCACATTGGGATCAACTGGAGGGGTTGCTGCTGGTGGCGGTGGTGTGGGTGTTTGTGTCTCAGGTGTAGGCGGGGATGGCAGCACTGGTGCTAGAGCAGCAGGCTGGGTCGCGGATGGAGTCGGTGTAATCGCCGTCAGAGGCGATGTCATGGGTACCGTTGCTGCCGCCAGGTTAGGAACCGCAACCGTAGGCTGACGATCGCGGCTACTGTCCGCCGTTGGGTCGCTTGAGACGGCTGGCATAGCGGTTTCGGCAGGCTTTGAGGTCGCGTTGCTGCCAGACGGCGCTTGAGATGGTGCGATCGAGGTCTCTGCACGAGTCGGCTGGACAGGGGTAGATGGCACGATCGAGGGCTTTGTGGCTATTGGTTTGGGGACACGTGCCGTAGATGGAGCAGAGGTAGATGGCTTCACCGTGGCGACATTGGCAGTCAGCGACTTTGTAATCAGCGGTTGCAAGACCCAACGAGAGGTGCCTGATGGAGCCGTTCCATTACCAACCTTCTGCAACTTCACCTGTCCTGGTGCCAGTGAAACGCCTGGGGAAATTTCCATCACAATGCGGGCCAGACCTGGCTCAAACTGAGACACCCGAATCTGACGCACGGCACCCGCATAGGTTTGTTGAGCGCTGACAGACCCAACAGCCGTACCGGGAAGATCGAGCACAATGCGAGCAGGCTGAGCCATCAGAAAGTAGCGGGGCGTTGTGCCATCTTTGACCGTAATTTCGAGCTGGTTTGCCGCTGGATCAAAACTCCATTGCGTCAGGGAGGCAGCCTGCGCCGCAAGAACAGTCACCTCAGCCGTCACAACCCCGATCGCAGCAATGGTAGCGCTCAACAACCGTTGCACACCTGATTGCTGGATCAAGAGCCGTTTCGGTTTAGGATGAACATTTGGAGCGAATTTCTGGCTTTGCATCACTTTGAGCTGAACCTGTCCAACGAATCTGGTGTTCGGTTGATCTGGCTTTAAGGATAGTCGCAACTGGAGTATTTGACTACCAACGCATACCCCTTGGAGAAGAAGTAGCCGCCATCATCACCGAAGCATTTGCGCTTGAGATATAGGAAAACGTCTTCAACCAGAACGGTGCTAAGAAACTAAACGCAAAGCGATGGTTGCTCCGATCGCGCACTAGAACCGACTTCAACTGCAAACACACAACTGACCTTATACCCTATCTAGAGAATCACCCAGAGAATCTATTTAGGGTCAGCACCTTAAATGCCCCTTTATCATGGCACCAGATATAGGGGTTGACAGGGTTATTCACAAAATTTCATTCATAGCAGCATTTTCACGCCAAGCGTGACTCACTTACCACGGCGCTATGATTGCCTGAATCGCCTCGCGTTGAGCAGCATAGTCAGCATCCCCTAGCACTGGCAGATTTTCTGAGCCTTCCATCAGGCTTGCATGCTGTGCACTCATCGGCGTTAGGTCAAGCCACGATTTGCACCCACCATACGCTGCTTCATACGAAAGCATTTGCGGTTGCGGTAGGGTATAAACCCGCAACAAAAGAATCGACAGGGGTTGGCTAGGTTTCCACTTCAGCCGCTCTACCACAAAGGTCTCATGCCAAATGTGAAACGGGTGCAGTGCCGCCACGACTGCCGCGTCGCTAACCTCAAAGCGATCGATAATCTGCGCCCACGAAGCAATGCGGACAGTTTCAGGATGCCAACCCGGTTCGACAGGCGTGATTGCATCGGCATATTGCTCTTTGACCAGATGCGATCGCTGATGCTCATGGGTGGGATATAGCCAGAAACGCTCGTGGGCGACTGTAAACGTGCCTCTAGCGTCGCGGATGCCTCCTTTCCGCAGCAGCAAGATCGTCTCACCCTGCTCCAAAGCGTGTACAGCAACCTGCCATTCTTTCAGCGCATGGGTCATTGGCAGCGCTATTGACTCTATACCTGCCATCTCACCGTTCCCTCTTCTCTACCGATCAAAAATTTTGGCGAGAAATTCGCCCGCCGCCATGACAAAGGGAAAGAGAATACCCGCAATACCGATCGACCCACCAAATTGTCCCAGAAGGGTGAGCAATGTTTTGTTGCCGCTAGCCATCCGCTCATTTGTGAGGGCGACAAAACGAGAGCTCCCGCCCAACAGCAGCGCCCCACCGATCCCCAGCGGAATACTCAGGCCAAACCAAAACTTGAGTCGATCGCCCGGTTGAATGGCTCCAAGCCCTGGCAGTACGAGAAAACTGACGATTTCAATGACGATCCACAGACCCAGCCCTCTGAGAAAATCTCGTCGCAACAGGTCATCAAAAGAAAAGTTACTCATAGTTGACTCAACGTTGGACTCCATTCTAAAGCGATCAGCCAACCCTCTGGGAAGCACGCTACAGCGGTCAGCCGACCACAACGCAGAAGTAAGCTACAGCTTTCAGCCCCTTCAGCCTTTCAAAGCGATCAGCCATTAGCCATCAGTGATCAGCCGTCAGTTGCTGCTCTCCTTACCTTACGTCTAAACGTCGGTTCGCGATCATTGCAATCTTCAGCATTTCTCAATGCTTTAGCGGTAAGGACGCGAGCATCGTTCACTAGGATGAAGACAGTTCACGATCGAGTGGCTCACAGGCAGGCGAATCGTAGCACCTTCCACTCACTCAAATTTTGATCACAAAAGGCAACGATGAACACACACGACCTTCTGATGCTAGTGCTGATGCTGTCTCCAGGCATTCTCCTTTCGGTTGCCATTATGGTGACATTTGCTGCGGGAGGGTGAGGTAGAGAAGGATAAAGGCTGAGCGAATTTTGAATAACTAACCATCAGTTTTTAGCCTTTAGCCTTTCTTCACCCTACCAGGCCAATCTCGCGTAAGCGCTGTTGTAGGTAAGCGCCAGCCGTGATGCGGGGGAAGGGTGGCTGGTTAGTTCTGGCGACGCAATTTGAAAGGGGCGTGAGATCGACTTCAGGGCGTGGGTGTGCAAAGAATGGCATCGAAAAGCGTCGATCGCGTCCGTCAACCGGATTCACCACGCGATGAGTCGTGCTTTTGAGCAAGCCGTTGGTGAGTTGTTGCAGCATATCTCCACTATCGACAATGATTTGCCCTGGTAGCGCTCGGATCGTTCGCCAAGTGCCGTCTCTTTGCAGTAATTCCAGCCCATCATCCGTGGCTTCGCATAAGAGCGTGATGAGGTTGATATCTTCATGAGCCGCTGCTCGTAAGCTGGCAGGATGGACATCTGGCGCGATCGGCGGATAGTGAATCACGCGAAGAATGGTGTCACTATCGCGCATCATGTCGCTTAGCCAGTTTTCTGACTCGCCCAGATACAGAGCGCAAGCCTTGAGTAGCTCCGTAGCACACGCCTCCAACTGCGCATAAAGCTGATTCATCACGGAGGCAAACTGTGGCACTTCAGTCGGTGACAGGTTGGCTGGATACGCAGCCGCCAAAGGGTGGTCGGGAGCCAGTGCTCGCCCAACATGCCAGAATTCCTTGAGGTCGGGAACGGGGTGATCTTTTGCATGTTCGCGTCCAAAGCGTGTAAAACCGCGCTGTCCATGCAGAGCAGGATTTTCATACCGAAGCTTCACCGCTTCTGGCAGTGTAAAGAAGGCTTGCGTCACAGCATAGGCCGTTTGAATCAGATTGGCATCAACGCTGTGGTGCGTCAGGGCAAAAAAGCCTGTGTCTTCTAAAGCGCTGCCCATCTGGGTGACAAACGTTTGGCGACGATCGTCCGTATGAAAATCGCGCAAATCTAAAACGGGAATGGTCTGTGTAAGAAGCATTATGACAGCGAGACGCGAATGGTCAAAATACGGTGTAGGGTGTGAGATGTTGAGAAAAAGGAGGCACCCCTTTGGCAACGATTATCTGGCTCATTTTAGTCTACGCACTGCTTGTGGCGATCGGTGGCATTGTCGGTTATATCAAAGCCAAGAGCAATCAATCACTGATCTCAGGGTTAGGTAGCGGTGTAGCACTGGCGATCGCCTGGTACATTAGTCTGCAAAATCCTGCGATCGGGTTAGCACTGGCGACTGTGATTGCGTTGGCGCTACTGGTTGTCTTCGCACTCCGCTTTCGCAAGACTGGCAAATTTATGCCCGGAGGATTACTCGCCGTTTTGAGTTTGGTGGCGGGCATTGGGTTTGCGATCGGTTGGGCAACCACCGCTAACATTTAATGCTTTCAAAAATGACGCTGTCACAAGGCTGTCACTAAGCGCATGAAGCTTGCGGTCTACCAAATCTCGATCAAGCAAGCGAGAGAAATTTCTGCTTGGAGATACGAACCGCCCTTTTCGCTGTATGACTTGTCAGAAGAGGACTGCTCATTACTCTGGGAACCAACAAACCGCTATTACAGTGTGCTTGACCAAAAACAGGCATTGATTGGCTATTGCTGCTTTGGCAAAGAAGCGAGAGTTGCAGGCGGCAGCTATAGCGAGCAAGAGCCAGCGATTTTGGATGTTGGGGTTGGGATGCATCCAGATAAAACTGGAAGCGGTCTTGGCAGCAATTTTGTGGATGCGGTGCTTCAATTTGGTAGAGTTCAGTTCTCGCCAGCTAAATTTCGAGTCACAGTCGCTGCGTTTAATGAACGATCGCTCAAGACATTTTACAAACTTGGCTTTGAGAGAGCTTGCGAGTTTAAGCGATCGCAAGACGGTATAAAATTCATGCAGCTTGAAAGGCTTGCCTAAACAAATCCGCAGTCAGAGTTCTTCTAAATCCTCTGGGTTAATGCCCAATTCTTTTAGCTTGGCGGCTAGCTTGTCCGATCGCTCCCGTTCTTGTTCTAGCTGCCGTCGAGCTTGCTGGTTCTGCTCGATTAGTTCTAGATAGGTTGCAAACCTCTCCCCATCGGGACGGTAAATCTCTAGCGCCTCATCGACCAGTTCAAAGCGGACTTTGAGGCGAGGACTGACCCACCCGATCGGCTCTTCAATTACTTCCAGAAAGTCTCCAGACCGTAACCAGCCGCTGAAATCTCCTTTGTCGGGATCGTAAAGGTAATACTCCTCGACGCCATAGCGCTCGTAGAAGCGGAACTTTTTTGCCATACCAACCAGCGTGTTACCGGGGGACAGCACTTCAAAGGCCACTTGAGGCGCAATGTTGTCTTCTTTCCACTGCTGGTAAGATCCCCGATCGCCTTTGGGACGACCAAACACAACCATCGTATCGGGTGCCGCTCGAATGGTATTATCGCCTTCAACCGGATACCAGAGTAAATCGCCTGCTACAAAAACATTGGAGTCGTCTTTAAACAGAGCTTCGCAGCCGAGCTTGATGTAGACAATCCAATTAAACTGCCTGGTATTGTCAGACATGGGTTGTCCATCGCTGTCGGGATAGATGATGTCTTGGTTCAGGGCAGGCGATCGCGTCATATCAGCTTGTCCTCATTTTTCAGCCGTAGCAAACTGAAGCACCTGATTGAGCTTACCACTCCGAAATCCTTCCAGGTCAAGGGTGACGTAGAGAAAGCCGACAGACTGGAATTTTTCGACTAACGTGGGCAGATCCGTTGTTAAGACGAACTCTTTCAACTGCTCGGCAGGGAGTTCGATGCGTGCCGTATCGAACTCCGATCGCACGCGAAAGGTTCGTAACCCCATCCGTCGCAGCATGGCTTCGGCTCGGCCCACGCGCTGTAGTTTGGCGATCGTAATCTCTTCACCGTAGGGAAAGCGTGAACTGAGGCAGGGCTGCGCGGGTTTGTCCCAGCAGGACAGTCCCAAATGCTTAGCCAGTTCGCGTACTTCGACTTTGCTAATGCCGACTTCAGCAAGGGGCGATCGGGCACCCCGTTCCTTCGCGGCTTGAATGCCCGGTCGGTAGTCGAACAGATCATCCGCATTCACGCCATCAATCACATAGGGATAGCCCCGCTCCAACGCCAGAGGCCTCAATGTATCGTGCAGTTCGCTTTTGCAGAAATAGCAGCGATTCGCTGGGTTTGCCGTGTAGTTGGGGTTATCCATTTCGTGCGTTTGCGCCAGTTCATGGGCAATGCCAATTTCAGCCGCTTGCACGCAAGCATCTTCCAAATCTTCGGGCAGAAGGGACGGTGAAACGGCTGTGATCGCAAGGGCACGATCGCCCAAAGCATCATAGGCAATCTTTGCGACCAGCGTACTATCAATACCGCCAGAATAGGCAATCAGCGCCCGTTCCATGCCAGCAAACAACGTGTTCAGTTTTTCAAGCTTATCCAGCAACATAGATCCTTCTCTCTATCGGATGAACCCCTTCAGGCAATAAATCGCTTTCCATGCTGCAACGATAAGCATGCTCGCCCCCATCGTTACAGCACCTAAACACTGATTAGCCCACTTGCTTTAGCGTAACGTGACGAACCTCGTTTTCGCCTCTACATGCTTGAAGGCAGTAGATCGAAGCGTTGCAAAGCTCAACCCAAAGATTGCGGTTTTTGAGGAGTGCGATCAAATTGGTGGCTGGTCTTACAGCGGTTATTGCTTCAGCTTCACCTTTGCCTGCTGCCAGAGCATCTCTAGCTGCTCCAAGCTATAGTCAGCAAGGGGTCGATCGGCAACAGCCTCCATTTGTTCTAGCCGCTGGATGAAACGTTGATTGGTGCCTTGCAGGGCTGCACTAGGGTCTAAATCGTACCAGCGAGCAAGATTGATGACCGTGAACAGGAGGTCGCCCAGTTCGGCTTCTTGATGGGCTTTGTCTTGTTCTGTAAGGGCTTCCTTAAATTCAGCGAGTTCTTCCTGAAACTTGGCCCATACGCCCTCAATTGCCTCCCACTCAAAGCCAGCTTCTGCTGCTTTGCGAGAGATTTTCATGCCGGCCATCAGAGGCGGTAATGATCGAGCATACCGACTCAGCTTTTTGCTCAAGAGCGGTGTTGCATTTGGATCTTCACCTTTCTCGATCGCCTTAATTTGCTCCCAATGACGATGCACATCAGCCATTGTTTCGACATTCACATCCCCAAACACATGTGGATGGCGACGGATGAGCTTCTCGCTAATGCCTTGAACGACGTCTGTAAGGCTAAACTGATTGGTTTCGCTGGCGATTTGAGCCTGAAGCACAACCTGTAACAGCAGATCGCCCAGTTCTTCACATACAGCCTTCGCATCACCGCTTTGAATCGCATCAATCGTTTCATAAGCTTCTTCAATCACGTAGGGGGTTAGGCTTTCAGGCGTTTGTGCCAGATCCCACGGGCAACCACCATTGGGCGATCGCAACTGCGCAACTACAGCAACTAGCTGCTGCACGGCGTCTAACATGGCAGTTCGCAGTTCTAAAGGCTCAGGAGATGGCTCAGAAATAGACATGCAGAGTTAGAAATGACTGATCTTTATCTACTTTAGCGGTCAGGAGTCAGCGATCAGTGATCAGCCGCCAATGGTCAACGTTAGCCCCAAACTCTATCCTTTGGGACTTACGCATTTGGCCCCCTAGCCCCCAATTCTAGGGACTTTAATTGGCTTGGTTCCCCCTTTCTTGTAGCTTGCTTCCCGAAGGGTATGCCCGATAGGGCTATGAATTGGGGGTTAGGGGGCGAAAGACGACCGCTCTTGCGTAAGTCCTATCCTTTTTACCTTTTGCCTTTTTCTCACTCTTCACTCCTCTCACTTTTTCGACCAAAAGGTGGCAGTTGAGCTTCGCGGCGAACCTGTGGTTGCGGTGCAGGTAGTGTCGATCGTTGAGAAGACGGCTGTTGTGTCACCATGTTTTCTGGTGGCAGCGAACGTTCTGGTGGTAGAGGTATCTGCTTGGTTGACGGGGAAGGTTTCTTGATGCGTCTGGTGACAGCACGTCGGTAGGCTGACGCCAGCCAATCACTCAATGAGTGGCTGAGTGCACCCAGTTCAAGTCCCAAGGCGATCGCGATTGCTTCGGTTGGGTATTCCAAAGGTGCCTGTCCCAAAAACACAACGCTGCGGCTCCACCATTGCTGAGCGAGCACAAACCAATCGTTGGCTTTACCTGCAAGTTGAGCGATAATCGCACTTGCGAGCATCCCACAGCTACCGAAAAGCCCTACCCAGATGAGCAAATAGGCAACTCGCACGATCGTGCCTGCAATCGGCCCGTGCGACCAGAACGATCGGTGACGCATACTGCGCCGATAGGGTAGCCAGATCCACCGCAACGGCCCCCAGCGCTTGTATTGGTGCGAATACACATCCAAATCGGGACCGAACATCAGCCCGCTAAAGAGGTAGCTGCCAGACACAAAGAGCGTCAGGCTACTGCTTTGAGTGCTTGCAAAGGTTAACCCAGCAAGCAGCGGCAAACTCCACAGAGTAATACTGTCGTGCGTCCGACCGGAAGGCATATAGAGACAGACAACGCTGACAGCATCGTAACAGGTACAAACGCACTGACTGAAGGTTTTGGAGCAAATTTATCGCTTGATGCTTTCTGAGGAAGAACGTGAACAAAGGCGTAGCATCTGTTATTATTAATAACTGTGTCCAAAGCACACTCCTTCGGGCGGTTAGCTCAACGGTAGAGCGCCTGCCTTACAAGCAGGATGTTACAAGTTCGAATCTTGTACTGCCCATTTTTATTGTCATATCAAGTCGCAAACTGTTTGCTATTCAGGCGTTGATGGGACATTTGAGCCACGTCGATCGTCGGTGTACATGACCACATTTCATCTAAGGACGATGGGGTTTGCTTCACAAGCAGCTCTATTTCTGCCGCCATCGTAGAAAGAAGAATTTGTGCGCTCAAGTGCCCCAAAACGCCCAAGCGTATGGCGGCTCCAACAACTCCAGTGATAAAGCTGTGGAGGAAGGCAACGCTAGTGTCGCTCTCGCTCAAATGCACGGCACGACCCACAACCGCAAAGACGATCGGATGCAAGCCAGTCATTTGCTTTGCATCGATCGCGTCCTGTAATGCTTCTAGTTGCTGGTCGCGCCAGGTCGATCGGGCCACCATCAACAGTGCATGTCCGCTTCGGCGTTGCGCTTCACGGGTGGATTGAATAAGCGTTTGGGCATAGAGGCAAGCGTCGGCTCGTTGGATTTCACTGAATTCGTTGGTAACGCTGGCGCGATACGCATGCACAAGGGCAACCAGATCGGAGCAACCGACTTTATGGTGCAACAGCAGGTGAAGAAACGTTTCTACATCCTGAGCAGTACAGACCTGATTGGTCTGCACCAGACTTTCTAATCCGTAAGACAGCGTAAAGGAGCCGGATGGAAAAAAGGAATCAGACAATTGCATTAAGGCAAGCCGAGAATCAACCATAGCAAGCAGCTTGTAACTTCAATGATGAGAGTGAGATGAGAATTGCAGTGGTGCGTCTGGCGATCGCACTTCATAGTCAATGCACAAACCTGGGATATTAACGCTTCTCACCGTGGCTTCCATCACGGCTGGATCAGCCACCATTTCCACATAAATGCGATCGTTCTGCACTAGCACTGACCAATGGTGGTTGCCGAGCACATGACCCAGGTAAATGAGAGCAATAGCGTGACCCGTGGCATCACCGTTAAAGCTTAATACCATCACAGCTTGAGCATGAAGATGGATGAGCAAGAGTTGGTTTGCTTGAGTGACAAAGACATCACCTGCATTTAAAGCGTGATCACGACTTTTCATGATGCCAATCCCAACGCCAGTTGTAGAGTGGGCATGAATCCGACCTTTGGCGCGATCGTCTGTCTTTAAGTAAACCTCTAGCAAATCTCCTGCGTGTCGAGCTTGCGCCACTTGCTGCTGCAAGGTAGGGTCAGTCTCTTGATTGCCTAAATACGTCTCTGCCAGGATTGTCATTTGGGTACCTCCGGTAAGGCAGGCTGTCTGTTGAGCTGGCGCATTTTCGACAAGGCATAGTTGATGTAAGCTTTGGCGATCGGTACATTTCTTGCCATTACTCTCACCAGCAAGCCATTACAGTTGGGTAAGGCAGAACTGGCAACCGTTAAATCTGCTTGTGCGTGAGTAACCTGTTCTAAATCCAGGCTCAAAGCGTACAGGTCAGTATCAGGCACAACCAGGATAACGCTGGCGAGGATGGGTTGAGAGGCAAAAATAGGGCTACGGAAAGGAGATTCAACCTGCCCCTTCAGCTTCATAGCATCGGTGAAAACTAAGTCTCCAGCGGGTGTGTAAACTTGCAGCCGATTGCAATACTGATGAAAGTGAAAGTATTCGCCTCGTGCTAACCGACCGGGAACCATAATGTCGCTGAGAAAGAGGCTTCCAGTCGGTGCCAACATGACTTGCATTGTTTGTTGTAGATTGGCATCACGGTAGAGGATGATGGGTTCTGGAACATACTCTAAGCTTGCACCAGAGCCGATTTCAATCTTGTAATGAACGCGAGCACGTTGCCCCGTCGCCATTCGATGCACCTTCGTTGCTGACTGATCGGTGAGATAAAGGGCTGTACGATCGCTCAGCCGAATACCAATCTGAAATGCGTCACCACCCAGCAGACCAGGTGACGAATTCATGATGTAAAGATAGATGCGATGGGCATTGGTGGAGTCAAGCCGTAATGCCCGTGAGAGCCTGAAGGGGTAGGTGGCATACTGCCGCTGCACGAAGGAGTGATGGTTGTGATCCAACCCCATTTGCACAGAAAGATGATTGTGCAAGACGGCATGCTCTAACGTTGTGGTTGATGGTTTGCTGAGTGCAGCAACCATGTCTGCTGTTTGTCTACCGTTTATGCTGGTTTCCATCAAAGTCATTGAGCTAATACCCGCATCGATCGAAATAGCAATTTGTCAAAGATGAATTGCATCACCTGATCCAACCCTTCACCTGTTTTGCAGTTGGTATAGGCGATCGGTTTACCACGTCGGCGTTCTGTGGCTTCGCGATGAATCAGATCTAAATCAGCTTCCACATAGGGGGCAAGGTCAATTTTGTTAATGACCACTAAGTCTGCCTGCATAAAACCCGGCCCATTTTTGCGGGGAATATCATCACCAGCACCCACATCCAGCACAAAGATATACGCATCGATTAAGTCATAGCTGAAGGTCGAGGCGAGATTGTCACCCCCACTTTCCACAAAGACAAGATCAAGTTTAGGAAACGACCGCTCCAGATTGCGAATCGCTAGCAGATTCATGGTGGGATCTTCGCGAATGGCGGTATGGGGGCAACTTCCCGTTTTCACACCAATAATCCGATCGGTGGGCAAAAAGCCTTTGCGTTTGAGGCGATCAGCATCTTCCTGCGTTAATAAATCATTAGTAACAACCGCTACTTCAATGCCTTGCTGCATTAGCAACGGCACCAACCGTTCTAGCAGTGCCGTTTTACCGCTACCAACGGGACCCCCTATTCCTAAACGAGCGACTGATTTTGGCATCGTTTTTGCCTTCAATATGGATTTACCGAAACAAATACAGCCGTCCTAACGGCACCCGCGAGACTGGCTCGCAGGTAGCAATTTCACCATTGACTCGTACCTGGAATGTGTCTGGATCAACCTCAATTTCAGGGCAAGCGTTGTTATGCAACATATCCGCTTTGCTGAGTGATCGCGTTCCTTTCACAGGTAGCAGTTGTTTGCGTAGCTTTAGCTTGTCAGGCAACCCCTGATCCAGCGCAGTTTGAGTAACAAAGCAAAATGAAGTAGTTTGCTTCGCACTGCCAAAACTACCCCACTGGGGACGATAGAGAATCGGTTCACAGGTCATCAGCGAGGCATTAGATTCACCCATCGGCGACCAGGCAATAAAGCCGCCTTTGATGATGAGTTCTGGCTTGATGCCAAAGAATCCCGGTTGCCACAGCACAATATCTGCAACTTTGCCGGGTTCAATGGAACCCACATGAGCATCAATGCCACAGGTTTTGGCTGGATTGATGGTGTACTTTGCCAGATACCGTAGAATGCGCTGATTGTCATTACGCTCACTATCTTCTGGTAACGCGCCGCGTTGGTCTTTCATTTTTGATGCCAACTGCCAGGTACGACAGATGACTTCGCCAATGCGTCCCATGCCCTGACTATCTGAACCCATCATGCTGATTGCACCCATATCGTGCAAGATGTCTTCTGCCGCGATGGTTTCAGCCCGAATACGGGATTCGGCAAAGGCAACATCCTCTGGCACTTTGGGGTTGAGGTGATGACACACCATCACCATATCTAGGTGTTCATCAAAAGTGTTGACGGTGTAAGGATTGGTAGGATTGGTGGAAGACGGCAGGCAGTACGAGTAAGATGCCACTTTAATAATGTCTGGCGCGTGTCCACCGCCTGCGCCTTCTGTGTGATACATGTGGATGGTGCGACCGCGAATCGCTGCCAATGTATCTTCCACATAGCCCGACTCATTCAAGGTATCGGTATGAATTTGCACCTGAAGGTCATAGTCATCGGCAACTGAAAGACAAGTATCAATCAGAGCAGGCATCGCACCCCAATCTTCATGGATCTTGAGTCCGATCGCGCCCCCTTCCACCTGTTCCACCAGGCTGGCAGGCAGGCTGGAACTCCCTTTGCCGAGAAACCCAAAGTTCATGGCAAAGCCTTCAGACGCTTGCAGCATCAAGCCCATGTTGTAGGCTCCACCGGAGCAAATCCCCACCGTTACCGGACCTAAGCCACCGCCAATCATGGTGGTCAGTCCACTAGAGAGGGCTTCGGCACAGAGTCCAGCGCTGTCATAGTGAACGTGGCAATCAATGCCGCCCGGAGTGGCAATCAACCCTTCTGCCGATCGCACATCGGTATTCGCACTAATCACCAGATTTGGCTGCACGCCATCCATCACGCCGGGGTTGCCTGCTTTACCAATGCCAACGATCCGACCCTCTTTGATGCCGATGTCGGTTTTAACAATGCCCTGCACGGGATCCATTAGCACGACATTTGTGATCACCAGATCCAACGCGCCCTCTGCTGCCGTCACACCAGGAGCCAGCCCCAAACCATCACGCAATGTCTTACCACCACCGAACACACATTCATCGCCATAAATCGTAGTGTCTCGCTCGACTTCAGCGATTAAAGACGTGTCTCCTAACCGAATGCGATCGCCCGTTGTGGGGCCAAACAACTCGGCATAACGTTCCCGACTAATTTCCATATCATTCCTCGACTGGCTCGTTCTCTGTAGAACGCGTACTGTAACCCAGCGATCGCACACGCTCTAATGCCGCTGCTTTCGCGTCGGGATCATCTAACGCTTGATTCACCAGGCTGTTGAGTCCCTGGATTTGGCGTGTACCACCGATCGCTACGAGAGCCACCGTTTTGGTGTCGCCTGGTTCAAACCGTACCGCCGTTCCTGCGGGAATATCCAGCCGAAATCCGTACGCCTCAGCGCGATCGAATTGCAAAGCGCGGTTCACTTCAAAAAAGTGATAGTGGGAACCTACTTGGATGGGACGATCACCTAAATTCGCGATTATCAGAGTTTTGGTGGCTCTTCCAGCATTGAGTTGCAGGGTTCCAGGAGCACACAACACTTCCCCTGGAAAGGCATTAGAAACATGGGTCATAGCATCACGCTCCAGCGCTACGAATGGGATGATGAATACTGATCAGCTTGGTGCCATCCGCAAAGTGCGCTTCCACCTGAATCAGCGGAATCAGTTCGGTGACACCCGGCAGCACATCCTCGATCGCCAACAAGGTCGCGCCCTCAGACATAAGTTCCGCCACACTTTTATCTTCGCGTGCACCCTCAATCATGGCATCGGTGATATAGGCGATCGCTTCTGGCACATTCAGCTTGAGACCTTTTTCCTTTCGACGACGGGCAATTTCTGCCGCTGTAAAAATCGTTAACCGCTCCATTTCTCTAGGAGTCAAGTACACATCAACTCTCCACGACCTTGAATAACTCCCGCATTACACTGCTTCTGCCGAGATTGATGAGTAGCGAGAGTTACAAAATGGTGCGATCAGATAAGTTCCGCTTTACTTGGCAACAAGTTTTCGCCCGAAATCGAGCCTTGCTGCATTAAGTAAGGGTGAACTTGTCAAACGTCCTACTTTCTTGGCAGCGCAAGCTGATGCCCATTCTTGCCACTTAAGTTAGAATAAGCGCGGCACTGCATGAGGTTTAACCATGCCCCGGTTCAATCCTTTTACGCTTCAGATGGAAATCACCCGCATGTTTGAGCAGGGGCAGTCATTTTTTGCCACGCTGAAGGTGCAAGACTGGCTGAAGGAGCGCAATGAAGACCCTGGTGCCTACGATGTGTTGTTTCACCAAAAACCTGCCCCTCCTGGATCAGGACAAGTCATGGCTGTAGAAGTTGAACTCCGCCGCAAAGATGGTCAGCCTGTAGACACTTGGCTGCAAGCAGAGGTGAATCGTCACGGTTAAGATAGTTGCATCAGAGGCGCGATCGCACCTCTGATGACCCTGCACGTAGCTGTAGGCTGAGTTGAGTCCAATGAGAATGCAACAGAGTTAAGTAGCGGGTGTAATTAATAGAGGCAGTTTGAGGGGTAGAAGGGGAAGCCAAAAACCCTTCTTACAAAAACCCGTGCATCCTTAGCGGCAAGTAAACGGACACAATTAACCCGAACATACTGGAAAAGCTAAAGGCTGGCTGCTAAAGGCTGACCGCTTTACAAGATCGTCAGTTTAATTGCAGGCTTTTAATCAGCGTACAGTTTCATGCTGTAGAGCTATCCAGAAGCCATCTGTTTGCCAAACGACGAAGCAGCGGTCCTTACTGGTCATTCATAAGCAAGGTTGACTGACTACCACTCCAGCCTAGGGCGCGTCATCAATTAAGCTCAGAAAGCTTTCGTATCAGCCTTATCGCGCCCGTTCTAACAAACAAGGCTAGGGGCTGGAACCCCTGCTGTAAGTCATATGTACGAATAATTGATGACAGCCCCTAGAGGCATTAGGGACTCGTACTTACGATTTTCTTTACAATGCTTTACAAGTCTTGTGAATTTCGTTATGTTATGTGTACGGTTGCTTCTGCAATCG
>NZ_JCACKR010000065.1:0-85113 GCF_059505485.1 Stenomitos rutilans
CATCTGTGTTATCCCATTTCTGTTTCCTATTCTCGCTTATTCCCCGACAAGTCTAGTATTTAGGTCAATTATTGCAAGATTCTGCTAGTAGCTTGAAGGATGGACATGGCTTTGGGGAAGAACTACTGAGGTCGCGCGAAAGCCAAGCTAACCATTTTGAGCAATCATCAAGCCTGATTCGGAATGAGTTGCTGGGTGTGTATGGCGATCGAGAGTTGACACAGGCTAATTTGAGAGATTCCATTACAACTGTAGGAACACTTAAGGAGGTTTACTTTGGATTAGCTCAAGCAGTCAATAAATTTAAGGACGAAATGGAAGCCTTGCAGTTGGATGTTAAACAGGGCAAGGAGCTTCAGCAACAGTTTGCAGATCTTCAAAAGCGCTACGTTGGCTCTGCACAGACTTTGGGAGACGAAATTGACAACCTATTCTCAAGCATTGAGACAGGGGCAAATCAGGCTAACTCAAAAGTTAATGAAATAACGCAACAAATTAGAGGCTTAAATGCGTCAGCTGATACTGCAGATAAAGATGCTACAGCAGCATTGGGAGCTTCAGCAGAGTTTGCAGCGAACAGTCTAGAGGAACGTAGACGTATCGCCATGAACGAGTTCGGCAATAAATATCAAATCTTAGGAGGTGAAAAATCTAATGAAGATTTCGTTGATGCAAGTGACGTAAAAACATCACATCCTTACGTCGAAGATCCAAATTTTCTTTTGGGGGATAGTGGACCTGAATGGACACCGGTACTACGGTATTACCACCCCACTAGGATCGGAGGTTTTGATAAGGTTAAAGGCGAAAAACACTTTGATGGCTATTGGGTAAACTGGAATTCAAATCTTCAAGAATCGCAAAGGCTTTTTGCTCAAGCTAAGACGTATCGGGAGCAAGCAGCCCAACTTGAGCAAAGTGAAGAATTGAAACACTGGCGAGGTCTGAAGACTCAATGGGAAGTAGTAACCCGAGTTGGTAACGACAGCAAAAATTCTATTAAGGAAATTCAGCGGTTGTTAACTGTAGATGCTCCAGGCGCACAAGAGGAAGCAGCCAAAGCCAGCAAGAGATTGCAGAAAATCCAGGGCTTGCTTCCAACACTCAACCAACGACTTGAGTTGGCTAAAGGGGAGCTTCAATCTTCTCAGGCAAAATTAGATGCAAATTGGAGTGCTTATAGCACCAGCGCGAATCTTCATCTACAGACAGTGTTCAAAGCACTAGACTCATACAGCCAATGGGATTCTGGTAACTTGCAGTACGAAGCAAGACTTGATGAAATTGAAACCTGGACGGAACGACAAGAAAGTACTTTAGCTCAGAAAGCTGCCCTTGTGCAAACTCTGAAAACATCTCTACAGGAGCGGTTAGCAGCGGCTGAATCGCAGCTTCCTCAGGGGGATGGCGATGACCGAGATGCTCCAGAGCATCAAAAAGCTCTACTTCAACAATCGCTCAAACTTGTTGATAACGTTTCTAGTGTGTTCGAGTTACAGAAAGGCAGCCTGAAAAACTTGCAGCAATTAGAAGAGTCGCACGAGTCTATTAGTTTCACTGAACAGAGCTTGATGCGGGATTATGTGAGTCACCCTGACACGGATGGAATAGTTCTGGAGAAGAAACTGCAGGCTGCCCAGCAAACTCTGGCTGAAACAGATCGCTTAGCGAAGCAGGCAGAGGTGGGTAGCAAAGCGCTCGATTCTTTTACTCTGAACTTTAAAGACCTATCTCTCGAAGGTCAGAATGAGTACATACAAATCACGCAGCAATTACAACCTGTTCTTAGTGATTTAGAGCATGCGATTGCGGTATCGACTCAGACTGCTCAAAATCTCAGAGATGCGCAAAAGAAGTTGAACGGGTCAGCCTCTGACATTAAGCAGGCGTTAGATGAAGCGATCGCAGATGGTGATCAAGAAGCTGTTGCCCTTCGTGACGTTGCTAACTACCAGGGAATGAAAACGGCAGCACAACTTTACGCTCGTGATTTTAAAGACTTAACCGATGGAACGAAAAATAAGGGAATGAAGAGAAGCTATGGTTTTCTTCTAGAGAAGTATGCCCAAGATGCTCAGAATTATGAGAGTCTCAAAACACTGGCAGATGCTAATGCAAAGGCAGCCCGTTTAGCTCGTACCGCTGCTGAAGATAAGCTTGAGCCGTTAAAGCAGCAGCAGCAGAATCAGGCTGAAATTAATGATTTGCGAACGGCGTTGAACCATAACTTGGATAATCAAGCCCAAATTCAACAAAGACTGGATGCTGCCTTGCTAAAGCAGCAGATTGTCGGTGCAGTGATCCAGCAGACCGAAGCAACATTAGAGGATCTGTTAAACATCAATGGTCTTTACCTCGCTCAAGCAAGGTTAGAGCAAAAAGTTGCGGCTGATCGGGCTTCTGATTTACAACAAGATATTACAAGTTACTCTGAGCAGAACTTGCAGGAGAATCAGTATGAACAGCTTGAAAAGGTCATTGGCATCTTTCAAATTGGGCAGCAGCAGACTGAAGTTCAGCTTCAAGAAGCCTTAAACGAAATTCGTTCTGATTTGGGTATGGAGCCTTTGAATTTAGTTCCATCTCAAGTTAATCAACAAAAGCAGATGCAGACTTTGCTGCAAGACCTCCAGACCCTTCAAACCGAACAACCAGAAATGCCAGCACGCTTAAAAACCTTGCTGGGTGAAGTTGAGAAAGATCTTAATTCAGCTCTACAAGGAGAAGAAGCTGTAGCTATCCAAGGTCGATTAAATAACTTAGTTACTGAGCTAACCACCCAGAACAAGAATTTTATGGATCAAGTTAATCGGCTTGGTGCAGAGAATGAGAAAGACATGAAGCTGTTGGGTTTGCTTCACGATGGGAATTCGTCAACAGGAAAGTTACAAGACCTCGATTCAATTCTCAGCGATATCAGAGAGGGTGATGATGAATTTCAAACACTCATGCAAGGAATTGGTGACTTACATCTCCAACTGGGAATCAATTCACAGCGTATAGCCTATGCAGAAAAGCTTGTTGAATTTTCAGGCATAATGGATACTAAGTTACACGAAGCTATGACTGACCTCATTAACAGACGTATTGAGGCACGTCGAGCAGAAGGAGGAGGTCTTTGGAGCAAAATTAGGCTGGGAATAACCATTATAGGGGGTGCCGTAGCAACGGGGCTAACCTTTGGAGGTGCTGCCCCTCTAGCAGCACTTGCAGTGGGTCTGGCTGTTGGGGTGATGAATTCCATTGATGGTGCGGTTCGAGGAGATTGGATGGACTTTGCTGGAGGACTGCTCTCAATAGGAGGCGCAGTCACGGGGTATTTGGGTCAAGTTAACACTCTTACGAAAACGGCTACAGTAGCAATTCAGCAGTCTACAAGTTCAGCATATCGCTCAACCCGCGCATTTATAAAAGGTGAAGATTTTATTGGGGCGTTAGAAGCTGCTGGAGGTTTGATAGCCGTTACGAATTACGGTCTTTCATCTAGTCTTAACGGATTAAGTGAAATGGATCGTAACGTCACGCAGGAAGTCTTAGATACACTCCAATATGTTCCGCAAAATCTATCTACTGTTATTGCTGCGGTTAAAAATGATGATTTTCTAGGAGCTTTGGATGGAGGGTTTAACATTGCGGTTAATTTGGGTCAGGGCTTTACTCCTCTACTGGGAAGCTCGATCGGTGAAGTTGTGGATCAAGCTAATAAGTTTGGCAATACAGCTCTGATACTTGCACAAGGAGCTAAAAATGATGGCTTCATTGACCTTCAGGGACTAGTCTTCCTTTACAGAAATGATATTTTCGGAAACGCAGAAGATCAAAAACGTAAAGCAGCTATTCAAACTCAAGGTGAAGACCCTCAAGTTGGATTAGTTGCCCAGGCTCAAGGACAAGAACCGCAGGGACCCCGGGATTCTACTAATAATACCAACGAGGAAAATGGGTACCAAGAAGCTATGAAGGAAACCTCATCTTCTGCTGAGGGGGTGGAGAAAGAGCCAAGTCATAGCAATCACCGACAGAAATCACATTCTGTTGTACCTCAAAAGGATCAGCATAGTAAGCCTCTCGGTGTTAATTCGACTAACCCTTCAACCCCACCTAATCCTGATACTAATGGTTCTAATTCAGATACATTTGCCGCATCCGACAACTTAGCGCCCAGTGGAACTGCTCAAGCACCTGATATCTCTGCCACTCCTACAGCAGCAGAAGTACGTTCAGGAGCATCCCTTACTGACCGAGGGCTTAACGGAGAAGTGTCTACACCAGCAAGTGACGCTATCACTCCTACGGCAGACGAAGAACGACTAAAAATGTCCTTTCAACATAGACAAGACGGAGGTCAACTGCAATCCACTCAGCCATCCAGCAATTCCGCCCTTTCTCCATCTGGGAGCGATGAAATTTCTGGTTCTGGAATACTTCCACCTTCTGACCAAACTGATACTGGTGCCGGAGGCGCATCTGGTAGTACAGTTCGACAGTCTCGTGGGGAAGAGGATACTAACTTCACAGACGCTTCACAAGGTGCTGGAGGCGCATCGCAAGGAAATGACAATATTGGATTTGGAGGTGGACCGCAAGGACAAGGGCAGCCAGAGCCTCAAGAGCCTCAACTTCCTTTACCTTCTGACCAAACTGATACTGGTGCTGGAGGTGCGTCTGGCGGTGCAGATCAACAGGTTCGTGAGAAAGAGGGTTCTGGCTCCACGGACGCTTCACAAGGTGCTGGAGGCGCATCGCAAGGAAATGACAATATTGGATTTGGAGGTGGACCTCAAGGATCGGAGCCATCTACTCCTCAATCTTCTGACCGAAATAGTAATGGTGCTGGTTCGGCTAGCGTAGTATATGATGCGCTAAAAAGATTTCGCAACGCCTTGACACGGTTTGTATGGACAGATGCAGCGGAAGATACATATCAAAGGAGCAAAGATCCTGCTCTGGAGAAAGTTCAATCCAATCCACATCTTGAAGTACTTGATCAGATTGTTAAGGAAACACCATCGGTATCAGGTGATCTTCTGATAGAAGGAGCTGGGATCGTAGGGAGTAGAAAACAAGGGGTAGATCTCGTTTCCCAAACACTTGAGCAAGCCGATTATTTAATTCAGCTAAACAAAACAGGAGGCGTTCCAGAAGCAGCGAAAATCGGAAAAGGTAACCAGGTTTTGGGAGCTGCTGAAAATGTTTTAACAGGAGAGCGCTTTTTTGGACGGAGCTCAAAAGCTATTTCTACAAAAGATTTGCATCCTGCCCTAGCAGAAGAGCTAGAACCATATGCACAGATTGCTAAAGGGTGGGAAAAGGATAAGGATTTGAAGCATTACGGTCCTCCAGGTGCTCATGCAGAAATTAATGCGTTGAATAAAGCCCTTTGGGCAACAGACCCAACCGGAGAAATGCTTACAGCTGCAGATTTCAGCAACTTCAATAGTGTCGCAGTATGGTTGGGTAAGGGTGGACCTTATGCTATGCCAAGGTGTCCGAATTGTTGGTTTCTTACACCTAATGTTAACTATCTTGGACCACAACCGCTAGAAAATAGGTTCTAGCATGAAAACCACTCTGAAGGTACGCTCAAGCCTGAATTGCTAACTAATTATGCTGCCGAAAACTCAACGTCGAGATCGCCTGTGCCTAGAGATCGATTGAATATGCTTGATGAGTGCCCGTTCATTGTGCATCCAGGTAATGACTGTTCGCCAGAAACTGTGTGTACTGGCTCCCTCACTTCCTAGCCACTAATCCTTGCTAATCACCCTATTTTATGTGCCCAGTCACACCAGAACTACTCGTACAGGCATCCCAAGCTGAATCTGTTGATGTCCTTGTTCAGCGGGTGGATGAAGCAGAGATGGATGAAATGTGCGGTTTTGTGAGCAATAAACGACAGCAACGTTGGTTATGGCATGCGATTGATCATGCGACCGGAAGCGTTGTGGCTTATGTTTTATTACTTCATACCGATGCTGCACTTGAGTCATTGATGCAGTGGTTGACTCCCTTTGGCATTAAACGGTTTTACATCAATGGGTAGGGTGGTTATACGCGACTCCTGAACGACGACCAGCATAAAGTGGGTAAGCAGTGCACCCAGAAGATTGAGCGCAAACACTTAACGTTACGCACTCGGCTTAAACGGTTAGCACGCAGAACCATTTGTTTCTCCAAGTCCGAGTGGATGCATGACATCGTCATCGGGCTATTCATAAACCGTTATGAATTTGGTCTTGCCGTGTAGTACCTTCCACAGGCCTAGAACACCACCCCTCTTTTCGTTGGAGTTACCCGTTCTCTCTGAAACCTCTCACAAACCCTGCAAAACCAAATAGCTTAGGCGATCGGACAATACCAGCCTGATCTAAATTCCCAGCCCACCCACCCAACTGCTACCGCAGACAGAGGATTCGCGCTTTGTTCGAGTCCTACACAACGTTGGTGTTATTAGGAACAGGGTCATGGCTGAAACTCAACTGAATCCGCACAATGAACTGAAAATTCCGGTCTACGATGCGATCGCCCAACGCATCCTTGATACGCCGCTAATCATCCGCAATGCCATACTGGCTCATCTGTTTGCACCCGAAGACTTGCACTCTTTATTGGTGGTCAAACTGAGTGAGCCAGACCCTAACCCACGAGATTTACGCAACCGAGCGTTTGAAGATGGCATCAAACGCTATCTGGCATTCAGTTCCGGCAAGAACTATTACTTTGGCGATGCCAGTCTTACCCGCCAGATCCGTGACCTGTTTACCACAGAACCGGATGCTGCCTGTCGCTACGGTTCCCTGTTGGCAAGTGATTGTTTGAAGGGGTCAGGTAGCTTTCAAAAGCTACGAGTCAGAATTGTCGATTACCAGAATTCAGAAGATGTCGCCTATCGCACGGGAGACTGTCATGGTAAGGTTTCACCCTGGTTGGCAAAACAATTGGGTGCCAAAATGGATACACCGTTTCAGTTTCGGTTGGCATGGCGCAGTGCCTGGGCAGGGGAAGAAACAAGGGCTCCAGACACCAGCTTTTTGGCAAAAGGCACGCTGTTGGTGGACAAGCACCTGACCAAGGATCAGGGTTACGACCTGATTCTGGATCGCTCTTCCATCAAAGGTCTACACAAAGCCGCACTCAACGAACGGGTGCCTTGTGGAGACTACGCATTGCCACAGGTCGTGATGGGTAATCGCTCCAACGCCAGAGCCAATGCATACAACAATAGCTGGCAGTTCACTATCTGGTGCTCAGAAGCCGCCATTCTGAAGGACTTTGGACCTGCCACGCAAACCAAAGCCGAAAAGTTGGCGGCTTTGCAAGGGAATCCGATCGCTCTCGTCAAGCATCTCATCACCGCCTACGACCAAGAGCAAAAGCGTCTCAGTCCAGGTGCTGAACGTGCCTCTTTTGACCCCGATCATGCCGACGAAGACTCATCTGACGACTCACCTCAGGAAGCTCGCCTGCTTTCCCTCCTGAAAGCAGACCGCCGCTATCACCTCTTAGAAGCACCGAAAGTGGTAGACTACCTGACCAACACCCTGGCACAGAAATGGCAGGCACTCGCGGTGAATGGGGGTTTCAAGCATGGTTCTGGGATGGCATTGCCGGCACCAGAGCTGAAGCGTGGCAATGTTTGCGCCCCTTACCTACCTGAAGGCGAAGTCATCGTAACCCGCTATCCCATCGTCAGTCGCGACAACATCCGCCGCTATCAGAATGTGCATCGTCCTGAGTTGATGCGAACTCGCAATGTGGTCTGGATTCATCCCCACGATGCCGAAGCTTATCACCAAGCCGACTTCGATGGCGACCAGTTGCTGATTACGCCTGCCCGCAAACTTCCTCACATCGCTCAGGAAGTGAAACAAGCTGGTGAGAAGGGTGAATTCAAGCCAGTGCAGCAGCGTCCCAAACGCGCCTACCGGGACGTCTTAGATGCAAAAGGCAAGCCCAAATATACGTCGCTAGCTCAAGTGGCAGTCGCCAGCAGCCAGAACAAAGTGGGACTGGTGGCAACCTACATTGGGCGGGTACAGTCGTCGCTGCCAGCAGACCAGGAAGCACCCGCGTTGTTCGATCGCCATCAGAAACAACTACTCAACCGCTTGTTTCAAGCACTCCAGATCGAAGTCGATTATCAAAAGAGTGCTGAACGCCTGGAAGATGTGAAAGAAATTGGCGGCGATCGCCTGCTCCAAGAGGCAGGCAAATGGTGTGCGGCTCATCCCTGCCCTTTCTTTGATGCCTACAAGCAGCCACAACTCTACAAAGCCTACAGTTTGCCTGCCGCTAGTCCCGGTGCGGTGAATGCGCTGGCACGAGAAATCATCAATCCACTTTGGCAAGCCACCAAACTGCATCGGCGGGATCGCAATGAATATCAACACCTGCTTCCCAATCCTAAATCCCAGTTGCCTGCTCATCCGACCTTCAAACAAGTTGCGGCAATGGAACGATGGGAAACCAACTATCTCAGTTGGGCAAAAGACCTCAAACTCCGGTTCGAGGAAGACCGGGAAGTGATCCGGGCGCGGACTCAGGGGAACGATGCAACGTTTACAGCCGAGTTGGGTCGGCTCTACGATAGCTACCGGGCTGAGATCAATGAGTTGTTTCCCGATCCGCGATCACGGCTGCAAGCAGCCAGTGCCCTCTGGTATAGCCAGCATACGAACAGCGAACCGAATCGTGAGAAACAACTGCAATGCCTCAAGTTCGCCCAAACCCTCGACCCTGGGTTTAGCCTGCACACAGACTACCAACTGCCTGACGAAGCGTTACCCCGTGAAGCGTATGTGCTGAGTGTACCGTTTGGTAAGCAGGTCAATCGCTGGAAAGCCTCTCTAGACGATCGCCACCTTCCCTACAAAGCGGTGCTGCGATCAGATCTACCCTATGTTGATTTCGTCTTCGATGAACGGTTGCCTGAAACCACGATCGATCGACTCATTGAAAAATATGGCGACTGGAGCGAAGCGCGATCGCCCCATCACCTAAGTGTCATTCCACCGAAAGAGTATGCAGATTGGGCGATGAGCCAATACCGACCAGGAGTGGGCGCACTTGCCTACAGCCTACTGACTGAAGAAAGCTGCCAACACCTGCAAGCACTTCAGGTAGAGCAAATCAAGGTTGTGGGCACTCAATATAACGCCTTTGCCGAGGAATCGTTCACAAGCAAGCGCTGGTGGCAAGCCGTACCAATCGCTGTTGGCAAACTGACCCGTGAACCGGACGACCCGGACTATCACCGTTACCACAACCTACCTGCAATCGAAATCAATGGTCAAATCTTGGGCACCTTTGCCACAGAAAGCCCTAAGCTCCCGGTTGGCACAACATTCCAAGCAACCATCGAACGGGATGGACCCAAGCGAGTGCTTTTGCATATTGATGACTCCTCTATTCAAGTTCCTGAACCGGAAGTACCGACGGGCGATCGCATCGTTTCCCCATTTGCCATAGATATTCCAACATCAGACCATCCCGTTGCACCGCCACCAGCGCCGCTAATCGACAAACTGGTTCAAGGGGTTCATGCTGCCTATGAAGCGGACAAAATCAGTTTCCCCAATGAGTTGAACTCTGGAAAACCCTGGAAAATTAGTGTTGGTGAATGGGATGCTTTTGTGCGTGACAACGGCGACTGCTTGCTGCGGGCACGAGTGGGAGAGAGCAAGCAAACGGTCTGCCGCTTCAACTTGCAAACGGGAGAAATTGCCATGCCATTGAAAGAAGAACGGGCAAAGGAGTTGGAACGGATGATGGAGCGATTGCAAAAGCAACCTGCACCAGATAGGCAGGAAACCTTGAATCAAAAGGCATCAGCCATATCATCAATTCAGTTATTTTGAACGCAAGTTTAAAGTTAAGTCACAGAGCTAGATGGGAAAATAGAAATGCTCTACAAGTAGTAGCAGAAGCTAATTGCCTGCTCTTCTGGTGCAAGGGCATCTTCGTAATCTCCATTTTGATGCACTCTCCAGGCTCTGAATCTCATTCTATCTCTGCCATTAGAGAGCTTCCATACGTTGCTAAATAGTACACTCGATTAAACGTCAGCGTCCTTTTCCCAGGTCAGCATAAATAAACGTCTCAACTCCCAGTGCAATTAGAAGCAGAAGCTCCACCCAGGACAAAATAGTTACGCCTACAGGCGGTTTGGGAACTAGGAACCAAAATGCCCCCAGAGCAATCAACCCCGAAACAACAAACGTGATTTCATCCACAATCAACTGCTGAATCTTACGGCGCTTGCGGTGCCTGTCGTCCCGATGAGCAATCTCCCAACCAAACAGGGTTTCCAGATCCTCGTAGCCCGTGTGTTCCTTCACCTTGTCAACCAGCTTGTAACGAATGTACCTGCCGATCGCCGAAATCTTCTCATCGTTGACTACGTAGGTCCAGCCCAGAATCAGGCAAACCCAGGGAACCACCAGCAAGGCATAGTAATTGGATGCATTGGAAACCGCAAACGAGATGATCGTGGCAAACAAGCCCAGCGTCACATAGAGCAGGTTGTCGCGGAAGCCAATCCGTTGAGCCTGCTCAGACTTGAGCTTGTCATATTCCTTAGAGAAAATCTCAAGAATCTGGTCTTTGTCGCTCATAGCTGGCTCCCTCTCAAACCCTGCCTTTATTGTGGCTGATGAGAAGCCATTCTCAGCAAACCAAAGAAAATTCTCTAATCTGTGGTCAAATTGAGAGCGAAACGACAAAATAGAGGTTATTCCGGTTACTTGAAGGGCTCAGCCTATGTCTCGCGCAGTAATACTGACTGCTCTACCTGTGGAATACCTGGCTGTCCGTGCTCACCTGACGGATCTTCAGGAGGAAATGCACCTGCAAGGAACAATTTATGAGCGGGGAAAATTCGTTGCGAACGATCAGGTTTGGGAAGTTGGGATTGCCGAAGTGGGAGCGGGTAATGCCGGAACCGCCGTCGAAGCAGAACGGGCAATCGCCTACTTCAGTCCTGATATTCTTTTCTTTGTGGGCATTGCCGGAGGGATCAAAGACGTTGCCATCGGCGATGTGGTGGCAGCGACTAAGGTTTATGGTTATGAGTCAGGTAAGGCAGAAAATCAGTTCTTTACTCGACCTGCATTAGGGCAGTCTGCTTATGCACTGGTGCAACGAGCCAGATCAGAGGCAAGAAAAGGAGAGTGGTTGCAACGGCTAATGGGTGATTTCGTTTCACCACCTCGTGTGTTTATAGGTCCCATTGCTGCTGGGGAGAAGGTTATTGTTTCTAAAGAATCGGATGTTTTCAACTTCATTAGAGCGAGTTATAACGATGCAATCGCTGTCGAGATGGAAGGATTCGGATTCTTACGCGTAGCTTTCGCCTACCCCAACATCAATATGATCGTAATTCGCGGCGTTTCTGATTTAGTTGAAGGCAAGAATGATGATTCGATAGAACCAGAACGAATTCGTCAGGAAAAAGCTTCCCATCATGCTAGTGCGTTTGCATTTGAGATGTTGTCGAAATTGAAGATCTCAGGTGAATCAGTGCCTCTACCTGCTCAACAGGTTACAGATACTATACAGAATAACAACGAGCTTCAGAAATATCCTGTACTTGTCGAAGATGGAACCATTTACATCAAATCTCAACCTGACAATCACCAAGAAAATGAAGTTGTTACTCCTTCTTTTGACATTCAATATACGATTGAAGAATTGAGCAAAGAGAACTACCATAATCTTCCTATCCCATCATATAAACAACTAGTTGGAAGGGAAGAAGATTTAAAGGAATTACTCTATAGAATATCTCCTGATTTTTATGAAAGAACAGTTACCGTTGCTGGAATTGGTGGTGTGGGTAAAACATCTTTAGCGTTAGAGGCAGCATACGCCTGTCTTGCAGCTAAGAAAGAATTTAACAGTACTTCCATTCCAACCTTCGATATGATTGTTTTTTCATCTGCCCAGTTAAGCACTTTATCACCTCAAGGAATTATTGGACTTAATGACTCTCCGAGACCGATGAGAACACTTCAAGATTTATGTATTGATATCGCCAACACATTAAAACGGAGTGACTTGAAATTAATTGATCCGAATCATCAGATTTCAGCTCTTAAAGATTTTTTGAGCAGTAGAAATTACAAAATCTTAGTCATCTTAGATAATTTTGAAGCGCTTAAAAATGAAGATATTCACGAAATATATGAGTTTCTGAAAAAAATTAAGGGGAATCATGTAAAGACTATTGTTACAACTCGAAACTCTGAAAGGTATGACTTAAATCTAAAAGAACTATCCAATTCTGCAAGTTTACAGATGATTGATAACTTGTTGACTGAGAAAGGTCTTATTGCAGACGATAATTTTCGCCATAAATTAAGTCAAATGTGTGGAGGAATTCCTTTAGCAATTCACTATTCCATTGGAATTCTAGGACTTGAGAAGAATCCTCAAAAAGTATTGGAAAAATTAGATGATTCAAAGAGTAATTTATCTCAATATTGCTTTGACAAATTAGTATCAGAAATTGAGAAGCAGAATCCTATTGCGTATAAGTTGCTTGTGGTGCTTTCTGTTTCTCCTTATGGGCTAACACGCGAAAATTTATTTTGCATTACTAATGTTAGTGATGCACAGCAGTATGAAGCCAATGAAGCTCTGAATATGCTAAGCAGATGCTCATTGGTATTTTGCGATGGTGGTTATCATAAAATGCTACAACTCACCCGAAAATATTCTCTTTATCGACTGGAGAGTGATTCTAATCTTGAATTAGAAGTTCGAGAATCTTGGGTGAATTGTTATCTCGAAATTGCTCGAACTAATGGTGGAGAGGACCAAGGAGAATGGCACGTAAAGTATGATGTCATTAATAACGAGTGGAAAAACTTCAAAGAAGTTTTTTGCTGGTGTGAAAATCACCAAAGATATGAGGCGGCTCGTAGTTTATGGAGGTTCCTAAGCCGTTTTGCCTATCTTTACGGTTACTGGTCTGACCGATTACAGTGGTCAAATTGGTTAATGAATGTTGCATTTCTTAGAGGAGATCATGGATTTCTAGCTGAGGTCAAATCAGCATGTGCTTGGCTCACTTTACTAAGGGAAGGTAGTGAAAATTTACGGAGAGCAGAGGATCTGCTCAAAGGTGCTTGGAGTTTAAAGCAGCATTGCGAGCCTTATATCTCTAGTGTTATTGCAATCAATTTGGCTGTTCTTTACACCAGAAAAAGAGAATTTGAAGAAGCAGATGCCTGGTTCAAACAATATATGGAACTCCGTAAACAAACTAGAGGACAAGTAGCTGAACTAAATGAAAGGAGACTAGAAATAAGATACCTTTTATATTGGGGAGAAAGATATTATCGAGAAGAAGACTATTTCAAGGCTAGGCATCTCTATCAACAGGTTACTAAGAAATCGGAAGGTATACAGTGGTTGCGCTTCAAGGTGAAAGCTTATGAACGGTTAGCCTTTATTAATATTAAAGAACATAAGCTTGAAGATGCAGAGGGATTATTAGATGCTTGGTATCCTGTAACACAACGCAATCGAGACTATCGTCGCATGGCTTTCTTTGAAAGAGATTATGCAATGTTAGAATTTGAAAAAGAAAATTATGGGAAAGCAAAAGAATGGGCTAAAAAGGCGTTAGAAAGATTTCAAGATTTAGGTATGAATATTAGAGTTGGGATTGCCAATAGGTTCGTTGAAGAGTGTGATTTCTATCTTAGTAGGCTTATTAATAATGCAGAAAATTCTTAATATGTTAGTAATAACAGTAGAAGCCTTCTGTTTGAGGAAGAGCGATGGCAGAATAACTAACTTAAAGTCACAAAAGCATGGATTCTCCCACTAGTTATTCAGGTGAGAAAGTATTTGCAATGTCTGACATAGACCGCTTAGTTAGATTAGGCGACAAAAGTCAATATGAAGGGAACTATCAAGAGGCCACAAAAAATTATCTGCAAGCCTTGGAAGCCTTATATCAAGTTTTGGATAACGATAAACAAGTCCTACGAGATAGAAATGGACTAACTTGCCTCAAGGCAGTAATTATATCAAAATTAGGAGATAATCTAGTTTATGTAGGACAGTACAAAATTGCGATAGAATTTTATACCCAACAGTTGCAAATAGTTACTGGTACTGAAAGCAAATTGGACATAGCTTTTGCTCACCACAAGGTTGGTTTTTGTAACTATTTTATGGGGCTTTATCACTCCTCTATCGAATTTCAACAAAAAAGCTTGGATATTCTCATAAATGAGGAAGAAGGACTTGAACCCGATCAGCTGAGATGTAAAATTCACCTATGCCTAGGGTTGAATCAGCTTGCATTGAAAAGCTACGAGATAGCTGCAAGTAGCTATGAAATAGCTTTAGATATTGCACGGAAACATAGGTTGCAAAACGAAGAAGTAGAGATCATTGCTAGTCTAAGTTCATCAGTCAGAAAAAAGCATGAACTAGAATATCAAAAGAGGAATATGAATTCGCTTGAAAATTTAATGGGCGACCTATACTATGCAAGACGAATCGCCAACAACAATCCTTACATAAAGGCTTTGACACTAAGAGAGCTTGCTAAGGTTCATGAAACTATTGATATTGATATTGCCGAGAAGTATTTTGAGGAAGCTTTGAATGTTTCAAAGTCATACAGTCTTCCTTTTCTAAAGAAATTCCAAGATGATTTGGATGGCATCCTTCAAAAGAAGCAAGAACTACTTCAGCAAGATTATATTCTTGAAGATCAATCTTGGTACAGTCCGGTTTTTCCAAAGGTACAAGAGGTTGAAAGGGAGAGGATAGAATCTTCAGAATTTAAAGCTGATTTTGTCATCGTTACAGCTACACCTGTTGAACTTAAAGCCGTAGTTCGTTTATTAGAGCCAGATGCATCTGAGGATTTGCTTCCTTGTCGAGTGCATACCTCGTCTGGACAATATTATTTAGGTAAATTTGGCTATTACAAAACTGTTGTTACTCAGTGCCGTATGGGTACGCGTGATGAGCGCGGAGCAGGATCTGTTACACAGAAGGCTTTAGAGAACTGGAACCCAAAGGCTGTAATTATGGTTGGTCTTGCTTTTGGTAAAAGCTCAGTAGAACAGAAAATAGGTTGTGTACTAGTCGCGACGGAAATTATTGATTACGATCTAAACCGCGTTGGGTCAGATGGAATTGTGGATCGTGGCAGCCGTCCACCAAGCAACAGAAATTTATTGAGCCTGTTTGAGCAGTCCTACGACTGGGAATTTAGCCGCCCTGATGGCTCTTCTTGCAAACTTATTCCTGGTCCCGTTCTATCTGGAGATAAACTTGTAGATAGTCTAGAATTCAAGGCTGATCTATTCAGGCGATTTCCACATGCTAAAGGTGGAGAAATGGAAGGAATAGGCTTTTGCAATGCAGCTAATTCACTTCAAAAGCCTTGGATATTAATAAAGGCAATATGTGATTGGGCTGATGGAAATAAGAACGATAAATATCAACCACTTGCTGCTGCTGCTGCTGTAAGTCTTGTACATCACGTATTGTCTCAAAGAACTATTTTGAATTGCTTTGAGTCACACTGAAAAGTCCTCTGAAAACGGACAAACCTGGGAAGTAGTGCTTGTCGAAATTTGTTCAGGGAATTCTGATACAGCAGTGGAAACGGAGCAGGCGATCACCGGAAAGAAGGCAACGTTTTGTGTAATTTAGGAGCAGTGCTGATCTGGTCAGAACATTGTTCGGAGGCAGTTTCCTCGTTGCTATCGACCTCGAAATCGCCAGTAGTCTGAAAACTCGTTATATCGAAGCGGTGACACTCCAGAGTTTAGCAGCGGTCTATCGCAAGTTATCCAGAAGTGAGGAGGCTTTGGATTATTGCGATCGCGCCCTAAACATCGCTACAGAGTCAGATATTCCTTTTATGCATGAGTGCCAAGAACTGAAACAGATGCTTCTGCTGAGATTGATCAGGCTTAAATGGTACCCATTTTTGGAGTAGGTATGAGATGATCCGCCTGTTCTAAAAGATCGTCTACTTTGAGTTCTCGTTGTTGGCTGAAGGCTTCCCGAAGTGCTCCCATAAATAGTCGATTGGTTAGATCCGAAGCTGTAAATGAAATACCTTCGTTTTTTGGTTCTTGTGAACCGGTCAGATGCACGAGTTTAGCAATCTGCTCCTCTGTCCATTTCAATTCTGGTAAATATCTCCGAATAATATCTGCTCGTACTTCATCGGCAGGACGCTCAAAAAAGAGATCGAGGGCAGCACGTCGGCGAATGGCAGGATCAAGCGCATCTGGGCGATTGGTAATGAAGATGACTGCGATCGCTAAACCTGTTAAACGCAAATTATCAAGCCGTTGCAGCAGAGTGTTCAACCCAGCCTTATCCTCATGATGCATCTGCTGGGTATCCCGTCTGGCAGCAAGGGCATCTGCTTCGTCTAACAAAAGTAACATTGGTTCTTTTAGCGAGGCAGCCCGTGCTTCCGCCTGAGCAAAAGCCTGTACAATTAAGTCGCCCATCTCGCCGACCAAACCTGTCCCACGCACTTGTGAGTTGATTTTCAGAAGATGTACTTTTGCTTTGCTTCCAATTTGCCGTGCTAGGGCATCTCCGATCGTTTCCGCCAGTGCTGTTTTCCCTGTTCCAACATCGCCTTCCAACAGAATCAAGGGTGTGCGATTATGCAACTGCTCACAGAGATGTAGTACACGTCCCTGATGATGTTTACGGCTCCATGCTGCTAACCGTTGCGGATAGAGTAGCATTTCCAGTTCAACCAATAATCGTTTCTTGTGTTCGTCAAGTCCTATCAAGTTCTCGTAAAGAGTTCTGGCTGTTTCATCGGGATATACCCGTTCTACTTCAAAAAACTGCTGAACTTGAGGTCTAGTTTGATTTGCTCTCATACTGATAGGTTGTTTGAGAAGTTGTTCCTGAAAGTTGTTTGCAGAGGATGCTGACTGTTCGGACGTACAGACTATCTGAATTGCGGAAAGAGCTTCTCCTCGACAAACTTGATAGAAGTCTGCGATCACTCTCTTTAGTTCATCTGGGTTAATTCGATAACCTTCTCTCTCCAGGTACTCACCAAGAAAAGCTGGTAAGGCGGCTCGTTTAGCCAAATTCTTGGAGCGTGCCACTTGTTCTGCTTCTGCAACAAGTTCTAAGACACTGGCGCGTAACTTGCCCAACGGTGCTCCATCCGAGCTAACTAAATAAATAGGAGTGTCTGTCATAATCTGGTGAAGCGACTGCGGCTCAAACCTAAACCATCCTTTGAATAACTCCGTTCAGATGACCATTGACCATCGCTGTAATCCAGTTGATTTGCAGGTCCCCATTGCAACTTCAGATCTTCTCGAATTAACGCCTTCTGGTCTTCAGGCATTTTTTGCCAGCGATCGCTGTAAGTAATGCGTACTTGAAAATTAGCCGTTGTTAAATCAAATCGATAACTGATGCCACCAGAGCGGTCGTCAGCCAGGCCCATATTGCCCCAAACCACCTCGTAATCAAGTTCCTCTATAACAACATTGCTTCCTGAGCGTGTCCAGGTGAACTTAACATGTTCAATTGCCTCCTCATCAATGAACATCCTGATGTCGTTAATTAGCTTCTGGGCATAGTCTTCTGAGAAGTAGCCATAATGATCCAAAATTGCCAGTAGGTCTGCCCGCACTTTACGAGTGACATGAATGACCTTACTCTGAGTACTGGTTTGGGTCGTAGAACGTGTGTAACTGGATGACATTAATCAGTCTTCTCCTTCAGACAGAGACCGAAATTCAGCCCCAAAAACTTGGCACCACATATCTATCGCACCCTCTTCATCTCCATCCAATTCATAACTCTTGGCTTCCATCATCCAATCATAAGCATCCTGCACTCTTTCCAGGTAACCCAACCGGGTCTCTTCTGTCCAATCCTTCGTGATGTTGTTTTCCAGGTTTACAGAATCCATAATGACAACCTGACCTGATGGAAACGTTAATCCACCTGTATCGTGGTAGTCATCGAAAACAATCGGCTCAAGAAATTGATGTTTGAGCAGGAAGGAAAAGATTTGTCGCAAACTACTTTGCCATTCACTGGTAACACCATAAGCATCAAAGGCAGCAGCCGTAATCAAATCGCAAAAAATAGAAGGTTGTATCAAATCCTCCTGGCGATTGTTCCACCACTTCATCAACCGCACAAGTCGATTAAACTTTACTGGACCGGACACTTCATTGCTTTTGGCTGTGCGGCTACTGATAAACTGGTTATGACAGGTCACAGAAGTTAGCCGCCACCCATCTGAGCGTGGAAGCCATCCTCCGTTCTCCAGTCCTAGCGAGTCATCTCGGATAATCGGTGCTACATCCACATTAAGCTTAATCCCACTGCGGAACTTGACTCGAACAGCACTTTTCAGGGCTTCAAAATCCTCTTTGGGTTTATTAGGATAAATTTCACGAAGCCGCTCACAGGTGAAACCTAAAAGCTTGTTTAACTCCTTCGTCGTTGCCCCCGTGCCGGAATAGTAAGCAGCAAGGTCAACATCAAATAGGTTGTCTGCTGTTCGGCGCAGGGAGGTAAATTTAGCGTTTGACCCAGCTTTTAGAACCTTCTCCAACTCGAATGTGCCGTTCGCAGCCACTTTTCCCTTAAGCTTCTCTACCATATAGTCAGTCTGTCGGTTCGCTTCCTCAATATGGTTGTCGGTGGGACGAATGTTTTTGACAAACCTGTTGAACCTGCCAATGATAGTCATAAAATCTGATCTTCAGGAGAATTTGCCTCGATCTTAGTACAAAAAAAACTAAAACCGCCACATATAGAGTCTAAGAATATAGAAAAGCATAGATTGTGTCCTACATCTAGTCATAACCTGACGGTAGTTGAACAATACATTCTTCCCCAATGTATGCCTTCTCTAAATCAATCGCCCAGTCATATCCCCGGTGGTAATTCCATACGGTTACTGGTGGATGGATATTTTCCGAAATTTGTTGCCCCAGATGAAAGGCAAGGGCAACCGGACCTGCATAGAAAAGATGAACTCTCTGACCTGCTGGCAGGTTTTGAGCAATCCAATCTAATGTCCGTCGAAATATCCGCCCATACTCACGTACTTGCTCTTCACTTTGAACGGCACCACGTACAGGCTCAGGAACAACCGTCAAATCAATTTCAATCGCTCCTGATGAAACGACTGTAAGAGCCTGATCAGACAATACCTTGTAGCTAACTGAAACACGAAGAACCACATCTTTTGCCTGCCAAGAGCGTGAACCAGGAAGCCCGTAAACTTCCATCGGTGGAAAATTCTGTCCTTTATTGGGCCACACCCAGGTATTAGAACCAGGACTGGGATGAAAATCAAAAAACCTTACGGGCACACGATCGCTGACTAGATGACCCATCAGTACCAATAACGGGATGTGCGCCAACCCATGAAAAATAAGCTCATGTTCTTGAGAACGAGCGATCGCAGTAGCAAACGCTCCTTGAGGGTCTGTTAGTTGCTGGACTGCGCGTGCCGGATCAGTAAAGACTCCACCTTTGACTAATGACGTGAAATCTAACGAGACGCTCTCTTTCGCTCGTCCTTTAAGGTCATCATCTAATCCACTCAAGATTTCATCTGGGGCAATCACTCGATTGGGCAAAGACTGGACAGAAATTATTAATAGTGGCTTTTCTGACTTCTTCGCCAATGGTTGTTCTGTGATGAGAGGCGGTAGAGGACGATCGTGTAACAGCCCGATGGTAAAGGCAGCGGCTGCATTGGCAGCATAACAATGCCAATCATCATTTTTGTCAGGATCAGCGAAATCACAAATTCCCCTTATCTCCAAAAAACGGGGTGGAGCGTTGTGGCTCCTTGCTGCTCGCGCTACCCCTGCGCCCTCCATTGCCACGGCTACCAATTTGGGGCATGCCTGCAAGAGTTTGGGAAGCATTTCTAAATCCGCAATAACTTTCTCACCGCTTGCAATAGGCTCAAAATGGACATTGGGCAATGCATTGTCAACTTGTGGGCTTCCCGGTCGTATTACAGCAATCCTGGATTTCCACTCAGTTGCTTCATAAAAGTAAGCACGGCTGCGGAGTAATGTATCGGTTGGAAATTGTTCTGGCCGATGCTGTTCACCTGCTAAAGTCAACTTTGCTGGTTCATAATAAAAGACAAACTTTGCGACAACCACATCGCCCAAATCAGCCTTGTCACGCACACCACCAGCGATTCCTACCATAAGCAAATTTGCAGGTTGCCAGCGTTGCAGCAATCGAGTTGTGGCAGTAGCAGCTTCATCATTACCCATGTCCAGTAGCAGCGTTACTACTACCGTGTAACGCTCACTTGTTCCTGGAATGCTAACATACCCGTGGTAATAGACCTGTGGCTCAAAATCCTCTTTGATAACTTCGTATTCGTTAAGACGGCTCAACACTGCGTCACGCTCAATTTTGAGGGCAGTTACAATGGCGAAATCAACGAGGTGTGCTTGCATAATTGCAGTGAGGTAGGACTATGGAGATTACCAGCTAATCGATGAGTAATGTCGCCATTCATCACCAAGCCAGGAGTTCTTTCTAATAAGAGGACTGGAGCTTGTCCCGCTTAGTAGCGATCGCCCGCTCATCCTCTATCTCCAGCGATCACCAAGTGCGTAATCGCCACTCGGCCGAACATTTTTAATGCTATATTGGCTTACTGCTTAAAACCAAAGACTTACGCTTTTTATTGATGGTTAAACCGCGTAAGTAAGCTCGAAACTCATGGGGTTTAAGCAATTAAGCGTTTGAAGACGGCATCAAACAGGCTGCTTGATTCTTGGTTTGGGTAAGAACTACTACTTTAGCGATGCTGGTTTCACCTGTTAGACCTGTGAACTGTTTGCTAAAAAACCGGATGACATCTACAACCCTGCCAAATAAAGCTTTTGAATTTGATAAGCAACTTTCCGAATGTCAGCCAATGGTACCGGTACTCCTAGCGTTTTGTAGTTTTTATTTGGCACAGTTCTCTCTGCCAACAACGTCTGATGTTGCCAAACAAGAGATCGTAGCTTGCCAGGATGAACCACAATAATCTCTTGATCAGGAATCAAAAAAATCCAATAGTCAGCTTGTGAAGTCCATCCCCAACCAGGAATTCCTTGTGTGTCAACAGAAACTGTCTCAAAGAACAGATTCCCAGTGCGTCTGGCTGCAATGTCCAACTTATTATTCAACGGTTGCTGTTGTTCCGTCTGTTCTCTCGATGATTCGATCAACGCCTGCCTCCTGGTATTTAGGAATATCAGAGACATCCGTAACTTTGTAGATGTTCTTCAACCATCGGTCAATGATTTGTTCACCTTGTTTGCCGAGTTTATACTGTGCCAGGAAGTTGTAGGATTTAGTCTGCATAAATGTTAGGAATGTAAAGCTGATGGTAGATTGGAATCCCAGCCATTCGAGAAACCCAGTTAATTAGTGATCTGAGCGAACCAGCTCGTCTGGGATTAGTTGTACCACCACAACCGTCTTTCGAGGTTTGACGGATGACTTCTCCAATCAGCTCTGATGTCAACTCCTTTTGATCCCTTGCAGTTGCATCAATGAGCAACTGTAGTGGGAAAAAGCCTAGCAAAGCCTCAGCAAATAGACGCTCTTTCGTATCTGTGTTAGGAGCTTTGGCAATTAATTCTCCTTTCGCAGTAAGTTTGTAGGTACAGGGAGCTTTGCTGTCGATTTTGAGGATCTCCAACAAGCCTAGCGCTTCTAGAAAGCTACTGTAGTAATAACCTCGGCGAGAAATGTCTTTGACTTTCTTAGCGCGGCTACCCATTGCAGATCCCAGACTGCACGGATTCATCTCACTCTGACTAATTAAATCAATTGCTTTCAAGAATTTTCTGTGGTCGCCAATTTGAGGAATATAATATTCCTCGCTAGAATCGCTCATCGCATCCAGCGCGATTTGCCAATCAATTGAATGTGACATTGCATAACACTCATAGAACTTGACAATTTGGAGTTCTGCCGAGACTGTATATACAAGCTTGAAAGTTTTTCCCTGAAGTTCATACACAAGTTCCGTAATACCTGGCATAAAGCCCACATTAGCACCAGCTTCAAGTTCTCCAAAATCTCTAAGCCTCTGGAGAACAGGCTGCAACTCATGCTCTAGTTCAACATCCCAAAAGGTATTTTGATTGGAAAGGAACTGCTTTATAGACTCGGTGGCATATTCAAACTTGTACGACATTCGCAAGTAATCCTTAAGAAACGAAGTTTTCGGATTCAGTAGTTAAGAACAAAATTTGATCAGGGTTGCCAATTATTGGCAATGACAAGTAACGTGTCAATCGTGGACTAACAAAAGCAACTACTCGGCGATTGTGGAAAGTAAGGTATACACAATCAGTTCCCGACAACAACAGTTCCCATGCGTTAGTTAATTCATCACGAAATTTCGTGAGCGGCATCTCCTCCCACCGCTTAACAATGGGATCTCCCTCTTCATTCAAAACATCCTCAACATCACTTAGAGGAAGAACATAGGCAGCGACTTCACCATAATGAGTCGTCACAAATCGCAGATTTCCTAGCTGAACCTGTCGTCGCAATTTAGGCAACTTAACCCTCAGTTCAGTCATCGGAATTTGCTTAAAGCTTTTATCCATTGCTTTGAGCCTCGTCAAGACTTTGATAGTACATACGATCTAAGTCTACATCTAAAATTGTGAAAATTGCTATCTACCTCTATAACGGTTTGCGTTTTTTACATTTTAGCTCAAGATCTAGTTTTGGCAAGTCTTTTTAGAAATGGCTTGCAGAAATATCGAGGTGCCAGCAGCAACCTCAACTACGGCAAATAAGTGCAGGTGTTGATCGCTCAGAGGAATGAATAGACAGATGCTTATGGGGACGGGATGATCACAAGCCGCAATACCTTTCAGAAGTATTACGACCAGGAGGAACTGAAGCTTTACATCGATCAGTTTTTGGGAGTCGATGTGGTTCCAGTGGCATTGGGCATCTACTTTGTGTTTGCAGGATGAGGCACAGGCGCAGAGTTTCCGTGCTGCTCGGTTTCGATCGCGCGTTTCTGTTCCCAGAGTGCAACTTAGCAATAAGCGCTTTGAGGACTATAAGGAACGGCTGGCACCGCTGATGACGTTTTACACTGAGCGAGGACGGTTGCCGACGCTGGAGGAACTACCTGAAACCGAGTCACTCAGCGCTGAGTTTGGCAACCTGCGGCGGGCGTTTCAAATCGTCTTGCAGGCGACGAGTCCGCAAGAGTGGGATGCCATCAGCGATCGCCGTCGTGGGGATTTGCTGGTTTACTTGGCGTTGAGTCATTTTGGTCATCGTCCGAAACTGCGTGAACTTGCGCCTGTCGTGCAGACCGACATCAAAAGTCTGTTTGGTGGCTATCAGCAGGCTTGCACGGCAGCCGATTTGATGTTGATGAGCCTGGGCAATTTGGCAGTGGTGGCAGAACGCTGTCAAAACAGTCCGGTTGGGAAGAAACTGCCGGGTTCGCTATGGGTGCATGTGTCGGCGATCGAAACCCTTGACCCGCTGCTACGCCTCTATGAAGGCTGTGCGTCGCGGACGATCGGTCGTCCCGAAGAAGCAAACGTGATCAAATTCCACTGCCGCAAACCCAAAATCACCTATCTGGTTTATCCAGACTTTGATGCTGACCCGCACCCGGCATTGCACACCAGTATGCAGATTGACCTGCGGGATCTGCACGTCCACTACCGCGACTATGACCCAGACGACAATCCGCCTGTGCTGCACCAGAAGGATCTGCTGGTTTCACCCGATTACCCCAGCTACGAAAAGTTTGCCAAACTGAGTCGGCAGGAGGAGGATTGGGGTTTACTTGAAGATTGGCAGCAGATTGGCAATCGGCGAGGCTGGCTAAAGTGCCTGGAAAACCACTGTGCTGAGTTGAAGGGGCATCGGGTCGTGTGGCAGAAGGATGCTGATCCGTATCGAGTGAAGCTGGTGCGAGCCTCTCGAAGGAGACACTGTGCGAACGGCGATTCGGAAGCGACAAAGTAAAGATAATTGAACTCAGAACTCTAATTCAAACTTGAAGAGGTAGTGTCGTTTACTCTAGCAATGCTTAGTTTTTCCACCACTGGTTTTACTACGCCAACGAAAATCATCAGTAGTAGAAGTTACTTCTTTCTGATCATAAATCTTCCACTTACCGTTCTCATTTTGCAACGTATACTTGAATATTCCCTGTTCTAAACAAGTCGTTTTTCGCTTAGGATTTTTATTCCCCTGCTCCACGCGCATTCTCTTTACTTCGACGACAAAAACACATATACCCTTATCGCAGGAGAAATCCTTCTTGTTAAATCCTAGATTTTTATAACTGCTTAATGAGACTTCATTTTTCTTATAGATTTCGAGGTTTTTCTTTATTTCTTCAACGAATTTCCCCCCAGCCAAATCTTCAATTTTTTTCTCGTCATAAGGAGAGGAATAAATCTTTTTCTTGGCTTCTAAATAAGACCAAATCAAAGTATGAGCACCTTCAAGACTTAAAGTTTTTGGAGCTTCAGGAGATACTTGAATATTAGGAGACGGTAGCGGAGTTTCTAGATAAGGGTCATCAAGTCCTTTGCGAGTGTCCTCTTCTAAATTGTTAGACCAAATATCCTTAACTAATTTATCTATTTTGTCATAGTGTTGAAGTAAAAGATATATGACAGCAATTACAATTACAAACTTAGTAGCTGCCCGTCCGTTTTTCCATAATCCAACGAAAAAACGAACAACTTTAAAGAATTGGAGCAAAACCCACTCAAACGGCGTATTTCTAAACAAAAAAACGAAGAGCTTCAGAGAACAGATATACCAATAGCTGGGAAATTCGTCCTCACATTGTGCAAGTATTTCTTCAGCTTGGAAATAGTACTCTTTTGAGCTATTCAGCAAATATTCGGACTCATAATAACGTCTTGATATTAAATAATCTCTACGACTCAGGTTATTAGTTTCTTTAAAGGCAGTACGTAAAGTTAAATTTGCTAAAGCTTGCAAGGCTGTTACTTGACATGCTCTCAGTGACCACTGATTAGCAATTCGTATAGCATCTTCACAAAGAGATTTGGAAGTCCAATAGACTCGCGCGTTACGTGCTTCTTCAAGCAAAACTTGTATTACTTCTTCAACTATTTCATTAGGGTCTTCATACTCTGTTAGTTTTTCTTCCAAAAAGAGCTTGGCTATTGGGTTAACTGTAAAATGTGTTTCGGCTTTGTATTTTGTTTTAGATGCAAGATTAAAGCGGCAGAGCAGTTCTACTGAAAATACTGCAAATCCTGAGCTCGAAGATAATTTACAAACCATCTTCTTTGAAGCTCCATTAGGAAATAATCCTACTTTACAAACAACTACTTGTGAGGATTCACTTAATTTTCCCCAAAAACCTTCTAGTGGAATTCTGACTTCCTCAATTAGTGCTGGATGGCTTAATCCAGCGTGTTCTATTTGCTCTAAAAAATCTCTTAAAGATAGTTTAGAATTGTACGATAGGAATTTCCCTATAGCTTCAATTGCCAACTGTAGATGTCCCAGTTTCTCGATCAGTCTCTCTTCAACGCCGTATTGACGAGAAAATCTTGCGCTTGAGACTCTATTATTTCCAGTAAAAGCCTCTAGTAGCTGTAAAGATTCTTCGAAAGATAAGCCACCTAAAGGACAGACAAAATTACCTTCCTGGTGTTCTCGAGTCGTAACCAGAACGTAGAGATTGCCATCAAACTGGGTTTGCCAAGTCTTCAGTAGTACTTTGTGTTCTCTAATAGAAATATCGTCCCACACAAGAAGAAAGATAAAATCCTTCTGAAAATTCTTTCGGTGAGTAAAGAAACTATTAGCAATCTGCTCAGTTAGACTATTTCCATCTGCCCAAAAAATCCCTCCCAAACAAGCACTTCCATACTGCCTAATAAACTGCTTTGCAAGTTCAGTTTTACCACTTCCATACATCCCAGATATAATAGCGAGGCGATGTTTTTCTAAAGAACCCCACAAGAATTCCAACTCCTGTTCTCTACCAATAAAAGTAGATGAATCTTTACAGGTAATCGCGTTAGGCAGATTTACTCTCGACAAGTTTTCCGCTGAACTTATCAGTGTAATATTTCCAATACTAACGTTGCCACCAGCAGAAATGTGATTGGCAGCAGATTGTGATGATTGCTGAGGAACTTCAGAAGACTCTTCGCTCATCCATTCAACTTCCTTCTTGCGTTTGGGTCAGCTCATCAATTACAAGATCTCCTCCAACCTTCAAGTCACTTGCCATCTCCTGATTAGCAGATGACTTAGCTTGCTGAGACAAATGACCAAACTTTAAATTACCTTCAACTTGCAGACGAGTTGCCAATTGCTGAATGCTACGTAGTTCGGCTGACTGGGAAAGGTTGCCAACTTCTGCATTACCTTTAACATCGACGTTGGTTAACATCACCTGGTGAACAATTGCCTGCGCTGTTTTCTGTACCTCGGCAGCGATCTCAGGATCTGCCTGAGCAGCCTTAGCAAGCTGTGCAGCAGCAGCTTTCAAATTCTCTTCTTTTGTAGCTACAGAAGCCTTCTTTTCGACTTCCTCTATTGCCGTTGCGGTATTCGGAGATTTTTTCCTCAATACTTGTCTCAGTTTGTCTATTCCTAACTCCACAGGAAGTTCGCCAATTTTTGTGAGCGACCCCTCAATGACCTTCTTCACTGCTTCACTAGCAATCACTCGCGTAATAAGCTGTGAAGCCACTATTAATAGTGTGGGCAAATCCATAATCTTAAAGTGCTTCTGTTGACTTCAGTAATTCTACTTACAAGCGTATGCGTTGCAAGGCTAAGTGCCAGTGACAACAATCACAGTCAGCTTTTTTCACGTGGATAGCGTAAATCTTGTTAAACTCTGCCGCATCGTATCTAAAAGGCGATTTTTCTAGGAAGAGGCTTGAGTAGTGCTCTCCAACCCTACAATCCGAAAATTACCAGCAGCACTGAGCCGATAGGGATTTAGACTGGAGGAGCTATAGTTGCGATCGCGTCTCAGTACAAATACTCCATCCAACAACGAGTCAGTCGTGGAAAACAATTTATTGCAGCGCATCACTCATAATCCAGATATTTGTCATGGCAAACCCTGCATTCGTGGGTTGCGCTACCCGGTTGAGTTCATCCTTGAACTTCTCAGCTCTGGCATGACCACTGAAGAAATCCTTACTGACTACGACGATTTGGAAACAGACGATATCTTTGCCGTTCTCCTGTTTGCTGCCCGCCTGAGCCAGGTCAAAAGCATCCACAAACTGGCATCATGAAGTTTCTCGTTGATGCTCAACTTCCTGTTCGGTTAGCTCGGCTGCTTCAAGAGGCGGGACATGACACCATCCACACCAGAGAACTTCTCCAGCAAAACGCGACTCCAGATTCAAGCATTAATGCACTTTCCATTCAGCAAGAACGAGTCGTTATTACCAAAGACTCAGATTTTGTCGATTCTTTTCTTACCGTGCAGCAGCCCTATAAACTTCTGCTCGTGACAACAGGGAACATCAAAAACTCAGAGTTAGAAAGGCTTTTTTTGACAAGCTTACCAACCATCCTAGCTCTGTTCTCCCAGCACACTTACATCGAGTTGAGTCGCGACTCCGTGATTGTTCATCAGTGAAAGATGAACCCGCTTTTGTTCCCACCAATCAGCCGTTACTTCGATCGGCTCTCCACTCTCCAGACCCTCGACTAACAGAGACTCAACGCGTTCCTGCTGGGCGATGCGTTCCTGCTCTCGCACAATCAGGTGATAAACATAGTCATTGGCAGAGTTGAAGCCTGCCGTGATCGCCCGCTCCTCTACAAACGATTGCACCTGGTCTGGAAGAGAGATGTTCAGCATTCGCTACCAACCTCACAACATTGCATCATTGCTTTTAAGATAGCTAAAAACGTGGGTCAACTCGCTCAAGCCACTGTTCAATCCCTTTTTTCGTCGGCACTCCCCCCTCTGTAAATGCCCAAATAGCTCGCCGTTGCTCTGGACTATAGCTAATGTGAAGCGGTCGATCGCTCCCGTAGTAGTACAACGAGTCAAACGGTAACTGCTGCTCTAGAATCCACTCCACAACTCGATCGCTCTCCACCCCCACAATCCGAAAATCACAGGCAGCACCTAAGCGATCGCAGTAATACCTGCCATTCCGATTCACCTCATGAGCCATGTGCTGGTCACGACTTGGATCAACCCGCCCGTTTTTGATCCCCGTCTCCGGGTCTTTCTGACTCAGAAACCGCTTCAAATCCTTGGAGCAAAACCCGTAGGTCAATTGAAACTGCTCTTTGCCAAAGTGATCAATCACCGGGTCAAGGGTATGATGACACAGGACCTCTAACGCTGGAAGCGTCTCCTCCAGGTTTTGTGGGTACGGGTCAATGCGGTCAGCATACTTCCGGTACGTCTGCGTACACGTGCAAAACTCCTGCAACGTCAGGTACTTTCCCAACAAGTTTTCGTACATGCAAGCGCAAACCTCCTGAAGCGGGCACCCTAACTCTGAACAGAGTCTAAAATTCCACGATACAAAATATGGCTGCCCTCCTGACAAAATCCAACTTTATGAGCGGGCTGCAATGCCTTAAAAAACTTTGGTTGGAAGTACAGGAGCCACACCAAGCCACTGCTCTCTCCCCAGCCCAGCAACGCATCATCGACCAGGGCGAAGAGGTTGGGCATTACGCCCGTCAGCAATTTTCTAATGGGCAATTGATTGTGGGAAACGGAAACGAGGCTCTTCAAGCTACTCAAGATGCGATCGCAACCGGAGCCTCGCGCCTTTTTGAAGCTGCCTTCAGTTTTGAGGACTTCTTCGTTCGGTGCGACATTCTTCAGAAAACTCCAGCGGGCACCTGGGAATTGATTGAGGTCAAATCCTCTAGCAAGGTTAAAGATGAGCATCAGTGGGATTTAGCCCTGCAAAAATACGTTTTGATTGGGACAGGGTTACCTATTGGTGCAACCAAGCTGATGCATATTAATACTCAGACTTGCTACTTTCCCAATCTGGTAGACCTTTTTTTAATTGCAGACATCACCGCAGAAGTCGATTGCCTCCTGCCAGAATTACCCAAGCGACTGAAGCAATTCAGGGCAACCTTAGCTGAGAACCTGGAGCCAACACTGGCGATACGTGCTGACGCACAGGCTATCGCCATCGGCAAGCACTGTGCGAACCCCAACCCTTGCCCGTTCACGCAAGCTTGCTGGCAGCATGTCCCTGAAATCTCCATCTTCACCATCCCTCGCCTGGACTGGAAGAAGAAAGACGCGCTGCTTACTCAAAGAGTGCTGGCGATACGTGCTTCGCACACACTCCGTGACCGCCGACCTGCCACCCAACTACCCTCTGTCAGAAAACCAGCGTACTTACGTTGATAGCGTTCTCAGCAATCAGCCTGCCGTGAATACAGCAGCGATCGCAGCCAGCCTCGCCGAACTCACCTATCCCATTCACTTCTTTGACTTTGAGACACAAAACCCTGCCGTCCCTAGATTTGATGGCTTAAAACCCTACGAGCAGTTTCCCTTCCAGTACAGTTGCCACGTCCTCCACGAACACGGGCACGTCGAACATCGCGAATACCTCCACACCGACACGTCCGATCCAAGGCCGCCGCTCGTTGTCGCGCTAACCAGTGACATTACTCCTGTTGGTTCCGTCATTGTCTACCACCAATCTTTTGAAGCCAGCCTGCTGCGAAAACTGGCTCAAACCTTCCTTGCCTATGCGCTTCAGTTGGAGGCGATCGCTACCCGACTGTGGGATCTCGAAGTTATCTTCAAGCATCACTACAAGCATCCTGACTTCCGAGGCTCGACTTCGATCAAAAAGGTTCTGCCAGTTCTCGTGCCATCCTTGAGCTACAAAACCTTAACTATTCAGCGAGGCGATCAGGCACAGACCGTTTGGGAAACGATGATTGCCTGCACAAACCAAACGGAGAAGCAAGGGCTGGTTGATGACCTCTGTGCTTATTGTCAATTAGACACTTTGGCAATGGTAGAAATTTACCGATCGCTCTAAGAGGCTGCTTGAAAAGTGATTGGCTGTGATGTTAAGCACTCAGAGATCCCCCCTAGCCCCCTTAAAAAGGGAAAAACCCGCCTTAAAGTCCCCCTTTCTAAGGGGAATTTAGGGGGATCTGTACGATTTGCTACTACCAGTTGGACTTTTAAAACACCCTCTAAGGAATAGTCGGAGTAGAGCCTTAAATTCAACGGTTTTAAACTAAAATGTCTCTCTAGTTTTATGGCTTGATTTTACCAATTCCAAAGAATTATTAGAGGAATAGGGAGTACGTTTGACTATCAATTGGCTATCAGAAAAAATAGTTGAGTTTAAAATCCTTTCCTGGCAAGCTTTTTGGATCACAGTCTTCTTCCTTCACACAAGGAGCCACTGGTTTGGGTCCAGTACCATTTCTACAGCTTTTAACAAGCCTTGGGGTACAAACTGGGGTACGGACTCTAATTTGTTGGCTGTAAGCCTTATTCGGCAGGGGTTGATGAGCTGATTTGTAATCAGCCGGTCGCAAGTTCGAGTCTTGTCACCAGCTTTCAGGAGAAATAAGCACATCCCTTGTTATATAGAGGCTTCAAGCGTTCTCTGCTGAGTGATGTTGTTTTTGTGTTGAGTATTTTTAGGGGTAGTTAAGGCTGTTGAGAGTCGAGAATGAGATAGAAATTTGGAGCTGTGTGTACTTTGGTACTAGGGCGCGTCATCAACTAAGCTCAAAAACCTTGAGTATCAGCCTTACCGCGCCCGTCCTCACAAACAAGGCTAAGGGCTGGAACCCTTGCTGAAAGTCATGTGTATGAGTCATTGATGACAGCCCCTAGCAATCTCAATCGATTCACCTTCAACTCGATGTACTTCTTCAAGTCCCACCGCAAAGCAAGAACGAGTCGTGTTATAGAGTGCAGACAAATCACCAAACTCGGTTTTCAGAACTTGAGCAGGCGTGTATACTGACCAGGAATTTTACTTTTGTCAATCTGCTAATGGATGGCGAGTGGTTCCTGCAGTTATAACGATGAGCCTCATGAAAAAACAACGTCTGCACCATCTGCTCTTACTGATTACGATCGCTAGTTCAATTTGCAGTTACCTAGCTATAGCCAAAGCCGAAACTCAGGCTGAAGCCACAGCTACAACTACAACTACAGTTGCAGCCAAAGCCAAAGCCGAGCAAGCAATACGTGGGCTTGCGACCTGGTATGGGTCTGAATTCAGTGGCAGCAGAACCGCCAATGGCGAAATGTTTAATCCAAATGGTCTGACAGCAGCCCACCACTCTCTGCCCTTTGGAACTCAAGTGCGAGTCACGAATGTGAAAAATGGACGTTCAGTGGTTGTCCGCATCAACGATCGTTTAGGTGATCCCGGCGTTATCATCGACCTTTCAATGGGAGCTGCGAAGTCTATTGGTTTACTGGAAACGTCCCCAATCACAATGGAAGTGTTAAGGCGCTAATCAAGGCAACTTTAACCCTCGTTTGTCACTCTCGCTCGGACAAAATTTGAAAGCTCCTTCCAATCCGACTTTCTAGTTTCAACTGTGCAAAGGTAGCAAAAGAGCAAAACGGCTAGAGTGTCAAGAAGAAAAGCTTTGGCGTTCAGGAACAGCAGATTTGAGACGGTTTTAAGAATACATTCTCGAAGTGTCGATCAACTAAAGGTGAGTCCTTAAAGGATGGAGTTAATCACGCGGAGGATAGCCTGACGATAAACCTCAATACCAGCAGCGTTGAGGTGAACGCCATCTGTTGTTAAAGAGTCTTTGAGCGTCTTACCAGCAAAGAGCGGTTGGAGTGCGGATGCTTCGACAGGTATATGTTCGGCTGTGGCGACTTGATCAATGACCTGATTGATTGCTTCAACGCGCGCAATTGGCCCCGCCAAATTGGGCTTTTTGCTTGCCGCAAGCGTGGAGTAAAAGGCTGGGAGCAATGCTATCTCTGTCGCCCCTAATTGACGGGTCAGCCCGATCGCCGCTTTGAGGTTTTGGCTCACGCGATCGTCCGCGATGGTATACCAGGCATCGTTTGTGCCGATCGCAATCAACACATTCTGGCAGATCACCTTCTTCGCCACAAACTGCTTCAGTTGCTCTACCAAAGAGACGCTGCTCATGCCGCCAAGGGCAAAATTAACGGTTTCTGGCTCCAGGCTATTGACCAACTGTGCCGAAATGGAATCGCCAAAGAGACACATTGAGTAGGGCTTGTTTGCACTGACGGTTGCCTGGTAAGCGACGAGCGTTTGCCAGAGCGGAGTTGCTGGCAGCGTATCGGTAGGTGGTTTGGCGCTAGAGGCATCAATCACATTAAGGGTGCTGGGCAGGTCGAGTTTAAGCTGTTGATCGGGATACGCTTCTAAGAAGCTGAGAATGCTAAGTCCCTGAGCCTTGATGCCAAGAACAGCCGCCGCCCTTAGCGCCTGCACGCCTGCTCGATCGCCGCCCACGATCGCCGTTGCTAGTTGCTTGAGCAGGTTCACCCCAATCGGCCCATTTAGCACTCGATCGAGGGCCACTAAATCGATCGGCAGCTTGACCTGAAGCAGTGACCGTAGCTCCTGTTGCTGTTCTCGACTGGTAAAGCGCAGAAAGAAACCGAGAGAAGACGAAACGGTGTTGGTTTCAGCGTACTGTTGCAAATCGGCCACGGGCAGCGACTGTTCAAACAAGCCGTAGCGGACAGCAATTTTTTCAGCCGCTATGCTGGGTGCTGCTAGCAGGAAAACTGCTATTAGAACAGCACTACTGAGCAACACGCCGTAACGATAACGCTTCATAGGCTCTTGCTTGCATGGGTTGAGGTGGTGGGCGTAAAAATCTCTTACAGGTCTGTTTCTAGCGGGATGTACACGCTAAACGTTGTCCAATCATCGGTGCTGGTTGCTTCGATCGTGCCTTGAAGCTGTGCTACCAGCTTCTTAACCAGTGCTAACCCTAGCCCGGTGCCTCGGTGCTGCCAGGGATTACTGCTGGGAATGCGGTAAAACTTATCAAACACTCGTTCAAGCTGATCCCCAGAAATCTCGACACCTGAGTTGCTGACGCTAATCTGAATGTGCGATCGGGTTGTTAAGGTTGGCTCGATCGCTTGAACTGACACAATAATAGTTTCGGCTTCAGGCGTGTACTTACAGGCATTGTGCAGCAATTCATTCAGAATGCGTTCAAGGTAGGAGTAGTCAGTCGCCAACGCCGGAAGAGGCGCTGCAATACGGGTTTCGAGACGCTGCCGCTGGTTGCGGACACGATCAATAAAGGGCGTTACCAGTTGCGGTAGCCAGACCTGAAGGTCGATCGTTGTGCAGTTCAATGGTTCTGTTTGCCGTTCCAGGCGGGATAGATCGAGGAGATCGTTAATAAGCATGGTTTCGCGCTGACACTCATCGCGCAAAACCTGAAAGTAGCGGGCAACCCGTTGAAATGAAGCAGGTTGCAAGACGAGTGAAGACGGGTCAGCCGCATCTCTGCTACGCCCATCTTCCGTTTTTAACAGCACCACTTCTAGCATTTGAATCGCCATTCTGATGCTAGACATGGGGGTACGCAACTCGTGCGATACCGTGCTGACAAAATCATCTTTGAGGTGGTTGAGTTGTTCGAGTTCATCCACTTGAGCCTGCACTGCTTGATACAGGCGTGACTGCCGAAGGGCGATCGCGCATTGGTTAGCAACTTGCTGCACGAGCCGCACTTCTTGATCCGAAAAGATGTCGCTAGCGTGCTTGACGAGTCGCAAATCGCCCAGTACACCTTGATCATCCACAATGGGACAAGCTAGACGCACAACCCGCGTTTCAGGCGGACGACCATCCAGACTACAGTACTGAAAATGCAGCCCGTCCAGGAGTTGCTGATAGACCTCTGGAAACACTGCCATTGGGATCAAGTTCCCTTGCACCAGCGCCACGGCTGTTTTGTACTCATAGCGCACGTTAACCGCTTGTTGGCGAAGATCATAGACGGCAACGCTGCACGTGTTTACGCCAAGCGTAATGGCAAGCTCTTCTACCACCGCACGCAAAATCTGGTCTTCGTCCAGGCTATCGCGCACCCGATCGGCAATTCGCTTCAGGGTTGCCTCAAAGCTAAAGGCTTGTTGCAGCAGGGTTGTGCGCTCTTGCACCTGTTCTTCTAGCCGCATGTTGAGTGCCTGCACTTGCTGATAAAGCTGAGACTGCTGAATGGCGATCGCTAACTGATCACCCACAGCGCGAGTCAGCTCAATCTGCCAGTCTTGCCAAACAAACGGTTCTGGCCCTCGGATCAGCGTAATGTTGCCCCAAACCAAACCACCCACCTGCAGTGGCACCGCCAGCCATGCACCCGGAAACGTCTGCGCCAGAATTTGAGTCATTTCATCGGGAACGGTGCTGGCATCGTCTAACCGCACAATCTCAAGTCGCTTCAGTCTCGCTGTGATTGGGTTTCCTTCATCAGGAATTTCTAGCCCCACGACATCTAGCCCCACTGGAGCAACATCTGGACTTTGGCAATAGCTTGCCTGATGCACCCAAATCCGTTGCTCTGGCAGGTATTGCAAAATGTTAGCCTGCTGCACCTGAAGAAAGCGACCCATTTCCATCACGGCTGTATGAAAGATGGTATTGAGATCCAGCGAGTTGCGAATGGCTTGAATCACCCGATTGAGCGCCTGTTCTCGCTGTGCCTGCTGCTGGGTTTGCTGGTAAAGCTGGCTTTGGTGAATGGCGATCGCCACTTGAGCCGAGAGATTCTTTAGCAGCTCAATCTCTGAGTGGCTCCATGAACGAGGGGCAGAGCAGTGCTGCACCGCCATGAGTCCCCACAAAGACTCGTCTGGCTGTAGCTCTGCTGGCTGCACCTCTACTACTTGTAATTGAGTTAAGGGCAACAAAACGGGGATCACCAAATTTGCCCTGACCTGATACTGCCTGAGCAGATGGACATAACACTCAGCCAGTCCCGCATGCTCAATATCCTCGGTACTGCTCACCTTTCCGTGCAAGTAAGGCAGCAGGCAATCTGCCATGACCAGACAGGGATCAAAGATGTGATGGCCCAACATGTGTGTCCAGCCATCACCAACCGACTCAACAATGACGAAGCCCTTCCAATCTGGATCAAAGCGATAGATAATCACGCGATCGGTCTGAAGCAGTTGACGCACCTCCGTCACTGTGGTGTTGAGAATGTCATCCAGATCGAGCGACTGGCGTACTCGTTGTGCGATCGCCACCAGCAGTCCCTCCCGTTCTGCCTGCTGGCGTAAAATGGCCTCCGCCTGCTTATAGGCCGTAATATCCCGACTGACGCATAGCAAAAACTCGACGCTGCCATCTTGAGCAAACTCTGGCACAACCCGCGCCTGATAGGTTTTCACCCCGTCAAGCATTGGAAATTGAAACTCTGTAATTTGCTCTTGCCCCGTATGCAGAACCGCTCGCAGCGTTTGCTCCCAAAGCTCCACCAGAGCAGAGGGCATGCCCAATTCTGCATTTGTGCGCCCAATGAACGCTTGTACCGGAAGCCCAGCAGCCGTTTCTACAGCCGGGTTGACATAGACATAGCGAAAGGCTCGATCGAACCGCGCCACAATATCAGGAGAGTTTTCTGCCAATGCTCGAAATTCTTCCTGACGGCGGTGCAAGAGTGCTTCTGCTTGTCGCCGTTCGGTCACATCCTGAAAGACCAGAACGCTTCCTGTAATTTCGCCCTTCTCGTTTCTAATGGGTGCGGCGGTATCGCCAATCGCACGCTCTAGCCCGTTTTTTGTTTGCAACAGGCAATGATTCGAGACACTCACACTTTCACCCTGCCGCATGGCCTTCAAGAGCGGGTTCTCGATCGCCTCCCGCGTTTCGGCATGGATCAGGCGCAAGATGACCTCCGCAGACGCTCCCAAGGCTTCTGACTGCTGCCAGCCGGTCAAATTTTCAGCGACCGCGTTCATAAAGGTAATACAGCCATTTTGGTCTGTGGCGATCGTGCCATCCCCAATGCTGGCTAGGGTGGTTGCAAGCCACTGTTCAGCTTGTTCAAGCTGCTGCTCTAACTGGTAGCGGCGTAGAGCGATCCGAATCGTTGTATACAACCCCACCCGATTGAAGGGCTTCACCAGATAGCCAAAGGGTTCAGTCGCGACAGCCCGTTGAAGGGTTTGGTCTTCAGCGCTGGCAGTGATGTAGATGATCGGCACACCTAACTGCTCACGGATTTGTGTCGCTGCCCCAATACCATCCAGCCCACCTTCAAGGGAAATATCCATTAAGACAAGGTCAGGACGTTGAGCAATAGCTACACGGACGGCCTCTGCACCCGATGTTACGCTAGCGATCACAGTATATTCAGAATGCTCTAAAAACTCCTGAATCACTAAGGCAGAAACGATTTCGTCTTCAACGATTAAAATTCTTGCCATACGTGAAACGATCGTTCCTGATAGACAGGGCAAAGCGAGATGATACCATTCTCGTCTTGCACGAGGCGAAGTTGAATCAGGAGAAATGAGGATCTTTTTTGCTGCTGTCAACCCAAGCTAAGTACTGATGCTGGCATTAACGACTCAGTAACAACATCAGGCCGATCCCTCTTTCTACTATTTATTTCTGCTATCCAAATTATATTATGCACGCGATCGCTAAACGGACAACCGAGTCACCATAGCAACATTTAAACCAAGCCATAGCCTTAAGTGAGTGGACGTTGCTGATTCTAGGTATAAAAAAGTGCTGTATGCTCGAAACTTCGGTTCGGTTCATACTGCTTTTCAGCAACGCCAAATGAGTACACTTCCCACGCATGTACAGGCTTAGAACGTGATGATATACGCGAATAGAACATACTGCGACGGGCACAAGCTTATGAGCGGGATGATAACAGGTCCGGCTGTGATAAACCTGATTCTGCACACAGATTAACTGAGTAACAGCAAGTCGTTCATCAGAGAATGTTTTAAGGGATATAGCTCATCCCCAACATCTCTCAGGGCACGGCGTGTGAGCAACCATAGTTTGAAGACTGAGGAGACAGCTTGCCCCGCGCCGCACCTCTACGCGAGGCATTCGGCACTGCTCAAACACCTTTTCATGTCTCGCCGCTTTACCATGCGTAGAGCGTACTAACAGGAAGACGATCGCAAGCTTTAGCTCGCCAGTTTCAGGCTTTCTCGTTTCACCAGGCTGGGCTTGACCGATCGAGAAACTTCAACGATGTTCTCGTGTGCTTGCAGGTACTGATTAAACTCGTCAGCATCACGAAAAATCTTAAGCGACTGATCTAGCCCGGTCAGTTCAAACAAGATTCTTACCTGCTCATTCATAGAGCATAAAGCAATCTGCCGCTTTGAAGCTCGCACTGACTTTAGTGCTTTGACTACAGCAATAAAGCTGGAACTGCTCATGGCTGTAATATTACCAAAATCGACTAAAACAATAGCTGCATCAGACTCAAGCATACGCTTGACTTCAGCATGAAAAAGATTGATAGCAGCCGTACTGAGGAAATTAGACGGCTGAATGACCTGAATTGAAAAGCTCATAAACAACAGCCCTTATAAAGTTTGAACGTTTCAGGCTCGTTACATGCTGATGCTATAGCCTGTGACGAATGAAGTGCGATAAAGTTTCCTTGCCTAGCGTTATTCGAGAAACTAAAGCAAGTTCGCTTCCACAGGCAAGGAGAAATCGCTTAAGCCACAATGTAAAGCGATTCCAAAGCTGAGGAATCCGTCCCAGGAAAGAATTAAAGCCCACTGATGAAGAATTTTTGACGTTTTCATATGAGTGAAATAATCATTTCTAGAAGTTTTAACCTGTAATAATTAGTAGATTAGCAATGATTAATCGTGCCAACCTAAGCTATGAAAAATCCCTATACTAGTGCTAAAAACTAACATGGCTATCAATCAATATGGATGGTTATTGAGTTATTAACTTAACCAAAGTTTACTCGAACGCAACCGTTGAAAATGTATTGCAGATAGCACATCGATCGTGCAGCATTCACGAGTGCTAGCTCAGACGCGCCGTGCTTGACCATCAACCGACCTTACTCCGGGTCGTCAGTCAAGGTCTCAATTAACAAATCCATTTGTTGTTGACGCTGGGACAAAAACCGTTCGCATTCGCTCAGGTAGCTGACGGCAGCCGTGAACTGGTCAAACACGTCCGCCAGTTCTAGTTCGCCTGACTCAATGCGCGCCATAATCGCTTCTACCTGCCGTACCGCTTCCTCATAGCTCCAACCGGGTGACGGCATGCCTACAGACAGATTGCGATCGACATCACTCATTTGATGGCTTGCGTAACGTTGTATAGAGGCTTGATGAATGCTCACGGCAAAGGAATGAAACGTCTACCCCGCTTGCATGTCTTTCGTGTCTCATAGTCTATACCTATCACAATTGCTCAACGTTGGGCAATGGCGGCAAGACAGCTGTGACCTTGACTGTTAGTTGCCCCTGAGCGAGTTGGAGATGCAATGTTTCACCAGGAGTCACTGTTTCAGCAGCACGCACGACTCGTCCGTCTACATCACGCGCCACTGCATAGCCCCGTTTTAGCACGGCTGCTGGGTCGAGTGTAGCAAGCTTTTGCTGAAGTGCTTGACAGTGGTAGGTTGCCTGCTGAATTTGCAGTGCGCTGCCCTGCACCAGACGTTGACGCATCCAGTGAAGCTTTTGGTGCTCTTGCTGAAGCTTACGATCGAGACGCAGTTTATGCAGTCGATCGCCCAACCGTCGCTGTTGCTCATAGGCGGTTTCTAGGCGAGCATGAATCGCGGCTTTGAGCGTCAACACGCGCTCCTGATGCGCAGTGTGCAGAACCACTAACTGGGGTACCGCTTGTTCTGCGGCGGCGGTAGGGGTATGAGCGCAGACATCAGCCGCCAAATCGGCTAACGCTTCATCGCGTTGATGCCCAATACCCGCAATGATGGGGATCGCACAATCTGCGATCGCTCGCACGACCCGTTCGTCATTAAAGCACGCCATATCTTCGATCGCACCGCCACCACGTGATAGAATTAGTACATCCGCTCTACCGTCTCGCTCCACTCGCTGGATGGCATTGACGATCGAGGCTGGAGCCTGTTCACCCTGCACTAACGCTGGAGAAAACAACACATGCAAACCCGCATATCGCCGTCTCAACGTGCGTTGAATATCGCCCCAAGCTGCTGCTTGCGGTGAGGTGACCACCGCCACCGCTTGGGGATGAATGGGCAACGCGCGTTTGCGTGCAGGGTCAAACAACCCTTCCGTTTCGAGGCGAAGCCGTAGCTGACGATACCGTAAGGCTCGTAGCCCTTCACCTGCTGGTAAGGCTTGCCAAACAATGAGTTGATACTGTCCCCGCTGGGGGTGAAGGTGGATGCGCCCCAGGATGATGAGTTGTTCTCCTTGAACGGGCAGAGTTGTCAGTCTGTCTAATTGACTGTTCCACACGACACAACTGATGGCGGCCTTGGCATCCGGGTCTTGAAGGGTAAAAAATAGTCCGCTACGATAACGGGTCGCGCTGGAAACTTCCCCTGTCACCCAGATCTGGCTCAGTTGATTGTCTTGTTCCAACAATGCCTGAATATAAGCCGTTAAACCTGCTACAGACAGTGCTGTATCGGGAACCAATAAGTGAGGCAAATAGGAGGTCATCGTATGTAACTTATGTAACTTGAATGAGGTGGCGATACCACCAAGCGTTCGCTGCAATCCTGATCACGCAACTGCCAGGTGCGGTAAAAGCATTGTCGCTGGTGAAACGTAGAAGGCGTTAGGACGATCGACCATCTCTAGATTAGCGAGACTTTATTAAATTGTTCATACTCTCGGTGCGCCATCAGCAATTGCAGTGCTTTTTCGCTGGTGTGACTTTACGCAAGTCCCTACTCTGCTCCGTAACCATTGAACGGGGTGTCGCGTTTGATCCTGAGGTGTTGCCATAACGAGATGATCCGTTCGGAGTCAGTGGCTTAGAATAGAATGCCTTTAACACTTAATCGCATTCAATTCAACCATTTGCGGCGGCCTCGCTAAGACGCGACCTCTCTTCAAGTCAAATCCTCTAAAACGGTTTACACCTCACTGTTTCAAGTCTGTACGTTCTGTCTACTCACCTACTGAATTTTCTCCATTGAGGCGCTCATGGCTACTAAAACTGACAACTCTGATAAAAACAAAGCCTTAAATCTCGTTCTGACTCAGATTGAGCGTAACTTTGGCAAAGGCACAATTATGCGCCTGGGCGATGCGACTCGGATGAAGGTTGAAACAATCCCTACCGGAGCGCTAACGCTGGATTTGGCACTGGGAGGTGGGCTGCCCAAAGGTCGTGTGATTGAGATCTACGGGCCTGAAAGCTCTAGCAAAACGACTCTAGCGCTCCATGCACTGGCAGAAGTCCAAAAAGCAGGTGGTATTGCAGCGTTTGTGGATGCAGAACATGCGCTTGATCCCATCTACGCCAAAGCTTTGGGAGTAGACATCGACAATCTCCTGATCTCACAGCCCGATACAGGTGAAGCGGCACTCGAAATTGTCGATCAATTGGTGCGATCGTCCGCGATCGAAGTCATCGTGGTAGACTCCGTGGCCGCCTTGGTACCTCGCGCCGAAATTGAAGGCGAAATGGGCGATTCTCACGTTGGGTTGCAAGCCCGTTTAATGAGTCAAGCGTTACGTAAAATTGCGGGCAATATGGGCAAATCGGGCTGCACCGTCATTTTCATCAACCAGTTGCGCCAAAAAATTGGCGTGACCTACGGCAGCCCCGAAACCACTACAGGGGGACAAGCGCTTAAGTTCTATGCCTCTGTGCGCCTGGATACGCGCCGCATTCAAACCCTTAAGAAAGGGACTGAAGAATACGGCATTCGCGTCAAGGTTAAGGTGGCTAAAAATAAAGTTGCGCCCCCCTTCCGCATTGCTGAGTTTGATGTGATTTTTGGCAAAGGAATCTCAACCCTCGGCTGTTTGGTTGACCTGGCAGAAGAAACGGGCGTACTCGTCCGCAAAGGAGCCTGGTACAGCTACGGTGGCGAAAATATTAGCCAGGGGCGCGATAACGCCATCAAATATATGGAAGAGAAGCCTGAAGTGGCCCAGAAAGTTGAGCAAGAAGTGCGCCACAAGCTAGAAATTGGTGCTGTGGTTTCGGCCAACTCTGTGGCAGCGGCAGAGGTTGAAGATGAGGATGATGAATTGCTTGACGATGACGAATAAACCAGACGCTCAACTCTAGAGAAAGTTGGTTTAGAAACGCTCTACGGGATCAGCCGCTAGTCAATATTTGGCTGATCCTGAAGCGCTTCCACCATGAACAACCGTTTTTGCCACTCCAAACTAGTGGTTCGTCAGTTTTGATTTTGTGCTTTGGGTTTAGTGAAGGTTGTTATTTTGTAAGTGAGAAACTCACAAAATAAGTCTTGACAGACCACTAGCCTAGTTGTGGTGATCAGCCGCGTTTCGCTGCATAAAGCGATCTAAAATGTCTGCCTGCTGCTTCATACTAATGGGATAAGCGGCTTGCTCTGGGATCACTTCACTACCGGACATCGTTGGTCTTAAGAACATAGATGTGTCTTTGCCATCAGCGGAGAGCGGTGTATCCCAGTCTGGAACGGTAGATGGCGCTCCTGTCTCTGTAACGGTTAAGTCTTCGGCGCTGGCACAGGCATGTCGAGCCGCATTAATCTGATTCACGATATCCTCTGTTATTGCTTCAGCCGTTTTAGGGGCGTGGCAGATGAAGAAGGTAAACGCCAAACTGCCCAAGCGAATTTGGTCGCCATCTTTGAGCAAGGTGCAATGCCGCACAGGTTCGCCGTTGACAAAGGAGCCATTCGTGCTGTTGAAGTCAATTAGATAAAAGCCTTGCTCGTCTATGTGCTGAATGGCCGCGTGACGACGAGAGAGCCGTTTGTCTTGAATAGGTAACGCCATTTTGCGATCGCGACCAATCACCCAAATGTTCTGCGGTTGCAGCACCGATCGCGTCTTGCCGTTTAGGAGATTCGTGATCACATAGACTTTTTGCCCCTGCACCACTCCCTGGATATACTGCAAAGCCACTTGTTTCCGTGACTTAATGCCAGTATTTTCTAGATCTAGAATTTCATCCAAAAGGCTTCGGTGATGCTCATAGAGCTTCAGGAAAACGCGGTACAGCCCCAAGCGCTGCTCCAGTTCGGTGTTGCCAGAAGCATTTAACACCTGCGAAGAGTATTCAGCCAATGAGTGTGAGTCGAGCATAGCTAGTTCCAAAGTAAGCGGTGAGACCAAAACGCTCCACTCTCAAAGAATGAGAGGTTTGTTAGATGGGTCGGGTGTACCCGCAGGAGAAGAGCGGTTAGTGATCAGGATCAGGTCATTTGAAATGCAAAGAGGGACAGAAACGCTGCCATAGAGCTGTCATAGATAAAGCTTTGCTTCTACCTTAAAATGCCCAGTATCGAGACATAACCGCACGATTACTGGATCATTGTTACGCTTTAAACGGCGTGGCCCAGTAGCACGGCAACAGGCCACGTCTAAAGTTTGGCCCCAATGCTAAGAGCTTATCGCTATAGAAAGTATTAGATGCCAAGTGCTGGGCGCGGAGGACTGTAGACATTCCAGCAGTTTCTCCTGAATAGTTGAGTGCAAATTAATTAGCGCAGGCATCTGGACGATCGACGCTGCTCGAATGAATGTAACCTCCGCTGTATCCCTAGAAGACTGATATGCACACGATCGCTTTTATGATCCGTGCCCTAGCCAGAACAACTAACCCTAGTCGAAGGCGTTACTCTCACTAACAATGCTTCTCGCAGTCAGCAAAACTTCAACAAAATTTCAGTATTCAGTCACCGCAGGGCACAATTCCGATATGGTCGCAAGCCCACCCTGCTAGTAACGTGCATTTCGCTGCTGGACGAGACTGTAGTAGGTAGTGAATGCCCTAAAGAACCGCTATAGTAAATGTTGTGATATTGATCACAACGCAATTCTGTCTTGCTTCAGCCGCTGTCTGAATGAACGTTGGAGAATGAACGTTGGATGGCACGCTTAATCTTGTTAGGACTTACGCAAAAGCGATCATCTTTCGCCCCCTAGCCCCCAATGCTGGGGGAACCGAGCCAATTAAAGCCTCCAGCATTGGGGTTTTTGGGGCAAATGCGTAAGTCCTACTTGTAAAAGCCGCCAGAAGGTTGGGGATCATTCCCAGGTATAGGCAAGGTTGGATAGCGAGTGCTTCTTATGCTGTCGTTTGACAGTGCGACATCTGGCAAGGATGGCACAGGAGAAAAGGGATTACATTCAGTGCATCTACCAGAAAGCTTTTGAGGCGGATTTGTTTGTAAGGGGTGCATGACGTGATTGAACCGAGCAGTGATGACACAGTTGCTCGTTTTCGCCTTATAGCGGCAGATTATTTTGGGATCTACCTATGTTGCTTACTTCGCCAGGGGACAGCGGTTCCTCTCTACCCATGCACTCATTGCCGCCTGACCGTTCATTAGAGAGCCTCGATATTGAGGACAGTCGAGTCGCAACCTCGTCCTTAGAAGCGCTGGCTGAGAGCTATCATGCAACGTCTCAGCTTAAGGATGAGTTGGCTTCAAGCAGCCTTCGTCTTCACGCTGAAACCTCTACACCCTCCAGAGACACGCAGATTGCCAAAGCACCCAATCTAGGCACACCACAAACCTTACGTCACACTACATGGTCACAGCCTTCGTCCCAAAATCTTGATCTGGATGGACTGTATGCTTTGCGCCAAGCCGCCACACTCAAAGCGCCGCAACGATTGTACACGCGATCGTGGAGCAGACGTTCTCTAGCAACGCTGCCGGATGTGAGTGCAAGGGAGCTAAGCGATTTATGCTCCTTTGCTGCACCATTATCGCCGTTGAGGACACGAGATCTCACGGTGCTGTCTGAGTTTTTTCTGCGAGACGATATGTCTGTGATCGAAGCAGACATTAGCCAACGGCTGATCTCACTGCTACCAGAACCCTGCTGGGAAGATGAAGTCTCTAGCTTTCTGAAGGAGCTTTTATAAATCCTTGGTCGGTTGCTCAGCGTATCGCAAAATCACCTTACTGCTTGACCTGACTTAACGTCTCGCGGCCTGAGGTCTTTTTTAGAAGGGAATATCGTCAAAATCGGCTTCTGAAGGCGCCGTTGCAGGTTCAGACTGGAACTTACCTGCTTTCGCTTTGGCCGTGGGTGTGGATGATGGTTTCGTAGTGGGTGTGGTGGAATTAGGTTTGGCGGCTGGCGTGTTGGTACCAGCGGTTGGTAACGCGGTCGATGCTTCAAGAGCCGTATCTGCACCAAGGCTGTGAATACGCTGAGCCGTCAATTCGGCGCGTTTTTCTTTAAAGCCTTCCGGACGATCGACCGTATTCATTCGCAAGCTTCCTTCAATCACCACACGATCGCCCTGGTGAAAGCGCTCTTGAATCTCCTGCGCCAGGTTGCCCCACCCCACCACTTTCAGCCGTGAAGGAGGATCTTCGGCACGCAAACCCGGAAACTCAACGAACATTTCAGCGATCGGCGTTTGGGTATCGGATGTATACCGCAGTTCGGGAGCCTGAACGATTTCTGCCATCAAGATGCAGCTATTCATGGAACATTCCTAAAAAAGTTGTTAGTTGTTGGTTGTTGGTTGTTAGAGAGGCAGTTGCCATTAGTGAAATGCAAACTCCGCGTTTTGACGTTGAATTTGCGGCTTCGCACTTTACTGCTCACCATGCCGCATCACCAGTCCAGTACTCAGACTAAAAACTAACAACTAAAAACCAATATTCTATTTTAGTACGGGCTTTCTGCTTTCGCGGCTTCTGCCCCCTGGTGTTGATCGACAAAGTCTTGTACGCGCAAGCGATATTCACGCAGGGTTTCGTCTACCCATCCACGATCGTTGCTATTGGCGTAAATGTGTACGACAGGCTCTCCAGCATCGGGCAGGATGAGCACCCAGCTATTGTGCTGATGGTTGAAGATCTTCACGCCATCGACCAGTTCCAGGCTGTCGATCGGATGAGTTTCTACTAAATGCCGCATCAAAGCCCCCTTTGCCGTCCAGGGGCAGCGTACAATACAGGTTTTGTGGCAAACACGGGGCAGATCGGCGCGAATTTGACCGAGCGATCGCTCCTGAATGGTCAGCATTTCAATCAGTTTGGCAATGCAGAACATGGCATCGAAGCCGGGATGCAGTTGTGGAAAAATGAAGCCCATATCCCCACTGCCGCCCAAAATCACGTTAGGACTGGCGTGACAGGCTTCCATAAGTGCTGTTGGATTTGCCTTTGTGCGAACGACTCTACCATCATGGCGATGGGCAATTTGCTCCACGGCGCTGGAGGCATTGACGGGCACCACGATCGTGCCTCTGGGATGATGCACCAGCAGCATATCGGCCATAAGCGCGGTGAGAACTTCGCCCCGAATGGCGCTGCCTGCTTCATCGACCAGAATGAGCTGCTCGCCGTTTGCAGACACCTGCACGCCGAAGTTGGCTTTGAGCGCTTCGACCACATGCCCTAGCTGGCTCAGCAACACTTCCCGATCGGCAAGGTTAGGAGCCGTATGGCTCAGGCTGGCATTCAATACCACCGCATCGCAACCAAATTTAGCGAGAAGTTGGGGCAGCACCGCTCCCGACACCGCATAGGCATAATCAATCACCACTTTAGAACTGCTGTGCTGAATAGCTGGGATGTTCAGGTGCTTTTCAAAGCAGGTGCTGTAGATATCGACCACCTGATTGGCATAGACGACGTTGCCAATTTCTTGAATCTGGGCACGGCGAAAGTCTTCCTTAAAGTAAGCCCCTTCAATTTTCTTCTCGCGGGCTTTGGAAATGTTGATGCCATTGTCTTCAAAGAACTCAATCAAAATATGGTCGGCCCGATCGGGATGCATGCGGACGTGAATGCCCCCCGCGATCGACAGCGTAGGTACGATCGTGCGCGCTAATGGGATCGCCGTGGCTTCCAGGTTTTGAACGTTCACGCCCACCGACATGAGACCCGCAATGAGCGATCGCGACACCATCCGCGAAATGCTGCGTTGATCCCGCGAAACGGCAACATGGGCACCAGGCTTCAGCGTCGAACCGTAGGCCGCACCTAGCTTGACGGCGAACTCTGGCGTAATGTCGATATTGGCTAAACCGGAGACCCCACGCTGCCCAAAAAGATTGCGATAGGCCGCATGTCCCCAAATCAGGTTGATGTTGAGCGTGGCACCAGACTCAACCCGCTTGCTGGGCCAGACTCGTACCCCTGGACTCACCTGCGCTTCTTCGCCGATCGTAGACAGCGGCCCTACGACTGCACCTTCCAGCACATGGGCACGACGATCGACCCGTGTACCACGTGCAATCACGCAGGCTCGCAGATGCGCTTCTTCACCAATGATGGCACCGTTGAGAATAATGGGACGCTTGAGATCCGCATCGGCTCCGATCGTCACGTTATCTCCAATCACCGTACCGCCATCGATTTGAACGCGCGCACCAATGCGGCAGTTGCTACCAATCATGGCAGGCGTTTCAATTTTGGCCGTTGGGTCAAGGTAGGTGTTTTGTCCCACCCATAAACCGGGCGATCGCTCTTCATAAGCAATGTCCAGCTTCACTCTCCGCTCTAAACCATCGTACTGAGCATCGCGATACGTATCTAAATGCCCCACATCGCACCAGTAGCCTTCGGCAATATAGCCAAACATCGGCTCATTTTTCTCCAGCAGCAATGGAAAAAGGTCTTTCGAGAAATCTGCTTCCTGGTTGGGTAGCAGATAGTCCAGGACTTCTGGTTCAAGAATGTACGTGCCTGTGTTTACCGTATCTGAAAAGACTTCGCTGGTAGAGGGCTTTTCGAGAAAGCGTCGGATGCGATCGTCCCCGTCAGTAATGACCACTCCAAACTCGATCGGATTGTGAACACGCGTTAAGATTAACGTTGCTTTAGCCCGACGCTGCTTGTGAAACCGAATAGCAGCCGTCAGGTCAAAATCAGTAATGCTGTCACCGCTCACAACGAGAAACGTATCATCCAGCAACTCCGCAATATTCTTCACACAGCCTGCGGTGCCAAGCGGTTGGTCTTCCTCAACGGCATAGGTCATCTGCACGCCAAAGTCACCGCCATCCTGAAAGTAGTCGCGCATTACGTCCGGCAGATAGTGCAGCGTAGCGATGATTTCTGTAATGCGATGGCGCTTCAACAGATTGAGGATATGTTCCGCGATCGGACGGTTTAGGACTGGCACCATCGGCTTGGGTAGGTCGCACGTCAGCGGACGCAGCCGTGTTCCAGAACCTCCCGCCATTAAAACTGCTCGCATACGTCATCATCCTGTTTAAGCGTCTTGAGAAGGGGGGTGATTTGCAAGGGTAAGAGCGGGGTAGAAGGTAAGAGCCGGAGGGGGAGGGGAAGCGGAGAGAGTTCTGAGTGTTGAATTAAGGCGGTTATCAGCAGTCGTTAGTGTTTACCTTTTGCCGTTTCTTTCTTGCCTTCTGCATGTTCTTCCGTTGCTTTCCCTGCGTCCCTTGCCCCTCTCTTTTCACCATCTTCTTCTAGTGTCATACGTTAAAGACGATTCCGACATCTATCAAGAGCATTGATGGAAAATTCTGCGCGTCATAGCGGCGAAGCTCGTGTGTTCTGCGATCGCCCTTACGCTGCAAGCTAGGATAGAACCAGCTTTAAAGACCACTGGTAGCGTGTCAACTTTGACGGGCTACTAGCCTCAAGCCTCTGTGTCTGAGGGTTGCCCAACTGATGGCTTAACGCGTAGAAATCTAGGAACCGTTATGCTGAGGTTACTCCATCGAGCAGGTTTAACTCGGTTCGTTACCCTACGCTTAGAGAGAGTTACTTGGTTGGGTTGCCATTGAGCCAAGTGTCGAGAGCGAATGCATCCGGAGCGAACAAGCTCATGGATGTAGCTTCAGTTGTAGCCTGCGTTGTTAGTCACTCGTTTTTTTCAGTCAATTAAGGATCAAACCAATGAGTACACTGCTCGTCATTCTGCTAGGAGGTGCCTATGTTGCTGGCATCTGGAAATTTTGGACTGGCTTCAACCGCACCAATTTCAGCAGTGGCCGTGTTTATCTAGCGCTACTATGGCCTATCTTTATCTTCAACAAGTCCTATCGTCAGAACTTTAACCGAGCACTGACAGGACGTTGATGAAATCAGCTAGTAGTTGTCAGCGGTCAGCCGTCAGCCATTAGCATTGTCAGTAAAACTTCATTGCTGATAGATAAACTACACGGTTGCTAAGAGAATGGAGCTAGGAGCGGCTTTAAGCTGATAGCTAGTAGCCAACCAAGCTAATAACTGTTGCTAGAGGAACGAGTCTGAGCATGGCAAAAAAGCACGGATCTGAGTCTCAAGGAGCCTTCTCTAGCAGCAGCTATTTCAGCGAACTAAGTCCCACTCAGGATTGGCAAAGCCAGATTGCTTCTGTAACAGTACGCTTTAACCGCGAGTATCGGGGTGAACCGTTTGATTTGCCCGAAGAAGTAGAGGCCATGCCAATTTTTCGAGAGCGCGCATCGGGTTCGCTGCAAACCAAGCTGGCGTCACCCTTTTGGGAGCTTGCCAAGCCTAAGAAAAATCAGCACTGTCTGGATATTGGCTGCGGGGTGAGCTTTTTGATCTACCCGTGGCGTGAATGGGAAGCGCTCTTCTATGGGCAGGAGGTTAGTGACGTCGCCCGCGACATTTTAACGGCACGAGGACCGCAACTCAACTCAAAATTGTTTAAGGGTGTGGCATTGGGCGGCGCACATCAGTTGCAATATGAGGCGAAGCAGTTTGATCTGGTGATCGCCACGGGTGTGAGTTGCTACTACCCCCTCGATTACTGGGCAGCTGTCCTTGCCGAGGTGAAGCGCGTCTTAAAGCCTGGTGGTATCTTCGTTTTCGATGTACTCGACCCTGAAACACCGTTGGCTGAAAACTGGGCCATTCTGGAAATGTACCTGGGCGCGGAAGTGTTTCTAGAGCCGATCGTCGATTGGCAGAAAACCATCCACACAGCGGGCGGCAAAATTGGGAAGACGCTGCCGGGAGAACTCTTTCAACTGTTCAAAGTGCAGTTTTAATCACAAACCTCGGAATTTTGCTCAAGTAGCGTCTCTGTTGAGCATCAAGTATGTAAATCTCGAAGGTTTTGGTTGAGCGCGATCGTACTTGAAGTGAGACCATTCCTGCCTCAAGTTAGAGCATTCCTATTTCAAACAAGACCATTTCTGTTTGAGGTACGCTCGCCCAATGTAGTGCTCTCTACTCGCATGTCCAGACTTGTGGAATGTAACCTGTAGACAGAAGCGGGTAGGGTGGGCACCTCCCACTCACTCCCCCACTTTTATACCCTCAAACGCTAAACGCTGCGGCTTCCCATCACATCGACAGCCCCAATTTCTGTCATGCATTCTCCTCCGCTCATAGCGATGCGAACTAGAGTATTGCCATTGGTGTTGACACATCGCTAAACAGGACATGTGGTGTAGGGTTGTAGGAAATGCAAATAATGACGGCTGTAAGAGCGGAGCAAGAGCAAGGCCGTATGAATATCAAAGAGCAACTATTACAAGCGATCGAAGTCGTAACCTGTTGTCGGTAGTGATATAGTCATACGTTTTGAGCGATCGTGCTTTCTCAAGCAACCTTGCAACCTCTGCCAGCGTGATCGCGCTAAGGTGACGCACTCGGCGAAGTATTCGCCGTCTTCAGCGCTTCTTGAGCCGATTGACCATCGCCCTGATAGCCGAAATACCAAAGAGCTGCCGCCGCTTCCGCGCGAGTGACCGCTTTCTTTGGTTGAAACAGCGTCGTATAGCCAAACGCGCGACGAATGTTGGCTGCATCGCCATTTTGAAAATCAGCTAACACAGCCCGTTGTGCTTTGGGATTAATGCGGGCAGCGTCTTGAAAGCCCCAGGTTTGCTTAATCGCATCCAGGCTCGCGGTAGGCAGGGCTTGACGAGTATCGGCAGGCACCTTCCACAGAATGAGGTTTTCGCGTGTGAGGGGGGCATCGGGACGGAACGTGACGGTGGTACTGTCACCCGACAGCGGACTGGGAATCAGACCAGCTTCCGCTAACCCTTGAATGGGCGGGAAATCTGGATCAGTGCGGGATACATCTTGAAAAACAGGCTGAGCGGTGTCGGTACTGAGTCGAATCTGTTTGGCTGGTTGGCTGGCATAAAGTCGATTGTTCGCCGCCACTAACCAGCGCACATATTCCCGACGAGTCATGACTTTGTTTGGTGAAAACAGGGTGCTGTCTTTATTTTGAGTGGCTTTAGTGCCATCGGTAGCTGGGGTCAGAACCCCTAGCTTTGCCAGATCGGAAACGTATTGCTGGAGTTCTTTCGGCGTTTTGTTGAGATCCGTAAAGTCGATCGTCGCAGGTGCTGCTTGAGCTTGCCCGTTATTTGCATCACCTGAAGTTACGATCGGCTTCGTGCCACCGTCCGAACTGCCTGACGCTCCAACCACCGTGCTGTCTGAAAGATCAGGAATGCCTGCGCCTCCAGGCTGAGGAGCGAAAGGCGATGGTGTAGCAGACGGACTCAAAATGGGAGCGGGCGATTCACTTGCTAGTACAGAAGGCTGTGGCGTTGTAGAGACCGCAGGCGTTGCCGATGGCTCAGGTGAAGCACTTGCTTCCAGCTTTGGGTCGGCTGCAAAGGATTTTTGTAGTGATTCACCCACTGGGCTATTGGCACAACCTACTAGCGGTAGCAGCAGGCAGGCAACCAAAAGAAGTGAAGCGTTTGAAAGTCTAAAGGGCAACACAGATTATCTACAGGCACCGAGGCAAGGGGGCAGTTTCTACATTAGCGTACTGTTGGGAGTGGAGGCAGAGGATAGGAGGTAGAAGGCTAAGGGCAGAAGGGGTCGGGAGTCGGTTAAAGGCAGAGGGATGAGGGATGAGGGCTAAAGGCTAAAAAGCTGATGGCTGACGGCTGATAGCTCAAAACTAAAGGCAGAAGCAACATCAACTTAAAACTCAAAACTCGACACTCAGAACTCTCCCCACTCCCCACTCCTTATTCCCCACGATGTCTGACCACTGACTTCACTCAAAACTTCTAGCCTTCATCCTTGCCCCTCAAATGCTGATACGCCTCATAGACCGCTTCGAGAAATTGCTCAGCGGTGGTGTCGGGTGGAATGGTTTCGAGTCCAATGAGGGTGCGGAGTTGCCGTGCCAAGCTCAAGCTGAGATCGTTTCTGGCTCTGGCATCCATTGTGCGCCGACGTTGCAGGTAGGTACGCACCACGGCAAAGTCATCGGGTAGCAATTGGCTTAGATCGGCTAATTTGGGCAACTCGATCGCCAGTTGCTTTGCCCGGTCAGAAATCGTTAAAGTGGCTTTGCGATCGCCCCGTTGTTCCTGAATCACGAGCGTTCCGGCTGCCCAATCGCCTAACCGTTTCTCTTGCTTGCCAAGCAGAATAAAGAAGACTCCAACAAAGCAGAAGTCGTCGATCGGGCGTAGTAGTGATCGCAGAGCCGCCTGAGACAGCCCGATCGGTCTGCCACTGTCGCGAATCACGCGAATTTTAGTGAAACGTTTGCCGGGGGTTTGACCTTGCCAGAGCACTTCAAAGAACGTGAAGTAGCCTGTGAAGAGCATAAAATTGATAAGAAGAGCGATCGCCAGTAGCCAGATGGGAAGAGCTGCATAGTTAGCATTACTCCTCTCCAAATAGCGCAGCAGCCCTAATGTAAACACCCCCCAAAGCACCCAAAAAACAACCACCAAAGCGCCTAGAATGTGGTAATCGATGATGAGCGCCAGCGTGCGATTACCAATGCCTGCCAGTGTAAACTCTAGCTCGACACTTTCTGGTGTGGATAGCGAAACGCGGTTGAAGAAATGCATGGTACGGTTAGCTTTGAGCGCCCCGATCGCGTAACTGTAGCCCTAACCCCTCACGGCGACTCCGCAGATCGTAGTAGATCACAGCTTTGATCGCCTGCCATAGCGGCAGCATCACTGTAGAGAGGGTGAAGTTTAGTACAAAGCTAATGAAGGCGGAGCGTAAGAAATAATTGGAAGAGTAAGCAGCAAGCTTGGATGTTGGTATAGTTGTCGACCCCGTACCCGAAAGCAGCCGCACTAATATGAGTATGGGGAGTGTGATTAGTAAGGTCACAAAAAGAATTAAGGCAATCCGCCAGCCATTGCCCTCGGTAAGTGACCACATACGACCGATCGTACTGATAGCTGTCACTTTAGGTTCTATTGCCAAGGGCAGTTCAGTCGCAACTAGTCGGGCATGAAATAAAAGGAGAAAACCTAAAAAGGCTAGGATCAAGACTAAAGCCAACAGTCCAGCGCGTCCAAAAATACTGGCATAGGCGGGAAACATCGCTGGCGACGGGTTCTGAAGAAACTGCGAGCCTCCAGCGAAGTTTAGGAAACCAACAACGACTAATGCCAAAACAAGAAAGAACGCGATTAAGATAACGGTGTTAATAAACCACAACAGCAGACCTGTACCTAGAAAGCTCCACATGCGTGCTTTAATATAGCGACGAGCTTCACCTACTGTCTCTGGCTGGTTAGTCAGTTCACCAAATGCCAGCCGTGCGATGAGCGCTGAGTTTGCCAGATATTTTGCAATTGGGTATAGGCATACACCAATCAGCACTGGAACGCTCAACCACCAAGGGATGTGATAATTTCGCGATGCCACGGAAAAAATTATTGCAAGCACTAGAGCAACAAACCACAACAGCCCCCACAATGTACCAATCAGGGCAATTCTAATGTACTGCTTGAAGTTTGCACCATACAGCCGAAACCCGGCAGTGACAACGTTACCGACACTGAGTGATTGGATGGAACCATGTGAATTGGAGGGAGAAGCCATGAGCTACACTTTGGCTATTCAGCGCATAGATGTTGACGCGATTCTAAACTACGTTTCTTTGGTTCCCAGGAAATATCACAGATTATGAACATACAGCGCTGGCTAGCACGGCGACAGCCGAGTTGGAAAGAACTGGATACCTTGCTTAAAAAAGCCGAAAAACAGGGCTGGAAGGCGCTCGATGCCAATGAAATTCGCCAACTTGCTAGCCTGTATCGATCGACCGCCGCTGACCTGGCACGCGCGCGCACCCATGCCGTTGGCGACCTGGTTGTTCAAGATTTGCAAACCCTTGCCACTCGCGGCTACTCCCAGATCTATCAAGGATCGCGCCGACAGGAATGGCGGGCGATCGGGACGTTTTACCGCTGGGGCTTTCCAGCCGTCGTGCAGCAGTCGCGGGGTTATATTGCTCTGGCAACGGGTCTGTTTGTGTTCGCAGGGTTAGTGTCCTGGTGGCTGTCATGGCGAGACCCCAGTTTTCTGTCGCTGGTTGTTCCCCAACGCATGATTGAGCAAGTACGCGATCGCGGTGAACTCTGGACAGGGTCGATCGTGGGCATTGAGCCGTTTGCCTCCAGCAACATCATGATCAACAACATTAAGGTGTCCTTTGCAGCCGTCGCAGGCGGTATGACAGGGGGGCTTTTCACCACTTTTGCCATGCTCCTCAATGGTGTGCTCATTGGCACCGTTGGCACCCTTGTCGGGCAAAATAATCTCGCCTTTCCCTTCTGGGCCTTCGTGTTTCCCCACGGAGCACTGGAACTGCCAGCCATTTTTCTCGCAGGTGGCGCAGGCTTTTTGCTTGCGAGAGCGCTGTTGTTTCCTGGTGAATATCGACGATCGGAGGCACTCAAACTCTACGGCGCACAGGCCGCTCAACTGGTATACGGCATCGTTCCCATGCTGGTGATTGCGGGTCTTATCGAAGGCTTTTTCTCACCCAATCCAGCTATTCCTGACTTGCTTAAATACGTAGCGGGGACTGTGCTATTGGTGGCGCTGCTCTGGTATTTCGGACAGAAAGAGGTGAGGCGTGAGGTGCCAGAGGTGAATGATAGACGACTGGAGAGTTAATGGTTACTGACTGCTGAAGGTCGCTTTTTTAACAATAGTTGATTCGGTTTATACCGTTTCCACGCTTAAGAAGGTAACTCTTTGGATAGAAAAGATTCAGTTTTTAGACCCGTATCAATAATTACATCCAGCTTCGTAATGATTGAAAAGACCAGTGGAAGGAATATCGAGAAGAGCGTTTTTGACGTCCTTTCTACCGCTGCCCGGTGACAATATACGCTACGCGCTTGCCAATGTTCGTAGCGTGGTCTGCCATGCGTTCCATGTGGCGAATGACGAGCACCATGAGGACGATCGGCTCTACAATGCCGGGAACATCGCGTTGGTGTGCCAGTAGCTCGTATAGCGTTTCGTAATCCAAATCAACCGCGTCATCTTTGATTTTAATTTCCAACCCTGATTCCGCATCCAGGTCAGAAAGGGCGGCGAGGCTCATGGCTAGCATGGCGCGACAGCGATCGCACATCATCTGCACCCGTCCCATGTAAGCAGGCGGCGAGTAGGGAAACAGCCGAATCGCAATTTCACCCAAATCTTCGGCGTAGTCGCCGATGCGCTCTAAATCGCGTACAAGCTGCATGGTGGCACTGAGCAACCGCACATCTTGAGCCACCGGAGCCTGAAGGGCAATGAGGCTCACACAGTCTTGCTCGATCTGGCGGTAAAGCTTATCAATTTGTTTGTCTTGCAGCGCAATTTTGGCTGGGGCTTCGAGGTCACGATCGAACAATGCCTGACGCGCCATCCAAAAAGAGTTTTCTACCAGCGCTCCCATACGCAAAACATCGCGCTGAATGCGCTTGGTCTGGCGATCGAAATGTGTACGAATGAGTCTAGGGCTTTCCAATGAAGTAATCGCACATAAAGTCCACAACGCCAACCTGGAAAAATTCTAGATTGTTCGCAGGCACTTCTGTAGACAAGTATAGTTGTCAAGCTTATCGCAGGTAAAAAATCTTGACAGTCGGCTGCAAGACATCGTCACAATGAAACAAGCGTGGAACGGTCGATTGGTACTGGGTGGGCTAAAAGATTGATCAGTCAATCAGCTAAGAACCCTCAAACGTCTCAAGATGCACTGCTACACCTTATGCTGAGCAAGCTGCACTGACTTGCTTAAATCGCTTTCTATCATTACTTACGCCCCAACCATCTATCATCCTCCTTCAACTCCTGCTGTCGCCATGCCTGAAGCCCTAGACCTACCCACACTCTTTGCCCAATTACAAACCCGATATCCTGCCAGTGGGCTACTGACTGAATTGGTGCAAATTCATGCCGATCGCTTTGTTGTACGGGCGATCGTGCAGCTAGGCAATATGACGCTAGCAACGAGCTTAGCCGCCGCAACGACCGTTGAACAGGCAGAAGATCAGGCACGGCTACGGGTGTTAGTACTGCTGGGTATCGCTCTAAACGTGCAGCCCGTTCCGATAGCAAGTACTACGTTACCCTTTCCCTACGCCAATGCTCCAGCAACGCCACGAACACCAGCGGACATAGCGCTGCCGACGTTCAATGAGGTTGCACCTCCAAGCGATGTGCCTCCGATCGCCTTGGCAGGTAATGAGGCAACGATCCCCCCTCCGCCCACTTTTCCCCCGTTAACGATCGAGCCAGCGCTGCTATCTCACCTTCCAAACGCGTCCTTCTCCACCCCAGCCGTTGACCCATCTGTACCAACCCTTGATCGTTCCGAAAGGGCGCTAGAGGGTTGGCAGACACCGCTTGAGGACGTACCAGACGATGAAGCACCCTTCGATCGAGATGATAGTCCTGACGACGAGACTCCGTATGATCAGGCTCCGTATGACGAGGCTCCATATGACGAAGCCGAACCATTCGTTGAAGAGGAACCCGATCGCGCGCTTACCACTGACGAGCCTCTTCCTGCCGCTGAGGCACCAGTCTCTAGAAGCAAACCCCGTAAACCAACCGCTAACAAAGAGACTCCTGCGGATGCTGGCACATCTGAAAGCGCGTCAAGAGATTTATCCTCGTTGATCTCGCAGATTGGGGTGGAGATCGATCGCATCGGCTGGAGCAAGCGTCAGGGCAGCACCTACCTGCAAAAAACCTACGGCAAAAAAACTCGCAGTGAACTCACCGACGATGAGCTGGAGGACTTCTTGTCGTACCTGAATACACAGCCATCGGCGGGACAGGAGTGAGGGGAGCAGAGAAAGCAGGGGAGTTATGAGCTAAGTTAGCGGTCAGCTATCAGCTATCAGCGGTCAGCCCCTTCCCCTTTTGCCTTTTGCCTTTCTCCTTCTGCCTTCTGTCCTCATCCTGCTCGGTAATTTCCCAAAGTGGCTAGTCTTCTTTAAACCACGCTTAAGGGCTGCTTAAACCTGACAACGTAGTCTGGTCAGCAATAGCACTGATCGAAATAAAGCTCTTGCCCTTGTCGGTTGTCACTGTGTAACGTAATTTTGGCATATCTAGAGGCTGTGCAACAGAGGGCAGGAAGAGAGCACTTGAGGAAAATGGCATGGACAGACGATCGTTTCTGAAATATTCGCTGGCAGCGGGTGTGGTGGTTTGGGCAGGCCGTGAAATTCCAGCATTACTGGGGCTGGATCAATTAGAGATTGACAAGCTGTTTGCTGTCGAGCCTGTCAATGCAGCAACCAATTTATTCCCTCAAAGCGTGGCGTCTGGTGATCCTCGATCGCGTGGGATTACCTTGTGGACTCGGCTTGCAGCGCAGGCATCACGTCAGGTGCGGGTTGCCTTTGAGGTGTCTGAAGATGCTGGCTTTGGCGCGATCGCAACTTTGCGCGGAGTCGCCAAAACCAACAAAGCAAAGGACTATACGGTTAAAATCAGCCTCGATCGCAATGAACTAAAGCCCTCTACCACTTACTACTACCGCTTCCTTTACGACGGGACGGCCAGCCAGACGGGCCGCTTCAAAACCCTACCTGCCCCCAATGCCGACCTAGACAAGGTGCGCTTCGCCTACATCAACTGTCAGGATTACACCAATGGTTACTACAACGCCTATCGGTTCCTGGCAGGAGAAGACCTTGATTTCATCGTTTTTCTGGGTGACTATATCTACGAAACGGTGGGCGATACCAGCTTTCAACGCGGTGTGAGACCGATCGCCCTCCCCAGTGGTCAGCCCTCCGCTTCCACCCTGGCAGACTACCGTTTTCTCTACCAGACGTACAACAGTGACCCAGACCTGCAAAGCATTCGCGAGAAGTTCGCCTTCATCACCATCTGGGATGACCATGAATTTGCCAACGATTGCTTTAAGGTGAATGCCCCCGATCAGGTGCCTTTCCGTAAGCCAGAGTTGCGTCAGACTGCGACTAAAGCCTGGGCAGAATATACCGCCACCAGCGTGCCTTTTGAAGAAACGGAAAAGCCCCTGGAGGCCATTCAAATTTACCGATCGTTCAAAGTGGGTAAACTGCTGGAATTGGTGATGACGGATGAGCGCCTTTATCGCAACGGGCCACCCTGCGACGACCTGACCGCACAGAACCAAACCTATCTTTCTAGCAGGCGCACCATTGTGCCAGATTGTCCAGGACGCAATGCCCCCGATCGCACCATGCTAGGGCTAAAGCAGCGCCAGTGGTTCCTCAAGCAAATCACAACGTCTTCCCGCACCTGGAAGATTTGGGGCAACGAAGTGACCACCATGCAGCTTAAAGTGCTATCAGCGTTTGCCACGCAGCTTTTGGGGTCGCCAACTCCTGATTTATTCATCACGTTGGATCAGTGGGATGGCTACCCTGTCGAGCGATCGCTGCTGTTCAAAACGCTCAGCGAGGCTGGAGTCAAAAACTTTGTCACCATCACGGGCGATTTGCATACGTTCATTGCAGGCTACCAACGAGTGAACTTTGACAGCCCTACCGACCCTCCGATCGGCGTTGAATTTGTTGTTGGCTCCACCACGTCCTCCAACTTTGCCGAACAAAACTCACCGTCAGGCACCCCATCGGTACCGATCGACATTCTGACGCAGGTACTCCGAGGCAGCAATCCACACATTCAGTACTTCAACTCGGCAACGCACGGCTATAACCTGGTTGAAGTGACACCCGAAGCCCTCACCTGCACCTTCAAAGTTGTAAGCGATATCCTCAAACCAGGTGGCACGCTCTCAACCCTCAAGGCATTCCGCGTGCCACGTGATCAGGTGTTGATTCAGGATGTCACGTCGGTGTAGAAAGGAAGAGGGAGCACAGGGGAAGCAGGGGCGGCAAGGGCAGGAGAGGCAGAGGAAGTAAGGGAGGTAAGGGGAAGTTGCAGGGCAGTAGAGGCTGGTTGCTGACTGCCTTCCAACCTGGTTAGGCTGTGTTTTAAAACTCCTAATCGCTTCGTTGCTGAAGCTTCTGCCCCTTTTTCTTGTATGCCCAAAGGGCTTTAAGCCCCCAAGATTGGGGGACTTTGAAGCCTGTTTGGAAGCCCCCAGAATTGGGGGTGGGGGGCTTTCGAGGGTTTTAAACCACGCCCTAGTACAATGATCAAAACTCTACTCACAACCATTCTTCCCTGCTCCCTCTGCTCCCCTGGCTTCCCCCGCTTCCACCGTTCCCCTCACCCTCTCGCAGCGTTAGGATGATGACGCAACATCACGGCTCTGCTTATGGTTCCTTCTCGCCGCGTGTATCAATTACTGTTGCTCGGTAGTGCGATCGGGCTGGGGGCGGCTGCGATCGGGTCTGATGTCATCAACCCACAATTTTTGGGGTTTTCCATCCTGCTGACGTTGGGGTTCGATGCGGTGGTGCTGCTGTTGGCAGTGGTGGATGCGCGACGTGTGAAGTCTCATCGTGCAGTGGTAGAGCGCGATCGCCTAGAGAGGCTGTCGATCGGACGCGACAACCCGGTGCAGCTCACGGTAAAGACGGGTTACCAACCTGCTGTGCTGCAAATTCGGGATTTCTACCCGCAGGCATTCTCGACTACTACAAAGCTTTTAAGCGTCTCGTTGCCTGCCCATAGCCGCGAAGAATTAACGTATCAGGTGTTTCCAGCGAAACGTGGCGAGTATGCCTGGGGTGATATTCAGGTGCGCCAGTTGGGAGCATGGAGGCTAGCATGGCACAACTGGACATTGCCGCAGAGCCAGACTGTCGCGGTGTATCCTGACCTGATTGGGCTGCGATCGCTCTCCATTCGCCTCACGCTGCAAACCAGTGGAAGTATTCGTCGTGCTCGTCGGCAGGGCATTGGTACCGAGTTTTCGGAACTGCGCGAATATGCTATAGGGGACGACCCTCGCTTGATTGACTGGAAAGCAACCGCTCGCCGCAGTCGTGTTTTGGTGCGAGTCTTAGAACCCGAACAAGAGCAAACGCTGCTGATCTTGCTTGATCGCGGACGGTTGATGACCGCTCAAGTAAAAGGACTGGCACGCTTTGATTGGGGCTTGAATGCAGCATTATCACTCGCGCTGACAGGCTTAAATCGGGGCGATCGAGTGGGTATCGGCGTGTTCGATCGTCAAATGCACGCCTGGATACCACCAGAGCGCGGACAAACCCAACTCCCCAAAATCATTGAGCGCTTAACCCCGATCGAGCCAGCCTTGCTAGAACCAGACTATGTAGGAGCCGTCACCACCGTTGCCATACGCCAAACCCGTCGTGCGTTAGTCGTACTGTTGACGGAAGTGATTGACGCCACCGCTTCTACCGAACTGCTGGCAGCAATGGGACGGCTAGCTCCACGCCATCTCCCCTTTTGTGTCACGCTGCGAGATCCTCAAGTGGATGTGCAAGCAAACACCTTTACCGCTGATATTCCCGATACATACGCACGCGCGGTTGCCCTCGATCTGCTCTCACAGCGTCAATTAGCACTGGCAAAACTCAAGCAGAAAGGCGTTCTGGTGTTGGATGCACCTGCCGATCAAATCAGTAACCAGTTGGTCGATCGCTACCTCCAACTCAAAGTCCGCAATCAGCTTTAGTAAAATGCTTGATCCGAATCTGCTCAACTCTCAGCAACTTTCCAGTATTGGTAATATCGTGACCACTGGGTTGCGGCTCTATTTCTTGCGGTTCAAGCCTTATTTACGCATGGCGATAATGGCTCATCTATGGCTACTAATCCCGATCTACGGTTGGGCTAAATTCTGCTCACGCTCAGCGCTTCTGGCACAGTTATCCTTTTATGATTTAGTTCAATCACCAGAACAAACGGCTTCGTTGCAACAGCAAGTTAAAGAACACGGATGGAGTGTATTAATCACCAATCTTCTCATCCTTTTAATGGCTATTGCGGTCGCCTTTATTGCCCTCATACTAATCATTTTTCTCATTGGAGTTATCATTGCACTTGCGCCAATCATTTTTTCTGTTTCACTACCTTCACTGTCAGAACCAGATCCCGCTAATCCTGTTGCAGAACCAATTAGTTTGGCGATCGGGCTGGGCGGAAATCTTCTCTGGATAGTGGCAGCGCTTTCGTTTTACATGCGCTATTTTGTTGTAGAGCTTCCTCTCAGCCTAGAGTGTAATTACAAGCCTACGAGAGCCATTAAGCGCTGCCATAACCTGACTAAAGGATCATCCTTTTTTATCTTTGGCGTTATTGCTATTGTGTTTGCTTTGACTTGCCCACTTTCTTATTTGGTTGCCAACATCTTCGGTTTTCGGCTTTTAAGATTAGTGTTGCAAGCATTGCAGCTAGATTTTTTGGCTCGCCAAATCATCGGTTACACCTTCTTAGTGACGTTCAGCCTGTTTCTCAATGCAATCACAATGCCGTTTTGGCAAGCAACCAAAGCTGTACTTTACTACAGTCTACGTAGCCGTCGAGAAGGCTTTGATCTTCAGTTTCGTCATGTTGATTAGCCCTCATCAACGTTTGAGTTGGAATGAAGCATGGACTCTAGTGTGTAGCGGCAGGGTGCCTAAGCGCCTTCGAGCATTAAAATACCCCCCAATTCGGGTAGAACTGGAGGGGCTTACGTATAGAAGTACTGATAATTTGCCTTGAGACAACTTAAATATACGCTATGCCTTTGGTGCTTAGGCTAATTTTCCATCAAGAAAGAATGAATTATTGATGAAGCTCTACCGTGCACGTGCGTAAAAACCGAGCTTTTTGATGGTCGGGCGAGTTGGGGGGCGCTGAATCATCCAAAGCCCCTCGTATGAGAGGATATAGCGGTATAGGTTATAACCTTATGCAAAATTCGTTTTCTCGCCTGTCTTTACCTCTGACGTGGTGGCGGTATAATTGGCTCGTCCTTTGCAAAAGTTAACCTCAGTTAGGGTTGCTTAGGCTGCTTTTAGCTTTAGGCTGCTTCCAATCAGGGACTTTATATAGAGTGTTCCAAAAGCTTTTACCACAATGCCGCAACGAACGTCGCCTTCTAAAGACACTCCCATTCTCGGTCTGGTACTCTTCTTAGCCCTGCTTACGGCTTCTAGGCCCCTGGCAACGCTACTTGCTATTGATCCAGTGCTAGCGCAATCATCGGCTCCGTCAGTCTCCTCACCCAATGTGATTCCTCAAGGCACAACGGTCAAGATTGATGGCTCAAGCAGCATGGCGACCATCAATCAGGCACTGAAAAAAGTCTATGAGGCGAAGTATGTCGGTACCAGTATCACCCTAGCCGAGGAAGGCAGTGATGCGGCCTTGAAAGCACTCTTAGATGGAACGGTCGATCTAGCGGCGATCGGTCGCCCATTGACAACCCAAGAAAAGCAGCAAGGGCTGGTCGCCAAGCCGATCGCGCGTCACAAGATTGCGATTATCGTAGGGCCGAATAGCCCGTTTACTGGCAACATTACGTTTGAGCAGTTTGCCAGAATTTTTCGAGGCGAAATTAAGAATTGGTCTGAACTGGGTGGTACTCCAGGTTCCATTCGCTTTGTCGATCGCCCTGACTACAGCGATACACGTCAAGCCTTTCGTCCCTATCCTGTCTTCCAAAAAGCTCCCTTTAAGACAGGTGAGACGGCAAAACAAACAACGAAAGACAGCACTGGCGAAGTGATTCAGGCGTTAGGAACAGACGGCATTGGGTATGCGATCGCCGATCAGGTACTCGATCGTCAAGATGTCCGCATCATCTCCATGCACAAAACGCTGCCAGATGACCCGCGCTACCCCTTCTCGCAACCGCTGTCATACGTTTATAAAGGGACTCCTAGCCCTGGGGTGCTTGCGTTCTTGGGCGTGGCAACCGCATCCAGCAGTCAGGCCATGATCGAAGCCGCACGGGAAACAGGCACGCAAGCAGCGGCTGATACCAGCCCAGCACCTGTTAGCCCATCTGCGTCTCCTAGCCCTGTAGCAAGTGCTTCCACTAATCCCGACGCGGCGGCTGTGTCACCCACAGCAAGCACTGAACCCCAAGGCGTATCGCCCTGGTGGTTGTTACTGTTGCCTCTAATCGGCATCCCGCTCTGGCTCTGGTTAAGGGGTCGTGGGGCAGCCCCTGCGTCTGTGACGCCACCTGGTATTGCAACACCGCTCGATCGCCTACCCACTCCACCCGTTGTCCCACCAGCAGAGGTGCCTCCTGTCGCTGGGGCTGTTTCTGCTGGGGATGCTGCGATCGCAGGAGGCACAGTGGCAGCGGGGGCTGGAGCAGCAGGGCTGACTGGGCTAGCGGCTCCTGAAGAAGCAGAGAGTCTGGAGATCGACCCACCACCCGTTATTGAGCCACCCACGGTTGCACCGCCGATAGTTGCACCGCCGGTAGTTGCACCGCCCGCTGTGGCATCACCTACGGATACCGTTCCCCCCGTAGAACCTCCTTTACCTGCTGTCATCCCACCCAAAGAAGGTGTACCAGGAGCCGCGATCGTCGCAGGGGGCATGGCTGCTGCGGCTGGAGCGGCTGCACTGGGAGGTTTAGCAAGCAACGGGGGAGGAAGCGCCCGTAGCCGCATTACCCTGGCTCCGCAAGATAACTACCAGGCGTTTGCAGAATGGGAGGCACCAGATGCTCACAAAGCTGAAGTGCGTCAGCAAGGAGGGCGCATCCTGAAACTACGGCTGTACGATGTCACCGGGCTGAACCTGAATGAGCAGCGCCCTCAAAGCTTTCAGGAGTTTCCGGTTGCAGAAAATAGCACGCAACATACGACCACCGTTCGGCCCGATCGCGACTACCTTGCCGAAGTAGGTTACATCACAGAAGATCGATACTGGCTATCACTGGCGCGGTCGAACTCGATCCGCATCCCAACCATTCAAGCAGGAGACGCGAACGTGGTTGGAGGCGCAACGCTGGCAGCCGGAGCTGGTCTGGCAGCCTTAGCCGCATTATCTAACGACAAGGCCCAGGCTGATGTGGAAGCGGTTAAATATAACGTTGGGCAAACCGACCTCAGCAGCGGGGCCTTGGCATCGGTCGATGAAGGACTGCCCGAACTGCCAGAGGGCTATGGCGAAAGCCGCATCGTCCTCATGCCTCGTGATCCGCAGTGGGGTTACGCTTACTGGGATACCCCCAGCGAACATAAGGAAGAACTACGGCGACAAGGTGGGCAGAAGCTTGCCCTGCGGCTGTATGATGTTACCGCTGTTGACCTGCATCAAACCAGTGCCCACAGCTTGCAGCAGTATGATTGTGATGAGCTAGCCCGTGACTGGTATGTGCCGATTCCGGTAAGCGATCGTGACTACGTAGCCGAAATTGGCTACCTTACCGAGGATGGTCGTTGGTTACTGTTGGCGCGATCAAACCCAGTCCGAATTCCGCCCGTCTATCCCTCCGACTGGTTTGAAGATCACTTCATCTCAGTCGCCTGGGATGAGGACTTGCGCGGTAAGACGCTACTGAAGCTTGAATCGCCTGAGCAGCGCACCGCAGCGTCTGAGAAGAACCCCATCTATGATCAAATCTTTGGCTTAACCCAATCTGCCGAAGCATTGCGCGTCGCAGGGTCTCTATTTGGCTCCATGCAGCAAATGCCACAGCAAGCCATCAGTTCCTACGTGTTTCCGTCAGGTGTAGGGATGGGAGTAGCGCCCGGTGTTCCTACGCTATCGGGCTTAACCATGTCGGGCTTAACCATGTCGGGCATTGGCTTTGGCGCATCCATGCCACCGATTCGATCGCGCAAATTCTGGCTGATCGCCGATGCCGAACTGATTATTTATGGTGCAACAGAGCCTGACGCGATAGTGACGATCGACGGTCGCCCGATCCAACTCAACCCCGATGGTACCTTCCGGTTCCACATGTCATTCCAGGATGGAGTGCTCAACTTCCCCATTATTGCCGTTGCGGCAGATGGCGAGCAAACGCGATCGATCCACATGACCTTCAACCGCGAGACACCTCAACGCAACACAAACACGAAAGATGACGCGATCGACGAATTGTTTTAGAGGCGATCGTTGGGCTTCCACCGCGTGAGGATACACCAGAAGGGGACTCGGTATGTTTTACTTGAACAGTCAGGCAGTGACGTGCGCTGGCGATTTAGTGTGCCCAGGGCAAGCTCGACAAGACAATTTTGGAGAATACAATGGCGAATGCGGTTGGGATGGTTGAAGTGTTGGGTCTTCCTCCTGCATTGGCGGTGGCAGATACGATGTGCAAGGCAGCAAACGTCATACTGGTCGGGATGGAAAAGGTCAGCGGCGCTCGTTATACGGTGATTGTGCGGGGTGATGTCTCTGAGGTCAGCATTGCCGTAGAGACGGGTGTTGAAGCCGCTAAAGGCGTACCGGGAGAGAAGCAACTGTATCTCTCGTCCCATGTCATCGCCCGCCCCAGCGAGAATTTAGAGTATGTGCTGAAGTCGATGCGTCCCAATGCCAAACTGGCGCAATATTTGGCACCCGCACCTAGCGAACAGCCGCCACTGGTTAGCTAAGCGCCATAAAAGTGCAGTGTTTAGGGGATCGGGCGCGTGCTGGCGCTGAGTCGTCATTTTGCGATCGCACCTCTCCATCTACTCCCAGAGTCTGCGTCTGGCTGCGCCGTTCAGCCGCTCGTGGGTATCGCGTAGCAGTGTTGGAATGTCTAGGGCTTCGGGGCAGCGAGGCAGGCAGTCACCGCAGTCTGTGCAACGATTGCCTTTGTTGCCAGGAAACCAGTGCCCTGCAGTCTCAAACATACGATAGCGGTATTGGCCGAACTGAGTCATATCGTAAGCGATCGCCAAATTTCTCAACCGCAGCGCTTCTGGAATGTGAACACCTTCAGGACAGGGCAAACAGGCATAACACTGATGACAGCGATCGCTCCCCAACGCCTGAGCTTGACGATCGTCTAACCGCTGGAAAACGGCGCTTTCTTCTGCCGACAGTGGCTCAACGCGATCGGCAACCGCTAATGGCAACGCCAACTCATTGGCAGTCGCAGCCCCCACACTGAGCGTCGTGATTCTAGAGTCGCTCAGCAGAAAGCGGTAGTTCAACTCTAGTGGCGAAAACGGCTGGCACAATTGCTCCAGCGTTTCGGGTGGCGTGTAGAGCAAGCCACCCTTATCCGCAGGCGAAATGATGAACACGCCTATATCCTGCTGCTGTGCCAGGTCGATCGCAGGGGCATTGCGCTGAAAAAAATAGGTGTAATGCAGATTGACAAACTCAAACAGACCCGTAGCGATCGCCGCCAGAATCACCTCCAGCGGCCCATGCGTCGAGAAGCCGACATGCCGAATGCGCCCCTCTGCAACAGCTTGCTGTACCGCTTGCATACAGCCTTCTGCCTTTACCCAATCCAGATGCTCCCAGGTGTTAATGCCGTGAATCGCCAGTCCGTCGATGTAGTTTAGCTTGAGGCGATCGAGCGACTGATCAATGGCCTGCGCCATCGTCGCTGCATCTACCGTGGGCACCAGCTTTGTCGTAATGAACAACTGCGATCGCGGCACGCCCAAACCTTTCTGCAAAGCAGTTCCTAAATAATCCTCACTTTTGCCATACCCCTGCGCCGTCTCCAGGTGGTTTACACCCAGCCTCACTGCTTCTTGAAGCGTCTGATACGCCACGTCTGCCGAAGCCAAACACCGCATCGTTCCTAACGAGAACACCGAGAGCGATCGATTGGTTTTGCCAAAACGGCGATATTGCATAGAGGCGGAAGGGTTGTTAATTGTTGGTTGTTAGAGAAGTCAGAAGTCAGAAGTTATTCTTCGCCTTTCAACCACCCCTGCTTCCCCTGCTTCCTCTGCTTCCCCTTCACCCCTCACTTCCCCTACTGCGCTTCTTCGCTGCTGAGGTTGCCGCGCTGTAAAAAGTCTTCGGGGCGAAGGTTGGAGAGAAAATCACGGAAGGCTTTGCGTTCGGCTTCGTCAGCATCACGATCGACGGGAATCGAGGCATCGGCAACCACTTCTTCGAGCACCCAGATGGGGCTGTTGGTGCGAAGGGCGATGGCGATCGCGTCACTGGGACGAGCATCAATTTCTTTCTTGGTCTCGCCTTGAGACACGGTAAGCATGGCGTAAAACGTGTTGTCCTGTAGGGAGTGAATTACGATGCGCTCCAAGCTCATATCCCATTCTTCCAGGAGGTTTACGAACAGGTCATGGGTGAGTGGGCGTGGCGGCGTTTGATTCTCTAAAACGCTCATAATCGCTTTTGCTTGATCCTGACCGATGTAGATTGGCAACTGTCGTCGCTCGGTGGAATCTCGCAAGAGCACGATTGGGCTGCGTGTGGCGGCATCCAATGCAATTCCAGCGACTTTCATTTCAATCATCGTCTTAGCCTCTAGAATACCTGAAGAAAACGGGAGTCAGCGTAACGAACCTGAATGGAAGAGAACATAGGCTTAAGCCGATGAATTCTTGGCTCTAGGAGGTTTCGGCGAGGGTGGCTTGGAACATTAGTCATTGTATGAGCCAAAAGGTCATCTAAGTCTAACGGGACAGACCACAAGGGCAACAGAAAACGCTAGAACTAGAAAGGGCAGAGCTGAGATCGAAATAAGCCAGCTATTGTATGATGCAAGGTCTTTGACCTTAAGTATGCCCTGATTTCTGCCCCGATCCTAGTGGATCATTGAGCAAATTTGACAATCCGCAAACGTTTCTCAAGTGTCGAGTGGCAATACCTTTTGGCACAAAGAGAGCAAAATTGGTTGAACCTTAGCAAAGTTTGAGAAACGCCTGTGTTTACTGGTCTGATTCAAGGTTTGGGGACGTTACAGTCTCTTGGGGTTGATAGGTTAAGAATCACGTGCCTGTCTGCTACCTCCGGATTACTCATGCAAGACTTAGCAATTGGCGACAGTGTGGCAGTAGATGGGGTCTGCCTCACCGTTGTGGAGCTTTTGCCACAGGGCTTTATGGCCGATGCCTCGCCCGAAACGCGCGATCGCTCCAGTTTGGGGCAAGAAGACGGCACGCTGGTCAACCTGGAAACGTCCTTGCGATTTGGCAGTAAGCTTGGTGGTCACTTTGTGACTGGACATGTAGACGGTACCGGACAATTGCAAGCCTCTGCTCAAACCGCAACCTCGTGGGAAATGACTTTCACGACGAACCAAGCGCAGATCGCCCGGTATATCATCCCCAAAGGCAGCATCGCGGTGAATGGCATTAGCCTGACGATCGCCGACTGTGATCCTGCGGGCACGTGGTTTATGGTGGCGGTGATTCCCCATACTTACGCCGAAACCAACCTCAACTACCTGCGTCCAGGCAGCATGGTTAATCTGGAAGGCGACATTCTCGGTAAATACGTAGACAAGTTTCTGCATCATGGCGTGGAGGCAGGACGCGAGAGGGCATCGTTTGCGCCCGAAAGCTTAACCCCCGCGTTTCTGGCAGAACACGGCTACTCGTAGTGATTGCCCCCTGTCCACACACTAATCAGGCACACACTGATCAGGCAGGGGGAAAGATTTGCGCAAGCTGAAGCTCCAAACGTGGTCGATCGCCAGGTTCATTAAGCGGCGAGGCTGAAAGATCAGGTAGCGCGATCGTGCCTTTGGGCAAAACAACTCGTCTCACGGCATAGTCGAACAGGTCTCCGTTCTGGTAAGGCTCACTGTACGCCTCCAGGCAATGTTCGATCAAATTGAAAATCCAATAATCAGTAATGTCTGCCTCCGCGTAGAGCGATCGCTTCACCTCGCGATCGTAATCCAGCGAAGAATCCGCAATCTCGATCACTAAAAAAGTATCCTCCGGCGTGGGATGCCCAGCCAGGTAATAATCTGACCGAAAGCGGACAATCGCAAAATCTGGTTCAGGTTCGCTGCTTGACGGTAGAGATATAGGATCTTGACATCGCAAAGTTGCCTGTCCAGCAATCAGTGTAGCTAAAGCAGCTAAAAGATTGCTGCAACAGACCGTATGCGCTGTGCCTTTCGCCGCCATCCTATTAATCTCTCCACGAATCAATTCAACGCGATCGTCCTCACCAAAGAAGCCAATTTCGGTCAGGCGGCGATATTCCGCGATCGTGAAGCGTTTCGGCGTTGCCAGATTCGTCTTCGCTAGATTCATCTCAAACTGTCCTCGCAGCAGGCAGATCTCAATTCTATGCTGCCCTTCATCCTGATATCTTTCAGCGGTCAGCTTTCAGCCATCAGCTTTTAACTCAAAACTTAAATCTCAAAACTTCTCTGCTTCCCCTACTTCCTCCTCTCCCCTCTCTTCCTCTACCGCCTTCTCGCCTTGCTCACCATTTTGCGCGAAAGCCTCAAATGCAAGTTTTCTTCCTCCGCCCAGTCTTGCAGAAGACGATAGAACGTTTGGCGATCGGTCGTTTGAAGCACGGCAGTCTGGTCAGCAGTTTCAATCACGTAGGGATAACCACTACCGATGATGATTTCGCCCCGCACCCAGTCGAGAACGGTTTCTAGCAGCCCTTCGTGATAGATCCAGGTAGGCAGTTCCAGGCGTACAGGGAAGCCATCGTGGGCTTTGAGATAGGTAAAGGCGATGCGGCTAGCAATGGCTCCTGGATAGGCTTTGAGAATCCCTGGGCGGCGGCAGCGGAAGAGCGGTGTGCGATCGCCCCACTCCATTTTTCGCACCAGCGACGCATCGTGAATGGCAGGCGCATCGGGCAACCCTGGTGTAAGCCGTTGCAACATCAACGTTAAATCGCGGGCATAGGAGGTATCCACATAGCCAATTAAGGGCACTCGGCACTTTTCGCTGGCTTGAAGGAGACGCACCACGCAGTCAACATAAAACTGCTGAGTCTTTTCATCAAAGGCTTCGGCAAATGTGACGACCAGCGACCCGTCTAAAAAAGCGAGACAGTTGTTGCAGCCTGCCCGGTCTTCCATGTACTGCACCAGCCGATCGGTTTCCATCTCAAAGCGGCGCATATTCACCCGTCGATCGACCGGATCGCCACTGGTGTTTGCCTTGAGATCCGCTGGAGTCATGATGTCAACATCAATATCCTTCTCATACTGTCCACCGGAGTGGTGCAAGTTTTCAAACCACCCAATTTGCACCAGTGCGACTGGAATCGAGAAATCTTTGCTGGGATAGATTTGGGAGCCATCCACCGCAAAGGTCGCAACATCTGTGAGGCGATCGCGCACCCAGGTATGACTCTCTTCTCGACTTGACCACGTTAGCCCTGATGCCATAAGCCAGTGAGGATAGTCGCCTAGTGGTTCTAGCGGTTCTGCACCACGATCGTTGGCTACAAACTCCGCTAATTGCTCTAGCAGTGCTGTGTCTGTTTCCTGAGACGCGGCTGCAAGTGCCTGACGGTATTTTTCAAGGGCCTGTACCGTTGTTTGGTCAAACGTAGCAAAGTCATTTCGCTTCTCTCGGAGTTGGCTCAAAATTTGAGACGGTTTCAGGGTCATAACCAACAATCAAGCTGCCTTTTGATCAGTACAGACGTTCCAAAAACGTCTCTACTACCCTACACCGAAAACCTATTTTCGCCGCAGCCAAATCCCACGTATGCCTACAGCTTTTGCCGCCTGGTAGTCTTCCTCAAAACTGTCGCCAATATGCCATGCAGCGATCGCTTTACAGCGGTGTTTTTGAAGGGCGATCGCAAAAATTTTGGGATCAGGCTTGGCGGCTCCTGCTTCGGTAGAAATGGTAACGGACGCAAAGAACGGCTCTAAGGCAAGCGCTTTGAGGACTGAGTAGATCCGTGAATCAAAGTTAGACAGGATACCTAATGTGACGCCCATACGCTGCCAGCGCTCTAAGGCGGGTTTGACATCGGGATACATAACCCACGGTGCGGCAGTAGCAAAGTGCGCGTAGAGTGCGGTAAAAAACTCATCGAAGTCGGAGAACTGCTGCCATACGCCTGCTTGCTTGAAGGTGGTGGTGGCGATCGTCAACCACCACTCAAGCTCCTGTGCCCGCAGCGCTGCTGGTTCTGTGACACTAAAGGCTGGCCTACCCGCTGCTTGAAAGCTTTGAAAAAACGATCGATTCAACGCCGCAGCCGAAACCTCTACGCCAAATTGCTGCGCGACATCTGCGTAGACCGCTCCCACACTGCCCTTTACGCCAAACAGAGTACCCACAGCATCTAGAAAAATCACTTGAGGGTATTTTGTCAGTTCATGCACACACTTACACTCATCCGTCATTCACAACTGCCAAGGGTGCCAAGAAGTCACCTGCTAGCAACTCAACCGCTAGTTGTATTATCTGGCATGACTACACCGCGTAAATTTGCACCCAGCAGATTGGTTTCAGTAAGGTTGGTTTCGGTAAGATTGGTGCCGCGCAGATCGGTACCGCTGAGCGTGGCACCGTTGAGGATCGTGCCAGTCAATTTTGCCATTGAGAGGTTGGCCTCATTCAGGTTCACTCCGGTCAGGTCAGCATCACTCAAATCGGCACCGCGCAAGTCGGCACCCCGCAATTTGGCACTCGTTAAATTAGCGCCTGTGAGGTTTGCACTGCTCAACTCAGCTTCACTCAAGATGGCATCTTGCAGGTTTGCTCCGGTCAAGATAGTCCAACTCAAATTGGCACCACTCAAGTTTGCTTCGCGTAAATCACCGCTTAGAATCGCCTGACAGAGATACGCACCTCGCAAGTTGGCACTCCGCAAGTCAATATTGATCAGCTTTGCAGCACAAAGATTTGCGCCCCAGAGGTGGGCACTGTTCAGGTCGGCTTCGCTGAAATTAACCGAGTTTAGATTTGACTTATTCAAAATTGCCTGCACCAAACACGCCTGTCGCAAATCTGCCCCAGTTAAGTTGGCTTCTGTCAAATTTGCACACTGCAAGTCAGCTTCCCGTAAATCGACGCCCCATAGGTTGGCTCCTGTCAAATCGGCTTCAGCCAGCTTTGCGCCATCCATACACGCTTCTCGTAAAACGATACCGCGCAGATTTGCCCCTCTCAGATCGGCTTGCCGTAGGTCAATGCCTCGCAGGCTCGCTTTGCTGAGATTGGCTCCCCACAGGCTGACTTTGCTGAAGTCTCTTTCTCCTGCGGCATAGCGCTTCAGGAGTTCACTCGCACGCATCTCACTACCCTCAATACTCTGGTACTTGCCCCTGACTCCATGAAATGAAGACGTATGCCATCTAAAATTTGCCCAATTTTCACCTCACCCCACCACTGAGTTACCTACTGTTTTGAGGGGAGCGATCGCTACGAAGCAAGCGCGATCGCCTCAATCGATCGGGGCATTGGATCAACCGTTTCAAGGCGTTGATGAAACACCCATTGAGCGACCATACGACACTAAGAAGAGACACGTATTACATCCGGTAGCAATGTGAAGGACTGAGAGCAGAGATCTGTTCGCTTCACGAATTGCTTAGGGAGCGATTGTCTCTTTAAGTTAGTATTCCCGAAGTCGTGATGAACTTCTCAAGCTCAGGCTCATTCCTAAATCAAACCGTTTGCTACGGCTCGATCGCACCAATCACATCACGCAACGGTTGAGCCATCCAGTTCAGACCAACACGCACTTGGTGCTCTAACGTCGGCATCCGGTAGAGATACGCCAAGCGCCTTGCCACATAAGCAACCGGGCCATCCAGCTTTAGCCCAAAGCCAGTCAACGTGGCATTATCAGCACCCAGAGCCATCATTTCGCCGAGATGTTGGTAGCGGAATGGTAATAGTGGTCGATCGGTGAGCGAAGCCCAAAGATTCCAACCCACGTATTCTGATTGCTGGAAGGCGGCCTGAGCCGTTGCAGGGACTTGTTGCCCCTCGGCATCTTGACAATCAACCAGATCGCCCAGCGAGTAGACATCTGGGTAATCAACGGACTGTAACGTGGGAGTTACGACAATCTGCCCTCGCGCATTCTTCTTTAGCGGCAACGCGTTAATCACTTCAGTGACGCGGGTTCCAACCGTCCACAGCACGAGATCAACGGGAATAGTGTCCACATTGCCTTTGTAGGAAAGGGCGATCGTATCAGCAGCGATCGCCTCAACTCCCGTTTCTAAATCAATCCAGATACCGCGTGCCTCCAGGGCTTTAGTTGCTGCTGCACGATTGAAATCAGGCGATGTTCTCAAAATTTGGTCGGCTTGCTCAATCAGGCGAATGCGACCCCGCTTACCCAATCGATCAGCCAATTTGCATGCTAGCTCCACACCAGAGTAGCCAGCGCCCACGATCGCCACTCGAATCTTGTCCATATCTGCCTCTTCCAGCACCCGCAACCGTTCTTCCAATCGATAAGCATCAGTAATCGAACGAAACGGCAGCGCATGTTCTGCCGCTCCTGGTACCAGATCAAGCGGCGTTTCACCCCCTAGACTCAGCACCAGTTGATCGAACGAGAGCGCATGACCATCCTGGAGGTGTACTTGCTTTGCTGCCAGATCAACACTGGTCACAGTCCCTTGATGAAAGCGCACCCCCGTACCAGCCAATAATTCTTCAAACGGTGGGGCAATTTCCCAGGTTTGCAGTTCACCCGTCATCAGTTCATACAGCAACGGGGCAAACAGGAAGCGATCGCGGCGATCGATCAAAATAATTTCTGGTTTCTCTTGCTTCACCCAGGGCAACTGACCGAGACGTAGAGCTGTGTAGAGACCCCCAAAGCCTCCACCAAGAATACAAATACGAGCAGGTTGTTGAGTCATGGCTTCTGATGGCACAGCGGTTGCGATTGGCGTTGCCCTTTCAGGATAACAATTGCATTCTCTTAAAGAACCCTTTGGGCACAGAATTGTGAAAGCGCCCCAGTCAGCGAGTCGCAGCTATTTACAGCAAGCGTAGCCTGTGCGATCATGCCTTTCTAGTACATACCTATTGAACTTCAGCAGAAAGCCAATTTGGTAAGATGACGATGTATATCAGCAACCCCGTAAATTTACGTGATGGCATGCAATTGTAAAGCGTATTGATTGATTTAAACAAAAATGACTTCAGTGGTTCAACGCTGGTGAGATGGCGCTGGCTTTGCGATTGTGGACATATTGGGCGTCTATCATTTCAATACCTATGCGTCAACTCATGATCGGGGTTTCTTTATTAGCTCTGATGCTATCACTCGCCAGCCCTGCAAAAGCCGAAAGAGAAGGTGTTCCAGGCCGTCGAGTTGGTGGTGGCACCCGTTGGACAGCACCCTGGCCCAAGCAACCGCCTTCCCTCCACACCAAACTGAGTGCAATGGCATTCGCATCGAGAGCAGGGTTACCGCTGTCTTTAAAACTCAAAGCGATCTACGGCTAAATTGTGGATTGTGGGTTAAACCATTGCTTCACCGATTCGACAGGCGATCAGTGTAAACATGACAATCAATTCAAATACGGTCGTGTTCGGGCGACCCAACCCTTTTTTTAGGGTACTTGTTTAGGGCCAGCAACCGGACGCAATGAATAACCGGACGCAATGAAACTGAACTGGCTAGATGGGCTGACCGCTGATGGCTGACCACTGACCGCTTTAAGAACGCGTCAGTTTCATTGAGAGCTTTTACTTCATCGCTAATGGTTTAGATCGATCACTGGCAAGGGCAACTTCATCCCGCCGTGATGCAGCTGAACATCGTTTGTCAGCATGCAACTGTAATCATCTTTATTGCCTACGGGTTACCAGGTTACCTGTGTCTCTAACCGCTTCAACCGCTTAGCACTCATACCAGGAATTTGTGCTAAATCGTTCAGAGATGTAAAGGGGTGTTCTTGGCGAGCGGCCATAATGCGTTTTGCGAGTTTAGTACTCACCCCAGGTAGCGCGTCTAGTTCTGCTTGCGTGGCTGTATTCAGATTTACTCGTTGGTTTGGTGGTACTGCAACTGCGTTTTTCGAAGCGGAAGCGGACGCTGTTGACGTTGAGTGGGGCTTTTCACGCGTTTTGCCATAACGACTCTTTGTCACGATCGCATGCGGTTCGCCTGAAGCCGATGGCCGCGATTGGCACTGTTGCCGCTGAGCATTGGCTTTCTTTTGAACCGCTGGAGGAACACCTAAAATCGCATTGGTGTAGAGGCGTTCAAACTCCCGCTGATAGTGGGCGGCGACGATCGCGCTATGCACAACCAGCACCGTCTCGTCATTGCCTGTATTGGCGGCATCTGTCCAGTTATGAGAGCCTGTGATGACGATTTCTTGATCCACGATGCCGAATTTGTTGTGCAACAGGTCTCCGGGCGGAAGGCGAGGCACCCCGACCGTTGCCATCGGGTTTTGCCAGGGGCGATTTGCGGCTTCTTGCTTACAGTCCTCAGCGAGGGCAATCCCCAACATGTCGAGTGCTTCGCTATAGGAGCGATACGCAAAACCGGGCTCAATTAAGGCTCGCACGTCTGCCCCATGTTGATGCACGGTCTCCAGCAGGTTCACTAATTTCTGTTCGGAGAAAACAAACAAGGCCATGGCAACCGATTTCTTTGCTGTACTTAGCGTTTTGCCAATCAAGCCGTTGCTGCTCTGCTCCCAGGGAATCGACGGGCGAGTGGGTGAGAATTGCACTTCTACCGTAGTGGCACCGATCGCGACCGCTTGGGCTGGATGAAACGGCTTTTTCACCCCGAACTTGCTGTCTCGTTTACCACCCGGCCCATCGCCCCACATCACGTTGAATTGTTGCGTAAAGAGGGCTGCCAGTTCGGCACTGCTGATTTTTAGCATGTTGTTGGCATTGCCCCGGCTGGTAGGCGCTTTGAAGTCTCCATGCACATCGCTAGTCGTGAAATTGGCTGACGTGACGATGACCATACGCTCATCGACGATCACAAACTTGTCATGCATGAGGGCGCTACCAGCAGAGCCATCGGCTGTATCGTCGATGCGGGGGATTTTCGCACGATCGAGCATCACTAACGCATCCCCTTGACTGATTTCGTCCTGGCTCAGTTGACCATCGCCGTTGCGATCGACTAATTGACGAAACTCCTCGTAGCGTCCGCGATCGCGCTCTGGCTGTTTGGCAATCTCGTCAGCGGTAAAAGTGCTGAGTGGGCGGGAGTACGTATTTTCTAGAATGACTCGGACTTTAACCCCTGCTGCCCGTCGTTCTGCCAGTGCCGCCGCAATTTTGGGTAGCCGCAGTTCTTGTACAGCGACATCGACTGTTGAGTGGGCAGCGGCGATCGTATCCACAATGATTTGCTCTAAATCATCTCCATCGCGCGTCTGTTTGCGGTACGGCTCGGTATAGCGTGAGGCCGGTTCATGATTGGTGTAGACCTGAATCAAGTCATCTTGCCGTAGCGGCGCAGGACGAAGCGGTTGAGAGTATCCTCGTTGACAGGCAGATAAGCCTAGAGCCATTAGAATAACCAGCGAGGAGTAGAGACGGCGAGAATGCACGGTTGAACTCATGAGACAGCGATGAATCGAGCTTGATGACTAAGGAAACGAATGAACTGGATGAGGACGATTTTCCTTGATAGAAGAGTGCCCATTCCTCACTCCGAAGCCACACTGTTTTAGGCTCGCGGCCTTAACGTGGCTGCCCTGTAGCCTTTTAGGACAAGTGAAGATATAGCTGCTTGCAGTCAGGCTATTGGGTGTGGGGTATCGGGTGTACTCCGTTGAAGCGAAAATCGGTATATCTTTACCACTAGCTTCGATCAGTGTCAGTGAAGGTTCTACTGTGCTCTCAGCTATAGTTTGACCCAATCTGGCCTGATCGGCTGGTTGTCGTCCAGGCATCGATCGAACTCCCACCAACAGTGTGGTCTCAGTTCGCACGGTTCCATCTCTTTGCAGGTCTCTAACCGGAGATTGATTTGATTCAAGCCTAAACGCTTTAAATTTGCCTTATCATCACTTTCGCCTCACACTTCTAGCAACCAATATTACGTATGCCATTAAGACGATCGGAGCTTATTAAGACGCTTGAGGCTGGCGCTTTCGCGCTGACGTTAATTTTGCTGGCACTGGCTCAATCTCCAGCCGCGCCAACTAATTTGGGTTTCTTACTCGATACCGTGTCGCTTTCTAGCAGCCGCTAGAGGCGCTTTTGCTAGTTGCGATCGAGCCACTTGATTGCGCGATCGCAGCGGTTCAATCGGCAATTTGCAGTTGCTTTTGAGGTTTTCGTAGAGGCGTGCCCATCTGGTAGAATTGCTAAGGTTTATATAAGTTTGACCAATGGGATCGACGCAGGCACGGATTGCGATTGATGCAATGGGTGGAGACCATGCTCCGGCTGAGATTGTTGCTGGAGCACTCCGAGCACAAGAAGAATTGGGTGTTAAGGTTTTGCTGGTCGGTGATCCGGAGGAGGTGAGTGCCGCTGTAAAGCAGCATTCAAGCGCCTCGCCGCTGGAAATTATTCCGGCTGAAGGCACGATCGAAATGTGCGAAGAGCCGTTGAGTGCCCTGAGGCGCAAGCCTAAAGCTTCGATTAATGTGGCGATGGACTTAGTGAAGCGCAAGCAGGCAGATGCGGTGGTTTCCGCAGGCCACTCTGGCGCGGCTATGGCATCGGCGCTATTGCGTTTAGGTCGCCTGCCAGGGATCGATCGTCCTGCGATCGGGGCCGTTTTGCCGACCATGATTGCTGGCAAGCCTGTGATCATTTTGGATGTGGGCGCAAACGTTGACTGTCGCCCCAAATATTTAGAGCAATTTGCCTTTATGGGCACGGTCTACTCTCAATACGTGCTTGGCAATGCCGACCCCAAAGTAGGGTTGCTCAACATTGGAGAGGAGCCGAGTAAAGGTAACGAATTAGCGCTCCGTACCCATCAATTGCTGCAAGACAACCCCCAGATTCCCTTTGTGGGCAATGCCGAAGGGCGTGACGTGCTTTCGGGCAATTTTGATGTGATTGTATGCGATGGGTTTGTGGGTAACGTGTTGCTTAAGTTTGCGGAAGCTGTAGGGGAAGTAGCGCTACAGATTTTACGCGAGGAGTTGCCTCAAGGAATTCGCGGCAAACTAGGTACCTCAGTGCTAAAGCCAAATTTAAGACGCATTAAGCAACGGATGGATCATGCTGAGCATGGCGGCGGGTTACTACTGGGCGTAGACGGTGTATGCATCATTAGCCACGGAAGTTCTCAGGCACCTACAATCTTTAATGCCGTGCGGCTTGCACGGGAAGCGATCGACAACCGGGTGCTAGACCGGATTCAGTCGCGCTATCAAGAGGACAACCAGACATCAGCAGTCAGTAGTCAGCAAGACGGTTAGCCCAGCCAGCGCACTAGGCAATTGCCAGACTGATCAATCCTGCAAGTGATGGATAACAATGAACGTAAAGCAACCAGGTTTAGGCATTGCGCTTACAGGGAGCGGCTCAGCAGCCCCGTTAGCAGCCCTTGACAACGAGACGCTCAGTCAGCTTGTGGAAACCTCTGATGAGTGGATTGCCTCTCGCACAGGCATTCGTCAACGCCGACTTGCCACACCGACCGAGACGGTAACGACGATCGCCACTCAGGCTGCTCGGGGCGCGATCGCGATGGCAGATCTTTCGCCGATGGATTTAGACCTCATCATTCTGGCAACGTCAACGGCTGATGACCTCTTTGGTAGCGCCAATCAGATTCAGCGCGAGTTAGGCGCACAAAAAGCCGTTGCTTTCGACCTGACGGCGGCTTGCTCTGGCTTTGTGTTTGGGTTGGTGACAGCCGCTCAGTTCATTCGCACAGGGGTTTATCAAAACATTTTGCTCATTGGGGCTGATGTGCTGTCGCGGTGGGTGGACTGGACTGATCGCCGGACGTGTATTTTATTTGGGGATGGGGCTGGAGCAGTTGTCCTGCAGGCAAACGAACACGATCGCCTCCTCGGCTTTGAACTTCGCAGCGATGGCACGCAAAATCAATGCCTGAACCTGGCGTACCAGCCACAGCCAAAGGAACTCCTGGATGGCGTGACGATCGGACAGGGGGGCTTCCACCCTATCACAATGAATGGGCAGGAGGTGTACCGCTTTGCCGTCCGTCGCGTTCCCGAAGTCATTGAAAAGGCTCTCTTTCGCGCGAACCTGAACGTTGAAGATATAGACTGGCTGCTGCTACACCAGGCGAATCAACGGATTTTAAATGCTGTGGGCGATCGCCTTAACATTCCCCACGACAAGATCATCAGCAACCTCGCCCAGTACGGCAATACGTCTGCTGCCTCAATCCCCTTAGCGCTAGATGAAGAAATCCGCCAGGGCAAAATCAAGGCTGGAGACACGATCATCACGTCAGGCTTTGGTGCTGGACTCACTTGGGGCGCAGCCATTTTTCAATGGGGACGGTAATTAAGTTTTGAGTTTTGAGTTTTGAATTCATGCTGGCTCCTGGCGCCTCTCTAACAACTAGTAATTAACAACCAACAACTTCAATGACCAAGACTGCATGGGTGTTTCCAGGACAAGGCTCACAAGCGATCGGGATGGGCAGCGATTTGTTCGATCTGCCAGAAGCCAGTGCTAAATTTGAGCAGGCTGAACAAATCTTAGGCTGGTCGGTACCCGATATCTGCCAGCATCCAGAGGATAAAGTGTCGCGCACGCTTTACACGCAGCCGTGTTTGTACGTTATTGAAAGCATTCTGGCAGACTTGGTGCGATCGCGCGGGCAAGCACCTGATTTTGCCGCGGGTCACAGCCTGGGAGAATACGTGGCGCTCTACGTGGCTGGAGTTTTTGCGTTTGAAGCGGGGCTGCGGCTGGTGAAGAAACGCGCAGAACTCATGGATCAAGCGTCTGATGGCATGATGGCCGCCTTGCTTGGCTTCAACCAGGAACAGCTTGACCAACAGCTTCAACAAACGCCTGATGTCGTGCTGGCAAACGACAATAACGCTGGACAAGTAGTGATTTCGGGTACGCCTGCTGCTGTTGAATCCGTGTTGAGTCAGGTCAAAGCAAAACGAGCGATGAAGCTCAACGTGAGCGGTGCGTTTCACTCACCGTTGATGGCTCCTGCTGCCGCAGACTTCCAAACAACGCTTTCTGAAATCGCCTTCAACACTGCACAGATTCCGGTGCTCTCAAATGTTGATCCGGCTCCAAGCATGGACGCAAACGTGCTCAAGTCCCGTCTCAGTCAGCAGATGACAGGCCGGGTACGCTGGCGTGAGATTTCGTTGCGCTTACCTGAAGAGGGCGTGAGTCGTGTGGTAGAAATTGGCCCTGGTAAAGTGCTGACAGGCGTAATTAAACGCACTAGCCCAAGTCTAGTATTGGAGAATGTCAGCAATGTAGCAGAATTACCGCAGCCATAAAGGTTTTTAGTGGTAAAGCCTTCGGCATGGCTTCGCTAGAGATGAAGCTCAGTTTGACCAAATTCTGAAGTTCAAGGCGACAGCCACTTTTGAGGGTGGAACTGTATGCTTGATCACGACCCTGCTTCGCCTCAATCAAGAAATGTCGGCTTTGTAGAAATCGATGTAACCTAATTTTTCTTTTCAACGGACAATAAATCGCTCAATAGGCAGCATTAGCGGGAGTCATAAATGCTTTGCAGATGGTGGGGGCAGAAACATTAAAGAACAAGTGCGGTGAGGCGATCGTCAAGCCGCGTTTCGCTGTTCAGTGTTTCCACTTATACCTCTAGCCTAGAGACTCCAAGCCGGACTGGCGTATGGTTTGCACCGTGATTTTGCCTTAAAGCCTAAAAGGTTGACCTCATGGCTCTAATAAGGGAACTGATAACAAACAAAATCCCAGGTTAAAGGAAGTGGATGAGTGTATGGGTAGATGGGTAGATGAGCCGTGGGATGTTATTTTTCAGCAAGTCCCTAACCGAGCTTTTTACTCAATCGCTGCCGTTTTTTACTTGGAACGTCGAGCTTTTTAGCCAGATGATTGAGCTTCTTTTGTGGAGAAACTCAGTTTTTGAAGCGCACGCGATCGCCCACAGACTTCCTCAGAAGAAATCCCAGCAGAAGGGAGGTGTGCTTGCCCAGGCGTGATCGAGGCTGTCTAGCAAACTCCGATCGCCTTCCACTTCAAGTTCGCCTGTCCACAGCAAGTCGCGCGACCGACGAAAGCCAGCAAACAGTGTGGTCACATGCTCGATCGACGCTTTAATCACGGTTGTTGCAGGCTGAACGGTAGGATGCATTTTGCCATCCGCAAAGTCGCTGGTGATAATATGATCGCCCAACACCGGATCGGTGATCTGAAAGGTGAGCGTAAAAGGTGGCTGTGCGGGGATCGAGCGGAGGCGAAACGCGGCTTCTACGTCCACTAAGCGCCACATAAAGCCTGCGTTAATAGCACCCAGATGATGCGTCCAGCCGAATTCGGACGGGATGGCAGCCAGGGTTGGATCACGGCGTTGTTCTTGCAATAGATGAGGAAACGGATCGTCGGTATAGGTATTCCAGACGATCGTCGCCACCTGATCGCGTAGTGAAGCGAGAAAGCCCAGAATGCCTCGGTAGACGGCAGGTGTAGGCGCAACCCATTCCTGCACGATCGCAGCAAGGCTATTCTGCGGTGGCTCCAATCGGGCAAACTGCACCACTACATAGCCTCGCGCTTCTCCTGCTTCCGTGTAACAGTACACTTCGCGCCCCGTGACAGGCTTCACACGAGACTGCCACTGCCAATCCCACCGCCGCACCCAACCGTTATGCTTTAGCGCTTCTCGCTGATAGATGGCTTGCAGCATCGGCTCATGCTGAAAAGGGTCGTAGGGCACGATGTGCGATCGCTCGACATACCGGGGCAAGTGGCGTGTCGCAATGCGATATTGGTGCGATCGTCCGACCCAGGCCCAACCCAGCTTGCGATAGAAGCCATGCTGAAAGGGATACAGCATCATCAACGGAAGCTGCTGTGCCTGTCCGTCCTTCAGCGCGTGCTCGACCATCAGCCGCGCTAGCTTTTGCCCACGAGCATGAGGCGCAACGGCTACAGCTGAAAGCCCTATCGTTGGAAAGATCTGTCCTTCAAAGCAAAGGTTCAACCGAAGCTGAGCGTAGCTGCTGACCGTAAGCCCCGTCGCATTTTGAACGGCAACAAAGAGCGATCGATTGGGTAGATCCAATCCCTGTGCGTACCATTCACGCTCAATCTCAGCATTGGTACTAAGGGGCGCAAACGCAAGGCGATCGAGATGGACAATCTGCGGCAAGTCGCCGTCCTCAGCCGGACGCAGGGTGATTTCTGGTAAAGGGGGCATGGAGGGGTGGGGGTTAGGGTTCGGGGTGTAGGGTGTGGAGTGGAAGGGTTACAACAGTTGCGGCAGAACGGGGTTATCATGGCGCTGCAAAGGGGAGAGGCGATCAGGCAGCAGGCATGACACGTCAGTTGACGCACAAACTTTGTTGCTTCTCCGTGAGAAAGATACACTCAAAGTACACTCAACGGGTCGGTGTAATGGCAACATCACACCGTTAGCAACTGTTCCATCTACTCTTATGCCTTCTCAGATTACGCTTCAGGTAAACGGTGAGCTGCGTACTTGCGACTCCCAAACCTCTCTCCCCGGTTTCTTAGAACAACTCGGCTTAAATCCGCGCCTGGTTGCGGTGGAATACAACGGCGAAATTTTGCACCGTCAGTTTTGGGAGCAAACCGAAATGCAGCCCGACGATCGATTGGAAATTGTCACGATCGTAGGCGGCGGGTAGAAGGCAGAGGGCAGAAGGTAAAGGGCTAAAGAAGTTGTTGGTTGTATAGCCCGTTGGGCATTCAAGAAAAGTTGTTGGTTGTTAGAAGCAAACTGGACAGTGGCGCATTGAAAGATGACCGCTAATGGCTGATAGCTGACGGCCATTCCTCACAAGTTAAGACAAACCTGTTCCTGTCAAGACGGACGGGCACGGCGAGCAGTCGAGCTTGGGAGGGTTGTGGCGTACCGTCTTGAGGCCAGCAAGGTCGCGCTTTGCCGGTGGTCGGGCAGGGGGTCGGGGGTCGTGCGCTTAGCAAGGGCAAGAGCGCAGTGAGAGACCCCTGGCAAACGCCTTGCCAAGGCGCGGCGCTCCAAGGGGACAGCGAGTGCAGCGGCTTCCATCGCCAGACGGCGTCGAAGCGCCAGGCGGCCCAGCGATGCCGCTGGCTGCGGTTGCTGGAGCCAGTCCACCAGTCCGTGAGACCGCGCCCTCGCTGGCGGCGGGCGGCAACCTGCCACACGCGCCAGCGAGGGCAGTCAAGGTCAGCCACGCCCAAGGGGGGCCGTCCGTGGGGTCCGTGACCGCGGTGCGGTCGGTGTGCCCAGCGGAGCCCAACCTGGACTGCGACCCCGCACCGGCGCAAGCTGGGAGGGTCCTTGTCGCCTTGGCCGCGGTGCATCAGTTGGTCACGGTGCACCGCACTGCGGCTCCACCCGTGCGGCTGCATCCACGTGCCTTGGCTTGGAGTGGGGAGCAGCCGCCAACCCAGACCCGCTCCAAGGGTGCCATGCCACTGGCACACGCTCAGCCAGCGCTCGGCGCACCCAGCGCGCCGTGAGCACGGGCAACCCAGTCGGCACCCCGCGCTCAAACCACTCGGGAAACGCTCAACACCGTTGTGCTACCGCTTGTGGCGAGACTTTGACCGCTTGCCACCACAACCGGTCTGCGCGGGCTCAGCACCGCGTTACTGCTCCCACCGCGGGCACCTGTCGCCCGCGCCAGCGCCGCACGGCTGCTCCCCTTAACGGTCAGCTCCAGCGCTGCTCTCGCCATCCCCACGGCCGAGAAGAGACAGCGGGGGCAGACACGGCTGGACGCCGCAAGGCCTGGCGTGGTTGGCTGACAACGGCGTTGCGTAACGCTGGTGGCTGACGTCGTCGCATATGGTCTTGGAGGCTCGCTGAGTGGGACATACTATGCAAGTGGCTGGCTTGACTTTCACCTGCATTCCTTCACTTTCTACCAATGGCTGACGGCTTATAGCTATGACCGCAACCCCACAGTTTCACTGCTGCCAGCGTAAGCTAGGAATAGAGGCAATTTGTGAGGTTGCGATGGATATTGGCGTTCCCAAAGAGACGAAAGATCAGGAATACCGGGTGGGGCTGAGTCCGCATAGTGTGCGAAGCCTGACAGTGCAGGGGCATACCGTCTTCGTTGAAACAGAGGCAGGCAATGGCTCTGGCTTTACAGACGATGAGTACACCCAGGCTGGTGCAACGCTGGTGCCAGAGGCCGCAGATGCCTGGAATCATGCTCTGGTGGTTAAGGTTAAGGAACCCCTTCCCGCTGAGTACGCGTATCTTCAAAAAGAGCAAATGCTCTTTACCTATCTCCATCTGGCCGCCGATCGCGCGCTAACCCAAGCTTTGTTAGACGCTGGCACGACGGCGATCGCCTATGAAACGGTAGAGCTTCCAGGTCAGCGCTTGCCACTCCTGGCTCCGATGAGCATCATTGCTGGACGATTATCTGTGCAGTTTGGGGCGCGGTACCTGGAGCGGCAGCAGGGTGGCCGGGGTGTCCTTCTCGGTGGGGTTCCAGGTGTAAAACCCGGTAACGTGGTCATTCTCGGTGGTGGCGTTGTCGGTACAGAAGCAGCCCGAATCGCCGTGGGCATGGGTGCCCAGGTGCAAATTTTGGATGTCAATGTCGATCGCTTGTCTTACCTCGAAACGTTGTTTGGCTCCAGAGTGGAATTACTGTACAGCAACGTTAGCCAGATTGAAACGGTGGTGCCTGAAGCCGATTTACTCGTTGGTGCTGTGCTGGTGCTGGCACGAAAAGCACCTGTATTGGTCTCGCGGACAATGGTGCAGCAAATGCGTCCCGGCTCAGTCATTGTCGATGTGGCGGTAGACCAGGGCGGCTGCATTGAAACGGTGCGCCCGACCTCTCATTCGCACCCAACCTATGTTGAAGCAGGTGTTGTGCATTATGGAGTGCCAAACATGCCGGGGGCCGTTCCCTGGACATCGACGCAGGCACTCAACAATTCTACGTTGCCCTATATCATACAGTTGGCGAACTATGGATTGGAGGCACTCGATCGCAATCCGGCTCTGGCTCACGGGTTGAATGTCCAACACCATCATCTTATCCATCCTGCTGTCCAAGAGGTTTTTCCAGATTTGGTGGGCTAGTGGTTTGCCGTGAGCGGTCAGCTATCAGCAAACAGCTATTGATCCGATTTTTACCACCAGTCAAGCTTTGAGGCTTTAGTTTTTACTAAATCTTTGTGTCAGTCGTGTTGGCTCAACTTTCAGTCCGTAGCGCTGTTAATGTCCACTTTTTGTAGCGCTGGCGATTCATGCAACCCCGACTGTACGTGACTTCTTGCCCACCGCTAGACGTGAATTGTACGCACCATTCGTGCTGGCTGTGCCACCAGTAGCCAACGGCGGTTCCAGCCGCCAGTACGCTCACTCCAACCGCGACAAGCACCAGCTTTTTTTTGACGCTAGACATTTTCATTGCCACAGAGTACCCAACTTCAACGATGGCTTTCACCTAATCTAAGCTAAAAGTTAGCAATGCACCAATTCGCGTTTCTTAGAGAATGGTATGGCTCAAGATTCTGGGTTTCCCTGGTACTTTACAATCGACGATCGTCCCGTGAAAGTCGTCGCTACAGCTAATGGCGGGATGGATGTGTTAGTTGCAAACCCGACGACAGGAAAGCTAGAGCGCGATATGCAGTATCTCGCCTACTGTTTTGAGCCAGGGCAAAACGTGCAGCGTCTTTCCGAAACCGAGTTCAACGATCGCCTTGCGGCTTTGCGGGCTTCACTGGGCGATCGTTAAGCAGCTGTCGAACGCGTCAATTCACAGTTGTGGTGAAGGCACCTTTGCTGCTAACGATAGAATTTGATTAACGTCTGTAACATTTAGCTAACCGGCCTCTTGTCGGTTGTGCATCAGACAAGGGTGGGATAGGTTAAAAGGTCATGCCAAGTCCAGGG